>JAUHXL010000628.1 GCA_030426945.1 bacterium
GGTGGCGGTGCGCCCCGCGCGCCGGCCGGACCCCACGCCCGTGCGCCGGCCGCCGCCCCGCGACGATCCGGTCGAGCCGCCCGAGGACGACGGGCCTTGCCGCGGCGAGGACTGCCCCCCGCAGGACCGGCGGCCCATCGCGGCCGATCCGGATCCGCCCGCGCCGCCGCCCCCCGCCGCGCCGAAGCAGGACGGCTTCCTCAAGCTGATGGCCAAGCCGCCCGGCCGCGCCTTCATCAACGGCAAGGACGTCGGCTGGACGCCCCTGCTGAAGCACCCGCTGCCGCCGGGGACCCACACGGTCACGCTGGTGCGCGAGGAGCCCCCGACCTACCGAGGCACCATCTCGGTGGTGATCGAAGAGGGCGAGACGACCTTCCGCAAGTACCCCTGAGCGGGTGTTCCCCGAGAGAGCGGCGCAGCGGCGCCAGCCGATCCGCCTTGGGACGCGCGCCCTCGCGAGCGGCCCGGGGTCCGTCACGAGCCGCCGGCGCCGACCGCGGTCCGCCGGAGGCGTGCGCGTCACGTCGAGGACGGGCCCACCGAGGCGCTGGCGGTCCGGTGGGACAACGGTCCGCGCAGCCGGCGAGCGTTCTGGGAACGCCTCTGACGGGGTCAGCGGGAAGAGGACGCCGTCGCGGGCCGGGGCGCCCGCTGGGCATGGCGCGGGGTACCCGACAGCTGGCCGCGCTCTCCCCGAGGGTGCCTGCCCGGCAACGGCGCCCCGTGGGATGCAGCGGTTCGCGCAGCCGGCGTCCGGTCTCGGCTGACCCGGTGAGCCTGCCCGGCCGGGTCGTCAGAAGCGCAGGACGACGCTCCCCTCGCCCCGGCGGCTGTCGAGCCCGTTCGGCTCCTCGGCGAGCAGCACGACCGGCACCGTGATCGCGGCCGCCACCCCCACCGCCACGCCGGTCCAGAACCACCAGGTCTGGTAATAGGGCGCGCCGGCCACCCCGGGCGCGGGCTCGACCTCGGGGGCGGCCAGGCCCGGCCGCTGGGGGTCGAGGCCGCGATACAGCGTCCAGACGGCCTCGGCCGCGGCCTGCGCGGGGGCCCGATCGGGCGGCAGCGCCACCCGCCGCACGCGCCGCCCGGCCTTGAGATCGTACAGGTGCGCCTCCCACGCGCCTGCCCGCTCGGACAGCAGCACCGCCTGATCGGCCAGGAACAGCGAGCGGACGTCGCGCAGGGGCGCGCTCACCTGATCCGCCTCGACCTGGTCGAGCAGGCCCGCGCCGATCTCGGCGAGCAGGGGCCCCTTCCGCGCGACGGCGAGCTCGAGATCGAGCGCCACGCCTTCGCCCGGCGGCACGTCGACCACCCGCTGTGCCCGGCGGTAGCCGTCGGCGTCGAGCACCACCAGGTGGGGTCCCGCGGGCAGGCCGTCGATCAGGGTCGGGCTCGCGCCGACGAAGCGGCCGTCGACGAACACGGCCGCCGCGACGGGGCGGGTGCCGATCCGCAGGCGGCCCGGCGGCGCGGCCTGCTGCGCGCGGGCGGCGGCCAGCGCCTGCGCCATCGAGGGGGGCGCGCCCGGCTCCAGCGCGAAGTCCGGCCGCAGCCGCAACACGAGCGCCAGCGCGTCCGCGGCGCCGTCGGCGTCCCGCTGCGCGCCCGCCACCCGCGCCAGGGCGGTCAACGCCTCGACGGCCTCGGCCCGGGCCTCCGGGAACAGCGACAACACCGCCGCGGCGTCGACCAGCGCGGGCGTGGCCCGCTCGACGTCCAGCTCGTCGAAGGCCGCCAGCCCCTCGGCGAGCGCGCCCCGGGCGCCGTCGATGTCGGCGGCCCGGCCGTCACCCGCGCCGAGCAGGCCGGCGACGTCGACGAGGGCCAGGCCGTTGGCCTGCCGGATGGCGAGGCGGGCGCCCCAGAGCCGCTCCACCTCGTCCGCGTCGGCGGCGGCCGAGGTGGGCAGCACCACCACGGTGGCGGACGGGGGCTCGTCGGCGCGGGCGGGCGCCGGCCCGGCCGTGGACAGCGCGACGGCGAGCGCCGCGGTCGGGGCGAAGAGACCGAGCCTCACCGATCGCCGCCCGCCGCAGGCAGGAGGCGGTCGAGGCGATCCGAGAGCGCGGGGTGGTCGACGAGGACCGCGCTGACCTGCTCGGTCAGGCTGCTGCGCGTGCCGGCGTCCAGGGTCGGCATGGTGCGCTCGAGCACCTGCGCCACGGCGGCCCGGACGGCGTCGTCGCGCGAGGCGAAGCGCCCGGCCTGCAGCTCCGCGGCCACCTGGTCGAACATCGCGGCCCACGCCGCGTCCGCGGGGGCGGCGGCCTCGGCCCCCTCGACCCACGCCTCGTCCTCGGCCCGCCGGGGGGCGTCCACCGCGCTGGGGGCCGCCGGCTTCGACCCGCCGACGCTGCCCGGTCCGTCGATGCTGCTCATGGGGCCACCTCACGTCGCTGCGCACCGGATGATGCCACAATCCTTGCCTGCGATGGCGCCGCGTGACAATGATCCCCCGTTTCCCCCCGCCCCGAGGAAGACCGGCATGGCCGCTCGCAGCAAGAAATCCGCATCCCCCGGCATGAACGTCTTCGAGGTCGCCCAGGCTCAGCTCGATCGAGCCGCCAAGGCCATCGACCTCGATCCGGACGTTCACCAGATCCTCACCCAGCCCAAGAGTGAGCTGATCGTCAACTTCCCCGTCCGCATGGATGACGGCAGCTACAAGCTCTTCAAGGGCTACCGCATCCAGCACAACAACATCATGGGCCCCTACAAGGGCGGCATCCGCTATCACCACGAGGTGCACCTCGACGAGGTGAAGGCGCTCGCCGCCTGGATGACCTGGAAGTCGGCGCTGCTCGAGATCCCCTTCGGCGGCGCCAAGGGCGGCATCAAGTTCGATCCGCGCGAGTACAGCAAGCTGGAGCTCGAGCGCATCACCCGCCGCTTCACGCACAGCCTCGGCAGCAACATCGGCCCCGACTACGACATCCCCGCGCCGGACATGGGCACCAACGCCCAGACCATGGTGTGGATGATGGACACCTACATGAACTCCGGCGCGCACACGCTGAAGAACGCGGTGCGCGGCGTGGTGACCGGCAAGTCGCTGACCTCGGGCGGCTCGCGCGGTCGCGAGAAGGCCACCGGCCAGGGCCTCGTGTACGTGCTGCAGGAGTGGGCCCGCGAGCGGGGCTTCACCCTCGACGGCGCGACGGTGGCCATTCAGGGCTTCGGCAACGTGGGCAGCCACGCCGCGCGCATCCTCGCGCGCCTCGGCGCCAGCGTCGTCGCCGTCCAGGACCACACCGGCGCGGTCTTCAACCCGGAGGGGCTGCACCCCAAGCGCCTCGCCGAGCACGTCCGCCTCAAGGGCGGCGTGGCGGGCTACGACCACGCCACCGTCATCGACCGCGAGGCCTTCTTCGCCACCGACGCGGACATCTTCATCCCGGCGGCGCTCGAGATGCAGATCACCGGCGAGACGGCCCCGCTGATGAAGTGCAAGGTCGTCGTCGAGGGCGCCAACGGGCCCACCGATCTGGAGGGCGAGGAGATCCTGCAGTCGCGCGGCATCGACGTGCTGCCGGACGTGCTCGCCAACGCGGGCGGCGTGACGGTCAGCTACTTCGAGTGGCTGCAGAACCGCCGCGCCGAGACCTGGACGCTCGAGGACGTCGACCGCCGCCTGCACACGATGATGACCGCCGCCTACGCGACGATGCGCCGGATGGCCGTCGAGCGCGCGGTCGACAACCGGACGGCGGCCTACTGCCACAGCCTCAACCGCATTCAGACGGTCTACCGCGAGCGGGGCATCTTCCCCTGACGTGATCCTCGGACGGGCGCAGCACCATGGGCACGACGCGACACCAGCTCCGCGACCACCGGGCGCCGCGCCGTCCGGGAGCCGGCTGCCCGGCCGCCCGCTGATCGTCCGTCTTGCGCGCCCCTCCCGCCGATCTGCCGCCCTCCCTGCTCCGGCTCGTGCGCATCGAAGCCGCCCGGGTCCACCGGCTCGTGCCGCGCGACGCGGTCGCGGTCGATGATCTGGTCGGCTATGGACACCTGGGCCTGCTCGAGGCGCGTGAACGCTTCGATCCCCGGCGCGGCGTCCACTTCGAGGTCTTCGCCCGCCACCGCATCCGCGGCGCCATGTTCGACGG
>JAUHXL010000629.1 GCA_030426945.1 bacterium
GGCTGACGTTGCCGGCGACGGTCAGGATGCCCACCCCGTCGCGCTGCAGCGTCTGCTCGAAGGTGCCGCCGTCGAACTGGAACATGCCCAGCCCGCCCTCGCGCAGCGCGCAGGGGCCATCGCCCGCGCCGGCGATCACCGGCCCGCCGCCGCAGTCCACCGAGGCCGGCCCCTGGCAGGCCCACGTCGCCTCGGACCAGCAGTGCGCCAGGCCGGTCTCGGCGTGCGCGATGCCCGCGAGCAGGTAGCCCGTCCGCGTCAGTCCGCGCGCCGCGGCGGCGTCTCGAATCTGCGCGTACCGGGCGATGCGCTGATCGCGGGTCAGCGACCACGCGCTCGTCGCGAGCTCGGGGGGCGCCGCCAGGGGGGCCGTGGACGACGCCGGCGGCTCACACCCCTGCAGCGCGCCCCAGAGCAGCAGGCCCGCCCACAGCGCATGACCGCCCCGCGTCGCGCCGCGGCGCCTCGACGCGGGCGCCGGGCCGCTGCGCTCGGCGCCCCTTCGAACGCCTTGGGCGCTCATGGGCAGTTGTCGCTGACGAGGCTGCGCTGCCCGTAGACGCCCGGGTAGGGCGCCAACGAGACCCCGTTGATGTGAATCACCTGCCCCACGCCGTTGCGCAGCTGCTCGTAGTGCAGGTGCGCCCCGAACGAGTTGCCGGTGTTGCCGACGAGGCCGATGGGCTGGCCGGTCGTCACCCGCTGCCCGTCGCCGACCAGGAAGGCGGACAGGTGGAAGTAGTAGGTCGTCCACCCACCGCCGTGATCGATGACGATGTACAGGCCCGCGCCGTTGGGCTGGTTGCGCTGGTACGCGATGCCGCCCGCCGACGCGACCGTCGGCGCGCCGTCGGTGGCGCCGTTGTTGTTGATGAAGTCCAGCGCCAGGCGGACCTCCTGATTGTGGTGACTGTAGGTCCACGACTGACCGCACGGGAGCGGCGCCTTGAACACCGGCACCGCGTTGGCCGGCGAGACGCAGCGGCCGTCGAAGCAAAGGCGGTCGCCACAGCAGTCCTCGCCGTTGGGCGTGGCGCAGGCCGCCCCCTCGCCGCCGCAGCAGACCTGCCCGAGCGTGGTCTGCCCGCACAGCAGGTCGCCGCAGCACTGCGCGTCGCCCTCGCAGGCCTCGCGCGCCGGGCGACAGGCCGGGGGCGCCACGCAACGCCCGTCGAGGCACAGGCGGTCGCCGCAGCAGTCCTCGCCGTTGGCCGTCGCGCAGGCGGCTCCGTCCCCCCCGCAGCAGACCTGCCCCAGGGTGGTCTGCCCGCACAACAGGTCGCCGCAGCACGCCGCGTCGTCGGCGCACGGCGCGCGCGCCTCGAGGCACATGGGCGGCGGCGCCGCGTCGACCGGCGGCGGCGCGGCGTCCGGCGGCGGCGCCGCGTCCCACCGGGGGGCGGCGTCCGCGGGCGGCGGGGCCGCGTCGACCGGCACGCCGGCGTCCTCGCCCGCGCCCGCCGCCGGGACGCCCCTCAGCCGCGCATCGAAGCGCAGATCGTCGTCGGCGTCGTCGGCCTGCCGGACCGCCACCGCGATCACGTTCCGGCCCGGCCGCAAGGCATCGGTGGGCAGCGCGATGCCCCGAAGCCAGGCGGGCTCGCCCTGCTGCGCGGCCGGCCACGCGTCCACCGGCGCGTTCACGCGGCTGACCTCGCGCCCGTTGAGGTAGACGATCGCGCCGTCGTCGACCCACAGATCGAGCGTCGGCGTCCACGCGCCCACCGCCCCCTCGTGGTCGAAGGTCGCCCGGAAGAGCGTCTCGGCCCCGTAGGACAGGCGGGTTCGCCCGGCCGGCCCCACGACGGGGGCCCACGTGCCGAAGAGCGCGAAGGTCTCGGACGTGTTCGTCTGCGACGCGCCCTCGAGGGTGTCGATCCAGATCAGCTGGGGCTGTCCCTCGAAGACGCCCAGCAGGCGATCACCCCAGGGCAGAACGCCCAGGTCGGCGACCCCGGCCGGGCGCACCCAGCCGCCGTCGGCCACCATCTGGCTCAGGCGCGCCGCGGACGGCGCCTCTTCGTCGGTCAGCGCGGGGTTCGCGCCCTCGGGACCCAGCAGCGCGCCCCACACGTCGGGCGTCGTCACGATCTGCCGCCCGTCGGGCAGCGTCACCTCGGCGACGAACATCTGCACGCTGGCGGTGTCCTCGGGGGGCTCCCAGCCCGCGACGTAGAGGTGCTCACCCGGCTCGAGATCGGCCTCGAAGGTGTCGACCGGCAGCCAATCGACGGCGGTGTTGCCGCCCAGGCGTCGCAGCCCCTGCCCGTCGGGGGCCCCGGCGTAGAGGGCGTAGTGGTTGTCGACGGTCAGCTGGGCCTGGACGCGGCCGTCCCGGGCGCCCCAGACGTAGAAGGGCACACGGCCGGCGGTCCAGCCTTCGGGCTCGAAGTCGGGCGCGCTCCAGCCCGGGGGCGGCTCGGCCTCGACCAACGTGAGCGCGCTCCAGACGCTCTCGGCCCCGAGCCACTCGACGCCCTCCGCGGCCGGCGGGACCGCCGCGGAGGCGTCGCGGGCCCCTGATCCCCCGTCGCTCGGCTCGACCCCGCGGCCGGCGTCGGTCGCGCCATCGGGGGCCGCGGCCCGCGCGTCCGCGGGCGGCGTGACCTCGCCCCCGTCGCCCCCGTCCGGCCCCGCCGGCGCTTCGTCCGAGCGGGGCCCGGACGCACACGACACAATCAGTGCAGCGGCCACCCAGACCAGGGTACGCATGGCCTCTCTCCCCCTCGTCGACCCGTCGAGCGACGACGCCAAGGCAAAGGGCGTACCACGCCGCGGGGTGCGGCCTGATCGACGTTCACCCGCTGCGGGAGTCCACGGTCCCGAGTCGGCCGCGCCCCATGAGGCGCGGAGGCCACACCCAGCGCGGCGGGCGAGACCCTCCCGGCGGGCGTCAGGCGCGCAGGGTGTCGAGCGGGCCGCGGCAGTAGTCGGGGTCGCCAAAGGTGTCGCCGGGGACGCCGAAGGCCTGGGCCAGCGTCAGCAGCAGCTCGTTGTGGTAGGCGCGATCGAGCTGGACGTAGCGGCCGGTGTCCAGGCGGCCGCCGAGGCCGCCGGCGAGCAGGAAGCGCATGTCGTCGTGGCTGTGCGTGTTGCCCTGCGCGAGATCGCTGCACCACAGCACGACCGTGTGGTCGAGCATGGTGCCGTCGCCCTCCTCGATGGCGTCGAGGCGCTCGAGCAGGTAGGCCAGCTGCTCGGCGTACCAGGTCTGGCGCCGCGCCCACTCCTCCTTGGCGACGACGTCGTTGGGGCCGGCGTGGCTGAGCTGGTGATCGTCCTGATAGCTGTCCAGGTGCGGGAAGCGGATGTTGTTGGCGCCGCTCGACATCTGCAGCGTCACCACGCGCGTCTGATCGCAGGCCAGCGCGACCAACGCCAGATCGGTCTGCAGGCGGACGAGGCGCGCCATGTTGTCCTCGGTCAGCGCCTCGGGGCCGGGCGGATCCGGCCGGTCGCAGGCCGCGGGCGTCTCGATGCGCAGGCGGCGCTCGAGATCGCGCACCAGCGCCGCGTGAGCGTCCAGCTTGAGGCGGTCGGCCGCCCCGACCTGCTTCCGCACCTCGCCGAACTGCCGATAGACGGTGTCGAGCACGCTGCGGCGCTGGAGCTGCACCCGGCGCAGGGTCTCCTGGGCGCCGGTGGTGGCGCCGAACAGGCGCGCGAAGGCGATGCTGGGCTGCTCGATGGGCTGCAGCGGGTTGGCCGGCGCGGTGTAGTTGATCCGGTGCCGCACCTCGCTGCCGGTGACGCGGACGCCCAGCTCGAGACTGGCGAGGCGCGTGTCGCGGCCGATGTGGCGGGCGATGACCTGATCGAGGCTGACGCCGTTGCCCCAGCCGGCCAGCGTGCCGTCGCCGCCGACAAAGTTCCCCGCCTGCAGGTGCGTGCCGGTGAGGACCGCGCCCATGCCCTTCTGGTGCGGCTCGCCGGGGCCCTTCTCGGCCGAGCGCAGATCGACGCCGCGCAGGACCGTCAGGCGCTGCTGGAAGGCGCTCAATGGGCGCAGCACACGGCCGGGGATCCAGTCCCGCTCGGTGCTGCCCTCGGGCGGCCACCAGGTCTCGGGGTTGGTGCCGTTGGGCGTGAAGAAGACGATGAAGCGCAGGGG
>JAUHXL010000630.1 GCA_030426945.1 bacterium
CTCGTACAGCGACATCGGCTTCGGCAACCGGCGCTCGTACAGCGTGACGACGGTGCCGTTCTACCCCTGACCCGCCCGCGCGCGACCCGGACCGGGCCGTACCGAACCCTGGGTCATCGACACACCCAGGCCTACACCCTGCGACCGCGCCCTCCGACGCTGCACTCAGACGCGGCGGGAGGGTCGACATGGTGGTCTGGGGGCTCGTGTGGGCGGCGATGAGCTCGGGCGCGATCAGCGTGGCGTGCGGCGCCTCCATCGAGGACGCGGTGGCGTCCGCGCCGCCCGAGGCCGTGCTGCGGCTGGCTCCTGGCTGCGCCTACGCGGGCCCGATCACGCTGCGCCCCGGGGCGCCGGTCGTGGTCGAGGGCACCCCGGGCGCCCGCATCGAGGGCGGCGTCGTGGTCGACGGCGCCGGGGCCCTGAGCCTGCGCGCCTTGACCATCGACGCGGACGCCGTCGCGCTCACCCACCTGGGCGCCGGCGCGCTGACCCTCGACCGGGTGACCCTGCGCGGCGGCACGGCGCTGCACGTCGAGGGCGCCGCGCGGGTGCGCGTCCGGGACAGCCTGCTGCGCGGGGTGGACACGGGGCTCTGGGTGCAGGGCGCGCGCGCGCTGTCCCTGCGCGACAGCGTCGTCGAGGGCGGCGACGTCGCCGTCGTGGTGCGGGGCGTGCGCGGATCGGTGCACATCGGCCACAACCGCCTGCGCGCCTTGGGGACCGGCCAGGCCAGCGCCGCGGTCTTCGTCGAGGGGCCGGGCTCGGCGGATCTGGTGGGCAACCGCATCGAGCACGTCTCGCGCACCGCGCGCCCGGCGCCGGCGGTCGCGCGGGTCGGGGCCGGGGTGGTGTTGGACGACAACCTCCTGGTGGGGGATCGCGTGGGGGTCGTGTTCACCGGGGGCGGCACGCTCGGCTGCAACCGCTACGAGGGGGTGCTGCTGCGCAGCGACGGCGCCCACACCCGCGCCTGCGCCCGCGACCTGGCGCCCGACAGCCTGGACTGGCGGCGGCGCGTGGGCGCCGGGCCGTCCATGGCGGCGAAGGCCGAGCGCTGAGGCGGCGCGCCGCGCGCGGCAGCTGTCGACGGCGATGTCCACGGCACGGCGACGAGGCGCGCGTCAGCGGCGGCTCTTCCGCAACGGGCGGAGCTCGCGGGGGGCGTGCTCGATGCCGCGCAGCGCGTCCGCGTGGGCCTGCACCGCGCGCGCCGCCCCGTCGTCGCCGCGCCGCCGCAGGAAGTCGGCGAGGCGAATGAACACGACCGGGTTCTGGGGGTGCTCGACGGTCAGCGAGCGCAGGATGCCGTGCGCCGGCTCCACCTCGCCCTGCGCCTCGAGCAGCTCGGCCTCCTTCAGTCGAATCAGCGGGTGGCGGCGCTCGCTGTGCGGCAGCGCCCGCAGCTGGGTCAGCGCCGCCTCGGCCTGCCCCTCGGACTCGTAGACCCGCGCCAGGCGGCGGCGATCCTCGAGGGTCAGGGCGAAGTGGCGCTCGAGCGTGGGCACGCGCTCGAGCGCGTCCGCGTGGCGCTCGAGCGCGAGCTCGAAGCGGAAGAGGGTGTGCACCACGCTGACGCGCTCGTCGCCCAGGGCGCGCATGCGCTCGAGGTAGGCCACCTGCACGTCCGGTGGGGCGCCCTGCGCGGCGGCGCACTCGAAGAGGCCCTGGTGATCCACCAGCAGGGGCGGGCTGACCTGCTCCGCCGCCTGCAGCGCCTCGCGCGCGGCGTCACACTGGCCGGCCGTCAGCAGCAGCCCGGCGCGCGCCCGGTGCGCGGCGCCCAGCCCCGCGGCGACGTCGGGCGTGCGGCCCAGTCGCGCCTCGGCGCGCTCGAAGGCCGACACCGCCCGGCCATAGTCGCCCTGCGCGAGCGCGCTGCGCCCGAGGCGCAGATCCGCGTCGCCGCAGGCCATCGCGGCGAGGGCGCCGCACAGGGTGAGAAGGCCGACCATCCAGATTCGCATGCGCGGCAATGTAGCACGCGCGGGGCAGCAGCCCGTTGCGCATCGAGCATTCGGGGGCGCGCACCGCGAAGCGCCCCGAACGCGCAGCGGGCGCCCCGACCGCGGCCACGTTGCCCGCGGGTGCGCGCGTCGGCATACTGCGGCGCGTGTCGCCGGTTCAGCCCACCTGTCGGGGCATCACCGCGCTGGTGATCGCCGCCGCCCTCTCCGCCTGCGGCGGCGCGCGGCCCCTGCCGGGCGTGCCCCCGCCCATCGGCGGGCCGCACGGGGGCGCCGCGCGCACGGTGGTGTTGGAGCTGCCCCGCCTGGACGGCACGACGGCGCGTCTGTCCGACTATCGCGGGCGCGTGGTGCTGGTGCACTTCTTCACCACCTGGTGCACCCCCTGCCTCGAGGAGATCCCGGTCCTGGACGATCTGGCCCACGGCGAGCAAGCGCTGCCCGACTTCGTCGTCCTCGGCGTCAGCCTGGACACGACGCCCGAGGCGCTGCTGCCCCCCTTCGTCGACCTGCTGCGCATCCGCTTCCCGGTGCTGCTGGCCGACCGCGCGATGCTGCAGGGCCAGACGCCCTTCGGCGCCTTGGCCGCCATCCCGGCTTCGTTCCTGATCGACCCGCAGGGCCGGCACGTCGAGACCTACGTGGGCCTCACGCCGGTCGACCACCTACGTCGGCGGGTGCGTAGCCTGGCCGAGGGAGGCCGATGAGCGATCTGTTCGCGTTCCTCAAGCAGGGCGGGGTCCTCATGGTCCCCATCCTGGCCTTCTCGGTGGTCGCCCTGGCCGTCTTCATCGAGCGCGTCGTCGCGCTGCGTGGCGGTCGGGTCATCCCGCGCGACTTCCTGCAGCTGGTGCGCAAGAAGGTGCGCGAGGGCCGCGCGCCCGAGGCGCTGACCCTCTGCGAGGGCAACCGCTCGGCGGCGTCGGTGGTGGTCGCCGCGGGCCTGCGTCACGCCGGCCGCGCCCGCGACGTCATCAAGGAGGCCTTCGAAGAGGTCGGGCGCATCGAGGTCACCCACCTCAGCCGCTTCGTCGAGGTGCTGGGCACCATCGCGGCGGTGACGCCCCTCTTGGGGCTGTTGGGCACGGTGGTCGGCATGATCGACGTCTTCCGCACGGTCGTCGCCGAGGTGGGCGACGCCGCCGGGCCGGTGAACCCGGCCAGCCTGGCCTCGGGCATCTGGGCGGCCCTGATGACCACCGCCGCCGGCCTCTCCGTCGCGATCCCGGCCTTCCTCGGCTACAAGTTCCTGCTGTCGCGCGTCGACCGGCTGGCCATCGAGATGGAGGAGGTCTGCCTCGACCTGCTCGACCTGCTGGCGGCCGACGGTGAGCCCACCGTGACGCCCGCCGGGGACGAGGGCGCCGCGTGAACTTCCGGGCGGGCCCCAGCGGCGTACGCCGCCGCGCCGCCACGGTGGTCGACATCACCGCGCTGGTGGACGTCGTGTTTCAGCTCCTGATCTTCTTCCTGCTGACCTCGAGCTACGTCAGCCAGAGCACCCCCAAGGCCCCGCAGGTGCCCGTTGATCTGCCCGAGTCGAGCCTCGAGGCGGCGGCGATGGAGTACGACGACTTCGCCATCGCGGTCGACGCCGAGGGCGGCATCTTCGTGGGCGCGGACGAGAAGGTCAGCCTCGAGGAGCTGCGCGTGCGCCTGCTCAAGGCGGCCAACGACAACCCGCGCACCGTCGTGCTCATCCGCGGGGATCAGCGGGCGTCTTACGGGCGCATCGCGCAGGTGATGGAGATCGCGCGCGCATCGCGCCTGAAGATCAGCGCGCAGCTGCGCGGCGCGAACTGACCGAAGGGGGCGGGGCACGACCCCCTTTTCGGGACGCCTTCATGGTGCTACACCCGACGACATGATGCGCACCCTCCTGCGGTGGCTCGGGCCACCCGTCCTGCTCGCTGGTCTGGCCGGCGCCGTCTTCGGCTTCTCGCGCTGGACGATCGATCCGGAGCTGCAGACCCGCAACGCGGAGCTCCGCGCGGAGCTCGCGCGGGTCCGCGCGCAGAACGAGCAGCTCGCGGCGCAGGCCGGCGAGCTGCGCGAGGCGATCCGCCGTCTGCGCAGCGATCCCGACGAGAGCCTCCATCACGCGCGCACCGGCCTCGGCATGGTGCGGGGAGACGAGGTGG
>JAUHXL010000067.1 GCA_030426945.1 bacterium
GAGTCGGCCTACAACCTGGCCGTCACGGTCCAGCCGGCCGTCGATCCCTGCACCGACGACTGGCAGGAGCTGGGCGACAGCAACGACGACCAGAACAACCCGACCTTCCTCGGCGCCGGCCAGGTGGGTCTGTGCGACGCGTGGATCTGCGACAACGAGCGGAACCGCCAGGACGGCGACTGGTACGAGATCACCGTGCCCGCCAACACCGACCGCACCATCGTCATCGACTACTCGTTCGGCAGCGAGGGCCAGCTGGCCATGGAGCTGTACGGCGATCTGTTCGAGGATCCGGCCGACGAGTTCAGCAACTACGTCAAGAGCGAGCTGGGCCAGCTGAGCCAGCAGTGCATCAACGTCCGCGGCGGCGACGTCGAGATGGACGCTCGCCTGCACATCTGGCTGGCCGGCGGCGCGTTCGTGGGCGATGGCAACCGCGTCGACTACTCGGTGCGCGTCGTGCCCACCGACCTCGACGTGAACCCCAACGGCGCCTGCGCGCTGCTGGGCGCCAACCCGGACATCGACCCCTGCCCGCCCCGCGCGGAGTGGCCGGAGATCCCGGGCCTGGGCCGCATTCAGCCCAACGACTGCTGGCCCGCCTTCACGGTCGTCGCCCCCTGACGACCGTCCCGGCCGGGGGCGCGCCCTGCGCCCCCGCCCGAAGGGCCCCGCCCGAAGGGCCCTTGACCTTGACCTTGACCTTGACCTTGCCCTTGCCTCCCCCCTCCCGCCTCGATCGCCGAGCCGGTCCAACGGGCTGTCAGCGGTCAGCTGTCAGCGGTCAGCTCCGCCGCGCCGGTCGCCGCGTGGGTGCCAAGATCACTGAGCCGGGACAGCGCGCCCAACCACGGCGGACACTCGAAACGCGACCGCCCGTGCCCGCGGACGTCAGGCCGTGCGGCTCACTGCGCATCGACTCCGCCGCCGACGTCGAGCTCGGCACAACGCCCGGAGCCCGGCTGAGAGCTGACCGCTGACCGCTGACAGCCGGGTTGATCGACGCCCTGCCGCTTCGAGAGCCACCGCCCGAGCACACGACTGACGGTGAGAGCCCGTTCGACCCGCGCCGTGCTGCCTCGAGAGCACCCGCGTCGGCACACGACCGCTTGACGCCGCCCTCCCCTCTTTGGCACTCTGCCGCGCCTGACGTTTCCACCGGGAGCACGACATGAAGACGCAGAAGCAGCGGAACAACACCGCGCGCCGCAAGGCCGCTCGCAAGCACAAGCTGGCCAAGGCGCGGCGCCGGATGGGCAGCGCGCTGAAGAAGAAGGCGAACGGCCGGCTCACCTCGAGCTGAGGTCGCCCGGGCCGTCCGGCCCAAGCACGGCGCAGCCCTCGGCGGCTGCGTGCTCGACCCGCCCAGCCGCCGCCCAATCACCGCGCGGCTGCCTTACCGACAGAGCGACAGCGGCGGCAGCTCGATCGGCCCAGCACCGACCGGCGTGATGGCCCCATCGCCGTCGTGGTCGAGCCACAGCGGGTTGATCAGCGCGAACAGCGGCGCGCCCTGCCGCACGTAGGGCAGCTGGGGCGTGCCGACCACCAGGAACACCAGCGGGCCATCCGCGTCGACCGGCACGTCGATGACGGCGTCGAGGTCGACGATGTCCGCGTCCACCGTGTCGAGCGCGCGATCCACCACCACGCGGCCGTTGTGAAAAGCGAGCAGGCGGTCAGCCTTGGCCCAGGGGGGCGTACGGACGCGAACCCGCGCGCGGTAGGTGTCACCATCGACGCGCACCATGCTGCCCGGCAGAGGACCGTCGGGCAGGTCGGCCATCGCGCCCCCCCCCACCATCACCGCGCCGCCGCGAAGCGCGGCCGTCACCTCGTCGCCGGTCACCCCCTGCGGGACGTCCGCGGCCGTCCGCAGGTAGTTGCGTGGGAAGCCGGCGGGTCGCCCCACGCTGTGGGTGTCAGAGTTGCCCACGGCCGTGATCGTGTGGCCCTGGTTGAGCAGCCCCAGCCAGTCGGCGAGCACGTCACAGTACCCCTCGCTGTCGTTGAACACCTCGAGCGTCTCGAAATCGAGCGTCCACTGGGGATGCTCGGCCAATGTGCCGACGTCGATGCTCGGTCGGTAGCCCACCAGATCGAACAGCCCCTGGGACGCACGCGGGTGGTTCAGCTGCACGACGCGCGCGCCGAGATCACGCGACGCCTGCACCAACTCCGGGATGGTGAGAAGGCGCCAGCGCCCGTCCTCGTGCACCGCGCGCGGTGGTGCCCCGCCGGCCGCCGGCAGCGCGTCGAGCGGGATACCGTAGGCGCCGATGTGTGCGACGACCGGTGAGATCTCCACGCCGGTGATCGGCACCGTGATCCGGTCACCGAGGCCCATCCGGGCGACGTGGCCCGCGTAATCGGCCTGCACGTCGTGATCGCTGGGCACCATGAAGCCGACGCCGTCGCCCAGGTTCATCAGCACGATGCGATCGAGCGAGGTGTCACTGTCGGTGCTGGGCGTCGCGTGCTGGTGAAACTCGCCGGAAGTCCACCCCTCGAAGGGGATCACCTCGTCGAGCACCACCGCGTGCTCGACCGCGCCGCCCGCGTTGATCGTGACCACCCGATCATCCGCCCCGTAGTGCCACCCTCGGCTGGTCACGACCCGCCACTCGCCCGCCGGCAGGGCGAAGGTGCCCTCGTCGACCACGAACTCGATGCGCCGCGCGCCGCCGCCGGCGGGCTCAATCCAGAGCTTGGCGGCCAGTCGGCGACCGTGCTGATCCTCGACGGTGACGTGCAGATCGCCGGCCTGCGCCAGGGCCAGCACGACCTCGGCCCCGGCGGCGCCGACCTCGAAGGCCTGGCCCGTGACGTCGCCGCCGGACCAACCCACCGAGGACGCCCGGAACCTGCCCTGCCGCAGCCGTGCGATCCGCACGCCTTCGTCACCGATGACGATCTCGGTCACCAGCTTCTCACCGTCGTCGATGCGCACCACGGCGCCGGCTGGGCCACGCACGGCGACGTCCACCGCCTCGGGATCGGCCGGCCGCAGCGCCTCGATGTCGGGGGCGATCATCACGGAGCGCTCGAAGAGCACCAGGTCGCCGAAGCGCACCGTCGCCTGGCCCAGATTGATGGGCGTCACCGGGAAGTCGTCGATCGGCAGCGTGTACGCCGTGACGTCGCCGACGAGGTTCCGGTAGCCGTAGGCGATACCCTCACCCTGCGCCGCGAGGAAGGGCGCCACCCGCGGCAGCGCCCCCTCGAGCGGCGTGCCCGGCACGAAGGACCGCGTCTGGTCGCCGAACAGCGCCATGTCGGCCATCAGAAAGGCGCCCTGCGCCCCTTCGCCTTCGAGCCAGGTGCGCACCTCGATCTCGGTGGCGTCGGGCGCGAGCGCGTACTCCGTAATCACCCGGACCGGCGCGGGCACCAGGCTGCCGGCGACGTAGCCCTGGAGGAGCCGCCCACCGCCGGCGCGCCCCACGACCTGCACGACCGCCGACCCGCCGTCGGCGCCGTCGGCCACGATGCCGATCATCTCGGCCCCCACCTCGCCGAGGCCGGGCGCGACGACGAGCTGTTCGAAGCGATCACTGCCGGGGCGGTCGGCCCACGCGAGATCCACGAGGCCGCCGCCCGTATAGGTGAGCAGGCTGAACGTGGTGAAGCCCTCCACGCAAGCGCTGATACGGGCGTTGTCGAGGCGGAAGCTGCCCTCGCCGCAGCGGGCCTCGTTGCCGGTGGGCACCTCGGCCGGGTCGTCGATGCGGCCGGCGCGCGCCCGACCGGCGGGCACGGGGACGGTGAGATCGGGGGCGCCGGGCAGGTCGGCCGGCCCGGGCATCGGCAGGAGGTCCGGGCGCCGCGGCGGGCGCGCGTCGGGGCCCGGCTCGGCGTCGACCGCTGCGTCGGGCACCACGGCGTCCGGGGACGCGGCGTCCTGCCCGGCGTCCAGGTCACCGGCGTCGGGCGGCGCCGCGTCGGGCCCCTCGGCGTCGGGCCGGGCGGCGTCCTGCACCGCCGCGTCCTGCTCGGGCTCGCTGGCCCCGTCGCCGTCGTCGCAGCCCACCACCGCGGACAGCAGCCCCAAGACGATCACCGCTCGCTTCATCGACTTGCCCCCGGAAAGACGCGCGAGTGTAACAGACGCCGCGGCGTCGAAGCTGCCCCCGACGCCCCCGCTTGCGGGCGCGCCGCGCGGCACCTATGCTGCCGCGTTCGAAAGCCCAAGCCAGCGAGGGAGAGACGGCCGATGGCCGAGCAGTTCATCTATCACATGCGCGATCTGCGCAAGGTGTACCCGGGCGGCAAGGAGGTGCTGAAGGGCATCCACCTGTCGTTCTACCCCGGCGCCAAGATCGGCGTCATCGGCGGCAACGGCGCCGGCAAGTCCACCCTGCTGCGCATCATGGCGGGCATGGACACCGACTTCGTCGGCGAGGCGTGGCTGGCCAAGGGCTACACCGTCGGCTACCTGCCGCAGGAGCCCCAGCTCGACGAGAGCCTCGACGTGATGGGCAACGTCAAGCTGGGCGTCGCCGCCACGCAGGCGCTGCTCGACGAGTTCGAGGCGATCGGCATGCAGATGGGCGAGCCGGACGCCGACTTCGACAAG
This sequence comes from bacterium, assembly GCA_030426945.1. Classification (GTDB taxonomy): domain Bacteria; phylum Myxococcota_A; class Bradymonadia; order UBA7976; family UBA1532; genus JACKDN01. The sequence goes on from JAUHXL010000067.1 coordinate 4,577, forward strand.
CTGCTCGCGCGGCAGGGCGAGCTGCAGGACAAGATCGACGCCGTCGACGCCTGGTCGCTCGACAGCCAGCTCGAGGTGGCGATGGACGCCCTGCGGTGTCCGCCGTCGGACGCGGCGGTCGGGCCGCTTTCGGGCGGCGAGCGGCGGCGGGTGGCCCTGTGCCGGCTGCTGCTCGAGAAGCCGGACCTGCTGCTGCTCGACGAGCCCACCAACCACCTCGACGCCGAGTCGGTGGCCTGGCTCGAGGCGCACCTGCAGAGCTACCACGGCACGATCGTGCTCATCACGCACGACCGCTACTTCCTCGACAACGTGACCGAGTGGATCCTCGAGCTGGATCACGGCCGCGGCATCCCGTGGAAGGGCAACTACTCCACCTGGCTGGAGCAGAAGCAGGACAAGCTGCGCATGGCCGAGAAGGCCGAGTCGGCGCGGCAGCGCGCGCTGGCCGACGAGCTCGACTGGATCCGGTCGAGCCCCAAGGGCCGGCAGGCCAAGAGCAAGGCCCGCGTGAAGGCCTTCGAAGATCTGATGAACCAGCAGCACGAGGAGCGCCGCGGCAAGCTGGAGCTGCGCATCCCCACGCCCCAGCGCCTGGGTGATCTGGTCATCGAGGCCGAGGGCCTGAAGAAGGGCTACGGGGAGCGCCTGCTGATCGACGACCTCGACTTCAAGGTGCCGCCGGGCGCCATCGTCGGCATCATCGGCGCCAACGGCGCGGGCAAGACGACGCTGTTCCGCATGATCGTCGGGCAGGAGCAGCCCGACGGCGGCTCGCTGCGCCTCGGCCCCACCGTCGAGCTGGCCTACGTGGACCAGAGCCGCGCCGCCCTCGAGGGCGACCACAGCATCTGGCAGGAGATCTCGGGCGGCGCCGAGGTCATCGAGATGGGCCGCTACCAGATGAACTCGCGCGCCTACGTCGGCGCCTTCGGGTTCAAGGGCAGCGATCAGCAGAAGAAGGTGGGCGATCTGTCCGGCGGCGAGCGCAACCGGGTGCACCTGGCCAAGCTGCTCAAGGCGGGCGGCAACGTCCTGCTGCTCGACGAGCCCACCAACGATCTCGACGTCGACACCCTGCGCGCGCTCGAGGAGGCCCTGCTCGAGTTCCCCGGCTGCGCCCTGGTCATCAGCCACGATCGGTACTTCCTCGACCGCCTCGCGACGCACATGCTCGCCTTCGAGGGCGACTCGGCGGTCGTGTGGTTCGAGGGCAACTTCCAGGACTACGAGGAGGACAAGAAGCGCCGCCTCGGTCCGGACGCGGTGGTGCCCAAGCGCATCAAGTACCGGAAGTTCGCGCGCGGATGAGCGCGCCGCCCCCCGAGGGCGTGCCCGCCGCGACCTGGGCCGGCGTCGAGGCCCTCGCCGCGACCGGCGCGGGTGATCCCGAGGCGCTGGCCGGCGAGCTGGTCGCCTGGCTCGATGGCCGCCCCGTCGGCGATCTCGACGCCGTGCTCGACGCCCTGCGCGAGCGCGGCGCCTACCCGATCAGCGTCGTCCTGCTCGAGCACGCCTGGAACGCGCAGCTGCCCCTCGACGCCGCCGGGCGCGTCGCCGAGGACTGGCTGGGCACCGTCCTGCACGGCCTGGGTGATCGCGAGGGCGCGCGCGAGGTCGCGCGCCACCTGGTCGCCGGCGCCGTCGAGCGCGGCCCGGCCTTCGCGGGCGACCTGGGTGATCTGCTGATGACGATGACGCTGTTCGACGAGGCGCGGCCGCTGGTCGAGGAGGCCGTCGCCCGCCAACCCGGCGATCTGACGCATCGCTTCAACCTGGGCGTGCTGCAGAAGATGGCCGGCGAGTGGGTGGGCTGCCGGGACAGCTTCGAGACGGTGGCCCGGCTGCGTGATGACGCGGCGGCGTGGTGGAACCTGGGCATCGCCTGCACCGCGCTGGCCGACTGGGCGCGGGCGCGCGACGCCTGGCGCAAGGTGGGCTTCGAGATGCCGCCCGGCGAGGGCGACTACGCCCGCCCGGGGCAGGCGACGCCGGTGCGTCTGCGCACGCCCGCGGACGCGCCGGTGCGCAGTGAGATCGTCTGGGGCGACCGCCTGTGCCCCGCCCGCGTCCGCCTGCGCAACCTGCCCCGCTTCGCCGCGGCCGCCTTCGGGGACGTGGTGCTGATCGACGGCGTCGCCGCCGGTGAGGTGCGCGACGCGGACGGCCAGAAGGCGACGGTGCACGCCGCCCTGGGCGTCCAACAGACCTACGGCGGGCGCACCTTCGTGCTCCGCGCGACCGACGGCGGGCCGGCCCATCGTGAGGCCGCCGCGCGGCTGGCCGAGCGCCTCGCGCAGTCGGGCTGGCCGGCCGCCGATCAGTCGACCTTCGGCGACGAGCCCGGGCTGCGGGTGGCGCTGGTGGTGCCGCCGGGCGCCGACGCCGCGACCGCGTTGGCCGCCGTCGAGGCGCTGCGCGGCCCGGTCGCGTGGTGGTCGCCTGCGCTGGCCGAGGCCGCCGGCGCCGACGCCGCGGCGCACCACCACGGCCTGAGAGCAGCGGGGCTCGCGTGAAGCGATCGACCTACCTGAACCTGTGCTTCTACCTGACGCTGGCCACCGTCGTGACGGCGATGATCGTCAAGGTGGCGCGCGATCCCAGCAGCGCCGGCGCCCCCGGCGGCGACGCGCTGGCGCTGATCAGCCCGATCTTCTTCGTGATGGCGGCCAAGCGCGCCACGCGCTTCGGTAGCGCGGCGGTGGTCATCGCGACCATCGGCCTGCTCTTCGGGCTGGGCGCCGCCGCCGCCGTGTTGACCGGCGGCGGCAGCTGAGCGGCGCCCGGTCGGGCGCCGCTGCGGGGCACGTCGGCGGTGGCGTTCTCAGCCGCGGCCGGCGTTGATCCAGTTGTCGTTGCGGAAGCGCGACGTCGTCTCGTCGAGCTCGCCCACGTCGGGGAAGCTCTGGTCCGGGTGCAGGTTGCGCGCCCGCTCGAGCAGCTCCGCTTCGGTCTCGCGGATGTCGGGGTTGGGGATGCAGCACTCCACCGGGCAGACCGACTGACAGGCTTCGTCGCCGTGGAACCCGACACACTCGGTGCACAGGTTGGGGTCGATGACGTAGATGTCGTCACCCTCGCTGATGGCGTTGTTCGGGCACTCGGGCTCGCACGCGCCGCAGTTGATGCACTCGTCGGTGATGATGGTGGCCAAGATGCTCCTCCTCGAAGCCAACCGGGGAAGCGTCAGACCGCAGCGAGGAACTCGACCAGCGCCGCGGCCAGCGCTTGGGGTTGGTCATTCTGTACCATGTGGCCCGCGCCCGGCAAGTGGCGTCGCAACCGCAACGACAACCGGTCCAACCACGCCTCGAGCGCGGGCCCGGTCCAGGCCGACTCGGCCCCCCCGACCCACCCCAGCGGACAGGACACCTGGCCCCAGAAGTGGGCCGCGACGGCGGGCGGAACCGGCAGCGGCGAGGTCGTGCGGTGCAGCGGGTCGTAGCACCAGACGAGGTCGCCGCCCGGCGCCTCGGTGGTGGCCCAGGCCGCCAGTCGCCGCGCCCGCTCGGCGCTGAGGCGCGTGTTGAGCCGCTGCAGCCGGGTCGCCGCGTGGTCGAGGTCGCGCATCGGCCGCACCCAGCGCGCGTGATCGAAGGGCGCGGTCTGATCGAGCCAGGTGCCCATGCGCGCCGGGTAGGCGGCGTCCGGCAGGGGCAGGGGCCCCAGCGCTTCGACCAGCAGCGCGGCGTCCGCCCCCCCGGGGCGCGCGCCGAGCCACATGCCCAGCGCCTGCGCGCCCATCGAGTGCCCCACCAGCACGAGGCGATCACGCCGCACGGCGCGCGTCACGACCTCGAGATCGCGGGCGTAGTCCGCGAAGTGGTAGTAGCCGCCCGGCCCCACCCAGCCGCTCTCGCCGTGGCCCCGCCAGTCGAGCGCCACGACGTGGCCGTCGAAGTCGGCCGGCAGCGCCTCCACGAGGAAGCTCCAGGTGCGCCCCACGTCGAGGAACCCGTGCAGCAGCACCAGCGTCGTGGCCCCGCCACCGTCCCAGGTCCAGGTGCGCAGCGGCAGCCCGCCCACCTCCACCTGCCCGGCGACGGGCTGCGCGGGGAGGCGGCGGATCACAGCGAGATGCCGCCGAACATGAACAGCACCATGGCGATGACCAGCAGCCAGAGGATCGCGCTGATCCACCCCCCCGACTTCTTGGCGCCCCCGCCGCTGGCGACCTTCTGGAAGCCGCCCCGCATGCCGGTCAGGAAGCCGCCGCCGCCCTCGAACTCGATGGCCTCGGGCAGCCCCTCGCCGGGCGCCTGGTTGCGCCGGATCGCGTCGTGGGGCTCGGCGCGCTCGGCCCGCTTCGCCGCCGTCGCCTCGGCGGCCTTGCTCTTCACCCGCTTCTTCTTCTTGTTGCTCATGGCGTCGTCCGACCCAATCGTGCGCTCCAGTCGACCGGCGGGCAGTGCCGCGTGCGCCACACCGCCAGGGCCTGCCGCGTACTGAAGCGGGGCCGGAAGCCCGTCGCCCGCGCGAAGCGCGCACACGACATGGCCGCGGTCTCGTGGAACCAACCGGGATCAGCGTAGCGCGTCGACAGGCGACGTGCGCGCATCGCCGCCGCCAGGGCGGGCCGCAGCAGCCAGGGGGGCAGGCGCACGAGGCGCTTCTCGAGGATGCCCGCGACCACCTCGAAGGCGATGGGCTCGGGGCCGGCGACGTTGAAGGCGCCGCGCAGCCCGGCGTGCGCCGCGGCCACCAGCAGCGCGTCGGCGGCGTCGTGCACATGGACGAACTGCACCGCGCGGCCCCGATCGGCCGGCCCCAGCACCCACGGGAGGTCGAGCACCGCGTCGAGGGGGCGCCCGCGCGAGGGCCCGAGCACGCCGGGCAGGCGGACGCACACCAGCTCCCGCGCGGGCTGGTCCTTCCAGACCTGCGCCCACATGCGCTCGGCCCGCAGCTTGGCCGCCAGGGCCGGCGAGCGCTGCGCCTCCACCGCGCGCAGCGGATCGCCCTCGGTGCGCAGCCCCTCGCCGCCCGCGTACACCCAGTCCCGGCTGACGACGACCAGCCGGCGGGTCTCCGCCAGCTCGGTGGCCTCGAGCAGGCGCCGCGTGACGGCGGGCTCGTCGCGCTGCCCGCGCAGGCCCACGCCGTCGGCAAAGTCGAGGTGCAGCACGACGTCGACCATGTCGCACACCAGCAGATCGGCGAGGTCGACGGTGCGCACGTCGGCCTGCACGAAGTGCACCGGGCCCAGCAGGCGAGGCACCTCGCGGTCGATGCCGAAGACCCGCCCGAAGGGGTTGTCGTGCATCAGCCGCTCGGCGATCGCCTGGCCGAGCAGGCCCGCGAAGCCGGTGATCAGCAGGTTCACGCCGGTGGCCTTTCGTAGGTCAGCTCGCGCCGATCGTCGACGAAGCCGAGGTCTTCGTACAGCCGCACGGCCGGCCCGTTGGCCGCGTCGACCGCGAGCTCGACCGTGTGGAAGCCCTGCTGCGCGAGGGCGTGCAGCGCGGCCACGGTCAGCAGGCGCCCCAAGCCCCTGCCCTGCTCGGCGGGCCGCACCTGCACGGCGTGCAGCACGCCGACGCCCCCGTGGAAGGGCAGGGTCTGGAAGGCGCCGAGCAGCTCACCCGCGCGCTCGAGCACCACGGTGCGGCCTCCGGGCGCCGACGCCATCTGCACGAGCTCGTCGGGGTCGAGGGGCGCGAAGCCGAAGGCCCCCGCGTGGGCCGCGTTGTGCAAGGCCGCCAGGGTCGAGGCCTCGGCGGGCAGCCGGGCGTCGCGCAGGCACAGATCGGCGGCGGGCGAGAGGGCCGCGGGCGGCACGCCGCTGCGCCGCATCACGCGGGTCGTCTGCACCCGCTCGAACCCGCGCCGCGCCAGCGCCGCGCTCAGCCGAGACGCCTCGCCGTCGTCGAGCACCGTGCGCAGCGCCACCTCGCCCGGCGGATCGAGCGACGCCACCGCGTCGAGCAGCAGCCGCCCCACGCCGCGCCCGCGCGCCGACGGATCCACCGCGACGCGGAAGCTGCGCACGGGACACGGCCGATCCGCCACGGGGTGTCGACTCGACAACAGCGCGCCGGTCAGAACCCCGTCCTCGCCCTCGCACAGCAGGAACGTGCGGCCCCCGTCCCGGTCGATGCCCGCGACGAAGGCGGCGAAGGCCTCGTCCTCGGGCCCGGCCCGCTCGACGTCGATCGGTTGCGTCGCGCGCAGCAAGGCCGCCACGCGGGGCAGATCGGCGTCGGTCGCGGATCGCAGGGGCGCCACGAGGGGGCATCCTACTCGCGGCGGGGCGCGGGTCAATCGAGGCAGGCGCCGAGGAAGCCCTCGCGGCGGCAGATGGGGGCGCAGCCGCGGCCCTCGATGCACCCCTTGCGGCAGTGCAGGGGCCGGCCCCAGCCGAGCACGCCGTCGTCCTGCTCGACGCAGTAGCGCGCCGTCTCGGCGTCGTCGCAGGTGGCCGCGCCGCGCCGCTGGCAGCCGTCCGGGCGCACGCAGCCCTGCCCCGCGAGGCAGCTCGCGTCGGCCGGACACGCCCCCGGCATCGACCACACGAAGTCGATGCCCTGCGACACGCAGCGCTGCACCATGCCGTCCACGCACCGCGGGCCGTCATCGAGATCGCACAGGGCGCCCACCTCGAGGGCGTTGGGGCAGCCGCGCCCGTGGACGCAGGGCAGCCCATCCGGGCACCGCTGCACGAAGCGCCAGGGCGCGTCGGCCTCGCAGCGGAAGACGTCGTTGCCCACGCAGGCCAGCGAGCCCTCGGCGCCACAGCGCGGGAGGGGCGCGCAGCCCCACCCCTCGGCGCACTGGGTGCCCGCCTCGCACGCGCCGCGATCAATCCAGCGGCCGCCCGCGTAGCCGTCCTGGCAGTAGAGCGCGTGGTCGTCGGCGCAGCTGAAGGATCCGGGCTGATCACAGGGCGCCGCGCTCGACGTGGGGGGCGGGCTGACGTGGCCCGGGTCATCGGCCTTGGGGGGTGGGCGGGTGTCCGGGGTGGCGACGCGCCCGGCATCGGCCAGCTCGACGGGCGGGGCCTCGCAACCGAGGGCGCCGACGACGAGCAGGACGATCCAACGCTTCACCGATACACCCTCCACGAAGACGATACGGCGGAAGGGCATCCCGATTTGAGGTTTCTGTGCGGAGGGACTCGGCAGGCCCACGCGGCGCGGCCCGCGCGCGACCCGGTTGACGCTCCCCCGAGCGCGGAGGACACTCCCGCCGTGGAGTGGTTGGAACCCGAGGACGAGACACCGGCGTTCGTGGACGCCGAGCGCCTTTTCGGCGTGCTCGAGGCCGTGCGCGACGGGCCGAACCTGTACGAGTGCGCCACCGACAAGTTCCCGGTGCCCGAGGCGCCGCCCGTGGCCTTCGACGAGCCCGCGTTCGATTGGCTGGTGCGCGAAGAGTTCATCGAGGTGCCCCTCGAGCTGCGCAACACGGTCGAGCGCTTCCGGCACCTCGAGGAGAATGGCGACCGCACGCGCGAGACGCTGACCGACGTGTACCGCCGCCTGCGCACCCTGGCCGTGCAGCTGCGCGCGGCCGACAAGGAGCTCGAGCGCGGCGGCTTCTTGAAGTCGAAGCAGCAGAAGTGGGGTGAGCAGACGCGGCGGGACGAGCTGGCGACGCAGATCGACGATCTGACGCTGACCCGGCGGCGCCTGGAGAGCGACCTCGAGAAGGCCGGCACCCTGCTGCGCGATCTGCTCGACCGCATCTATCGCGACCAGGCGCTGCGCGAGGCCCACTGGATCTGGGGCCGCCCGGTGCGCGTGACGCACCACGGCCGCTTCCTGCTCGACTACCTGGCCGACATGAACCCGGCCAACTTCCGGGGCCGCTCGCTGGCGGAGATCATCGAGATCGGCCCGTCGCTGGCCTGACAGGACCGCCATGACGCGCAACGAATGCCTGACCGCCGGCGGCGCCGTCTTCGACGGCGACGTCGTGCGGAGTCACGGAGACGCGGCCGCCGAGGCGGGCCGCGCCGAAGTGGGCGCCCTGCTGGTGGATCTGGGCCACCACGACCGCCTGCGAGTCGCCGGGCCGGACGCGGCCGGGTTCCTCAACCGGCTGCTGACGGTCGACGTGCTGCACCTGCCCGCGGGCGGGGGCGCGCGCCCCTTCTTGCTGGACGCCAAGGGCAAGATCCTGCTGGCCTTTCACCTGCTGCGCGTCGACGACGAGACCTACCTGGTCGAGTGCACCGCCGGGCACGGCGAGGACGTCGCGGCGCGGCTGGACATGTTCCACTTCGGCGAGGCGCTGACCATCGAGCCCATCGACGCGGAGCAGACCGTCATCAGCCTGCAGGGGGCCGGCGCGGCCGGCGTGCTGGACGCGCTGGAGCTGACGCCGCCCGAGACCCCCTGGGCGCACGTCGAGGCGCAGCTCGCCGGCCACCCGGTGCGCGTGGCCCGCGTGGAGCGCGCCGGTCTGCCCGGCTTCGATCTATGGTGCGCGCCCGACGCCTTCGCCGCCGTGTGGCAGGCCGCGCGCGACGCGGGGGCCACCCCGTCGGGCGTCGACGCCCTCGAGGTGCTGCGCGTCGACCACGGCGTGCCCGGCCACCCCAACGAGCTCGGCCCCCACGCGGTGCCGCTCGAGCTGAGCCTCGAGGACGGCTACACCGAGGGCAAGGGCTGCTACCCGGGGCAGGAGGTCATCGAGCGCACGCTGGCGCTGGGCCGCCCGGCCCGCCAGCTGCTGCGCCTGACGCTGGACGCGCCCGCCGAGATCGGGCGCGATCTGCTGTCCGAGGGCCGCGTCGCCGGTGTGCTGACCAGCGTGGCCACGCGCCCGGACGGCGTGGTCGTCGGCCTGGCGCTGGTGAAGCGCAGATACCTGGACGCCGCGGCGTTCACCTGCGGCGAGATCGCCGCCCACCCCCGAGCCACGAGCCCCACCGTATGACCGAGTACGAGAAGTACATCCGCACCGCCGAGCTGCTGGGCCTGCAGAAGCCGCGCGACGCCCAGGTGTGCCACGACGAGCTGGCGTTCCAGGTGGTGCACCAGGTCGAAGAGCTGTGGATGAAGCTGGCGCTGCAGGAGGTCGACCTGCTCGTCGAGCGCATCGACGCCGACCGGCTGGTCGAGGCGATGGACGTGCTGAAGCGGCTGCGCGAGATCCTGCGGCTGATGGCCGCGCAGATGGGCATCCTCGAGACCCTGTCGCCGCGCGCGTACTTCACCATCCGCGGGGCGCTCGGGCGGGGCAGCGGGCAGGAGTCGCCCGGCTTCAACCAGATGCTCGAGACGCGGCGGCCCATCCGGCGGGCGCTCCGCGACCTCTTCGAGCGGCGGTCCGTCGATCTGCTCGCGCTGCACCGCGATCCGTCCGCCGATCCCGAGGTCTTCGCGCTCACCGAGGGGCTGGTCGACTACGACGAGGGCTTCCAGCAGTTCCGCTACCGGCACCTGGCGTTGGTGCGGCGCATCATCGGCGGCCGCACGCCGTCGCTGAAGGGCGCGCCGGCCGAGCTGCTGGAGCACGGCGTGCGGCAGTCCTTCTTCCCGGAGCTGTGGCAGGTGCGCGAGGCGCTGTTCCGCGACTTCACGCCGGGGCGCCCCCTGTTCGACGACACCGATCCCCCGCCGGGCGCGCACTGATGGCGAAGGACTGGGAACGGCTCGGCGGCGAGACGGGCAAGAACGTCGACACCAGTCGCCTCGGCCGCGCCATGCGGCTCGGCCGCCTGGGGGCGCGCTTCGCCGGCTCGGCGATCAAGGCGGGGCTGTCGCGGCGCGGCGCCGACGAGGGCGAAGGGCTCGACACGATGGCGCGCGCGGCGATGAAGAACGCCGAGCACATCGTCGACGTGATGGGCCAGATGAAGGGCGCGGCCATGAAGGTCGGCCAGCTTCTGTCGGCCGATCCCGATCTGGTGGCGCCGGAGTTCGCGGACGCGCTGACGCGGCTGCAACGCGAGGCGCCGCCGATGACCTTCCAGACGGTCAGCGACGTGATCGAGCGCGCCCTCGACCGCCCGCTGTCCGACGTCTTCCGCTTCTTCGACCCCGCCCCGCTCGGCGCCGCGAGCATCGGCCAGGTGCACCGCGCGACGCTGTTCGACGGGCGCGAGGTGGCCGTCAAGGTGCAGTACCCGGGCATCGCCGAGAGCCTCGACAGCGACCTGCGCAACCTGGCCGGGCTGATGAAGTTCAGCCGGGTGTTCATGACCAAGGAGCGCGCCGACGACTTCGTGAAAGAGGCGCGCGAGGCCATCCTCATCGAGGCCGACTACACCCGCGAGGCCGAGAACCTGGCGCGCTTCCACGGGCTGCTGGCCGACTGGCCCGACGTCGTCGTGCCGGAGCCCGTGCTCGAGCTCAGCCGCCCCAACCTGCTGGTGATGCAGTTCGTCGAGGGCCAGAAGTTCGACGACGCCGTGATCGCCATCGCCGACCGCGACCGCCGCAGCGCCCTGGTGTCGCGCTTCGTCGAGCTGTTCGTCTTCATGTTCCACGAGCTGAACGAGCTGCACGCCGATCCGCACCCGGGCAACTTCATGCTGACGCCCGACGAGCGCATCGTGCTGCTCGACTTCGGCTGCATCCGGTCGTTCCGGCCCGCGCTGGCCGACGGCGTGCTCGAGATGCTGGTCGCGTTCTGGGACGACGACATGGACGCCCTGGCCACCATCTTCCGCCGCTTCGGCTTCGGCCGCGAGGGCATGGAGTACCCCGACGCCGAGGTGCTGCGGACGTACCACCGGCTGATCCTCGAGCCGCTGCTGGTGGACGCGCCCTTCAACTTCTCCACCTTCAGCGTGCACGCGAAGGCCCGCGCGTTCATCCGGCAGCACCCGAGCTTCCTGAAGATGGTGCCGCCCGCCGAGCTGCTGCTGTACTTCCGGGTGATCGCGGGGGTGAAGGGGCTGCTGACGCGCATCGACGCCGACGTGAACCTGCGGGCGATGGCCGAGGCCACGTGCCGCCACCGAGGCATCCTGCCGTGAGCGCGCCCGCCGAGGTGCCGGTGCGCGACGCGGCGACCGTGCTGCTGCTGCGCGGCGACAACCCCGCCGAGGTGTTCCTCGTCCGCCGCACCCGCAAGGCCGCGTTCATGGCCAACGCGATGGTGTTCCCCGGCGGCCGTCTGGACGACGCCGACGCCGACGACGCCCTCGCCGCCCGCTGCGACCTCAGCCGCGCCCAAGCCGCCGCGCGCCTGGGCATGGACGACGGCGCCCGCGCGCTCGCCCTGCTGCTCGCCGGCGTGCGCGAGACCTTCGAAGAGGCCGGCGTGCTGCTCGCCCGCCGCGGCGACGCGCCCCTCACCTTCGCCGATCCCACCGAAGCCGCCCGCTTCGACGCGCACCGCGACGCGCTGAACGCCGGCGAGACGACGCTGACCGCCATCGCCGAGGCCGAGGATCTGACGCTCGCCACCGCCGACCTGCGCTACCAGGCGCGCTGGATCACGCCGCCCATCGAGAAGCGCCGCTTCGACGCGCGCTTCTTCGCCGTGCGCGCCCCGCGCGGCCAGCGCCCACTGCACGAGGGGGTTGAGACGACGGCCAGCGCGTGGATGGCCCCTGCCGCGACGGTCGCCGGCTACCGCGCGGGCGACCTGGAGCTGGCGCCCCCCACCCTGCGCATCCTCGACGAGCTGGCCGCGCTGGGCAGCGTCGAGGCGATCCTGGCGCACCGCCTCGCGGCCCCGCCCGCGATCCAGCCGCAGCCCAGCTTCGTCGAGGGCGCGCTACACCTGCTGCTGCCCGGCGATCCTGCGTTCGACCCACCCGGCTCCACACCCAACCGCATCGTCCTCCGCGACGGCCGCTGGCACAGCGAGGGCCACGGGTACTGAGCGGGTGGAGAGACGCGGCGCCGCGTGGGCGTCGTCGTCGCCCTCGTCGTCGTCGGCCCGAGACGCTGCAGAACAGGGCCCGGCCGGTTGACCAGGTAGTCTGGTCAGACTACCGTTTCGGAGGAGGCCGCGATGTCGCATCCGATCCGCACCGTGAACGTTCAGGACGCGAAGACGCACCTCTCGCGCCTGCTGCGCGCCGTCGAAGCCGGCGAGGAGATCGCGATCGCGCGCGCAGGCACCGTCATCGCCCGGCTCGTGCGTGCCGAGCAGCCAACGCAGCGCACATGGGGCGGTCTCGAGGGTTGGGTGCAGATGGGCGAAGACGCCTTCGCACCGCTGACCGACGCCGAGGCCGACGAGTGGGACGAGGGGCCCCTCGAACCTTGAAGCCCGTCCTGCTCGACACCCACGTGTTCGTCTGGGCCCTCACCGCCACCGAGCGCGTACCCGACGCGGCGTGGCCGATTCTCCGGGATCCGGAGCGTCGACTGCTGCTCAGCGTGGCGAGCGCCTGGGAGCTGGCGGTGAAGTCGGCACGCGGCCGCATTCGACTGCCCGGTGGCGTCGCCCGCTTCGTCGCCGAGGGCTGTCGGCGAAGCGGAGTGGACCTGCTCGGCGTCGACCTCGAGCACGCCGCCGCGGTCGAGCGCCTACCCCATCACCACCGCGATCCCTTCGATCGGATGCTCGTCGCGCAGGCGCAGGCCGAGGGCTGCGCGCTGCTCACCTACGACCGGGCGTTGGACGCCTACGATGTCGACCGCGTGGGATGAGCAAAGAGGAGCAGCCGATGCTGCGCGCGCCCCGGAACTCTAGGTCCTCCGAACAGAGAGGGGTCGAGCGGGGTGCGTCACCGAAGGCTCGGCGTGGTCGGCGACGACGTTGTCGAACACCTTCTTGCAGAAGGCGCGGTACCGCTCGGCGGGGTAGCGCTCCCAGCCGGTCAGCGGGGTCAGCTTGACGATGACCTCGCGGTAAAAGGGCGTGCGTTCGTCGGGGCGGCCCTCGTCGTCCCAGGCCTGGTCGTCGAACCAGAGGCCGCGGGGGTGGGCGCCGTTCAGCAGGTGGTCGACGCACTGCAGGCCAGGCCACCGGTTCGGCCTCGGCGTCACGCCGTCTCTTGTGAGGTGTGCGAGGAGTGACACCGAGTCGTCCGCGAACCCTCGCGCACGCCCCTCCCCGTCAGGCGGGCGACTCGCGCCGCGCAAGAGTGCGAGACGCGACCGTCCCGACCATCCGCTGCGACCGGTTGTCAGCCGCGCGCGCGCCGGTAATGCAGGGCGACCGCGCCGTTGTTGAGCGGCTCCGCCGAGACCAGCTCGAGCCGTCGTGTGCTGGCCAGCCCGCGCTCGTGAAGGGTCGGCCCGTGGCCGGCGATCCGGGGGTGAACGAGGAACCTGTACTCGTCGATCAGATCCAGCCGGTCCAACGCGGTCGCGAGCTTGCCGCTGCCGAGGAGCACGCCGGCCGGGGTCGCGTCCTTGAGCGTCTGCACGCTGCTGCGCAGGTCGCCGGCGAGGTGGTGGCTGTGGGTCCACGGGAAGCGGGTTCGCGTCGTCGATACGACGTACTTCGGCTTGGCCTCCAGCTTGACCGCCCACTCGCGGATCGCCTGCGGCGCCTCCTCGTCACCGCGGGCGACCGCCGGCCAGTAGCTCTCCATCATCTCGTAGGTGACGCGGCCCCACAGCATCGCCCCGCCCTCGTCCATCAGGCGGGTAAAGAAGGCGTGCGTCTCGTCATCGGCGATGCCCTCCTGGTGGTCGACGCAGCCGTCGAGGGTGACGTTGAGGCCAAAGGTCAGAAGTCCCATGCGAGTCTACTCCCGGTCGACCTCGGTGCCAGAAAGCCAGGGGAGGCCGACCACTCGGGCGACGACGCCGCGCCCGCGCCTACTGCGCGTCCTTGCTGCGCGCGTGGTGACGCACGATGAAGTCGGCCACGGCGTCCCAGGTGCGCGCGAAGGCGTGCCGGTCGAAGGCCGAGTGCGTCATCAGCCAGTCGTGGTGTGGGGGGTCGCGCTGCGTGTCACCGAAGTGGCCGATGACGTCGAGGTGGTCGGCCCAGACCGCCCCGAGCACCTCGCCGTGCACCTGGGACAGCGTGGGCACCACGGCGTCGTTGTCGGTGGTGCTGGGCTCGGTGCCGAAGGCGCGGGTGAGCGTGGTCACCTGCTCCGAGGTGGCGCGCGCGGCGGCGGGCGCGGCGGCGGCGATGCCGTGCAGCACGCGGTAGAGGGCATAGCCCACCTGGCCCGAGGGTGAGAGCCCCGTGCTCATCACGCCGCGCAGGCGGGGCGGCCGGGCGCGGGTGACCACGCAGCCGTAGCGCACGGATCGGCGGTCGCTGGTGCGCGCGTCGAACAGGTCCATCGCCTCGGGGCCGAGCTGCGCCATGAGCGCCTGGTCGCCAATGACCTGGCCAAGGAACGCGACGATCTGCGCGCGCCGGTCGGCCGAGAAGTCCTGCAGGATGCCCTGGTACACCGAGTCGATCAGGCCGCCCTGCAGCTCGGTCAGGCGGCGCGGCAGCGCCAGCGCTTCGGCCAGCGCCACCATGGCCGGCAGGGGCACGCCGCCGAGGCGGATGGCGTGGATGGTGATCGCCGACACCAGCTGCAGCAGCTTCTGCCCCATTCGGCTGTTGAAGTAGCTGGCCGTCGGGGTGCCGTGGTGCGGCGTGGCCACCGTGACCACCGAGCGCACGCGCCGCGCGATGCCCTCGACGCTGGCCGCGGTGGGCAGCGTCGCGCCGGGCGTCACCAGAAGCCGCGCGTCGAGACCACCGGTGCTGTGCCCCACGATGTGGATGCCGCCCGGCTCGACCGCGCCGACGGCGATGGCGTCGGCGACCGCGGCGGCGCGCTCCCGCAGCGAGGCGGTGGGCGGCACGGGCGCGTGCACGACGCGCACGTCCAGCCCGCGCGCGGCCAAGGACTCGCGCAGGCAGCGCTCGACGTGGCCGAAGTAGCGGAAGTCGCCCAGGTTGGCGAAGCCGAAGAAGCCCGGCACCAGCACGACGTGTCCCGATGGGCGCGTCCCCAACTCGTCCTCCTCGCGGGCCGCCACCCGTCGGTCGTTCGCCCCGAGCATCGCCCGCCCGGCGCGCCGGGCGCAACGCCGCGGCGCCCCCCTGGGGCGTCCTCGGCATCATCGCCGTCGTCTCGGTCGACGCAGCCGACGCCTCCATCAGGCCCAGAGGGCTCGCCCGCATCGGCCGACGCGGCTCGACACGCCCATCGACCCGAGACGGCGCGCCCGACGGCGTCGAGCCCACCCCCGCGTGCTACCGTCGCCGCATGTTCCTGCGAACCCCCGAGGCCGTCCGCGCCCTGGGCGTGCGGCGCGATCCCGCCGACCGCCCCGCCCTGCGCGCCGCGCTGTCGGCGCCCGATCCGGCGATCCGCGCGGTGGCCTGCTCGGCCCTCGGCTGGCAACGAGACGCCGCGGTCGGCCCGTGGCTACGCGACGCGACCACCGATCCCGCCCCCGCCGTGCGCGTCGCCGCGATCGCCGCGCTGGCGGTCGCGCGCGACGTGGGCGCGGGCCTCGCGCTGGCGGACCGACTCGACGACGGCGCCCCGCCCGTGCGCGCAGCCGCCGCCCGGGTGCTGGGCTTCCTGGGCCTCGCAGCGCACGCGCCCGCCCTGCGCGCCGCGCTCGCCACCGACGCCGCCGCCGAGGTGCGCGCCGAGGCCGCGCGGGCCCTCGGGCGGCTCGGCGACGCGACGTCGGCGCCGCTGCTGGTCGAGGCGCTGACGGCCCCGGCCGCCTGCCTGCGCCACGCCGCGGCCCAGGCCCTGGGGCGGCTGGGCACGGGCGAGGCCGGCGCGGCGCTGCAGGGCCGCCTGGACGATCCGGACGCCGAAGTCCGCGCGGCGGCCCTGCGCGGCCTGGCGCTCGTCCGTCCAAGGGACGCGCTGGGGCCTGCGTGCGCCGCGCTGGCGAACGACGTCGATCCCGGCGTGCGGGCGACCGCGGCGGTGGCGCTGGGTCGATTGGGTGGGGAGGCCGCTCAGGCGGCCCTGCGTCGCGGGACCGCCGATCCGCACCCGGAGGTGCGCGATCGCGCGCGCGCTGCGCTGGCTCAGTCGCCCCGCTGACGCATGATGCGGTCGTACTCGAACAGGAACAGCGACGCCCGACTGAGCAGCTTGCGCATGCCCGGGTGGAACAGCCGGCGCGTCGCCTCGCGCTCGCTGACCCAGACGTACCAGACGCCCTCGCTCGGATGGGGTCCGTGCTCCCGCGTGGGGGCGGCGGCGGGCAGCGGCGACCAGTCGTGCACCTGCCCGGTGAAGAACACCACCGTCTTGTCGATGGGCCGCCCCGCGCGGCGGTAGTTGTAGTGGACCTGATCGCGGAAGTCGGGCAGCAGCTCGATCTGCGTGATGCCGGTCTCCTCGCGCAGCTCGCGGAGGGCCGCCTCGACCTCGGTCTCACCCGCCTCGATGCTGC
>JAUHXL010000068.1 GCA_030426945.1 bacterium
TCGCCGGCGCCCGCGTCGCCGCTCGCGCCGAAGGCGGCGCCGCCGGCGTCGTCTCCGGCGCCGCAGGCCGCCAGCAGCAGGGCGGCGAAGAACAGAGCACAGATTCGCATGGGGACCTCCTCGTCGGAGGCGCATAGGGCAAGGGGCGTGCCACGAACGAGAGCGACGCGCGCAACATCGCGAACTCATTGCGTGAACGAAAGACCACGACCGGCGGGTGAACGCGCGGTCGCGCCTCGGCGCGGCCAGAATCTGGACGTCGTGGACGGTCGATACGCCCGCGCCACGATCCGCGCGGGCCGCCCGGCCGTAGTGTCCGCATGCACGCGCGCTCCGCCCTCGTCGCCCTTCTGCTGCTGGCCTGCGGGTCGTCGGGACCGCTCCCCCTGCACCGCGATCCCGCCTACGACGTGGCCGCCGCCCGCGCGCGGCCGGGCGCCGAGGTCGACTGGCGGCCCTGGGCGCCCGCCACCTTCGCCCACGCGCGCGCCGCGGGGCGCCGCATCCTCGTGTACGGCGTCGCGAAGTGGTGCCACTGGTGTCACGTGATGGAGGCCACCACCTACCGCGACCCCGCGGTCGTCGCGCGCCTCGGCGCCGACTTCGTCGCGGTCAAGTTCGACGCCGACGCGCGCCCGGACCTGGCGGCGCGCTACGCCGACTACGGCTGGCCCGCCACGGTGCTGTTGACGCCCGAGGCCGAGGAGATCGGCGCCTACCGGGGTTACCTCGAGCCGGCCGAGCTCCTCGGCGTGCTCGCGCGCGCGGCCGAGGCGCAGCCCCGCAGCGTCGAGCCCGCCGACGCCGGGCCGGTGCCGCCCGTCGAGGCGCTGCCCTGGATCGCCGCACGCGCCCTGCGCGATCTCGACGCCTTCTACGACCGCGCGCAGGGCGGCTGGGGGCGGCGCCAGAAGCTGCCGCTGGGTCGCAACGTGCTCGTCGAGCTGCGCCGCGCGGCGGCGGGGGACCCTGCGGCCCGAGATCGCGCTCTGCAGACGCTGCGCGCGCACCGGAAGCTGATGGATCCCGTCTGGGGCGGCCTCTACCAGTACTCGGTGCCCAACGACTGGGATCACCCGCACTTCGAGAAGCTGATGATCCGCCAGGCGCCCAACCTCGAGGCCTTCGCGATGGCGCACGCGCTCTTCCCCGACGCTGGCTTCGACCGCGACGCGCGCGCCATCGCCGACTACGTGCGCGCCTTCCTGACCAACGCCGAGGGGGCCTTCCTCGTCAGCCAGGACGCCGACGTCGGCGCCCACGATCCGGCGGCGCGCTTCGTCGACGGCCACGACTACTTCCCCCTCGACGACGCCGGGCGCCGCGCGCTGGGCCTGCCCTGGGTGGACGCGCACGTCTACCCCTTCACGAATGGCCTCGCGATCGCCGCCTTCGCGCGCTTGGGGCCCAGCGAGGTGGCGGCGGCGCGGCGGGCGGCGGCGGTCGTCACGCGCGATCTGATGGACGCCGACGGCGGCCTGCGTCGAGCCGCGCAGGGGCGCGCCGACGTGCGCTACCTGGCCGACGCGGCGGCCTTCGGGCTGGGCCTGGCGCGGCTGGCCGAGGTGACCGGCGACGGGGCGCTGGCGGCGGACGCGGGGCGGGTGGCCGACGCGATGCTGCGCGACTTCGCCGACGCCGACAGCGAGGCGCTCTTCGAGACGACGCCCGACGCAGCGGCGGTGGGCGCCTTCGCGCGCCGGCGGCATCCCTTCGAGCACAACGTGCGCGCGGCGCGCCTGCTGGCGGCGCTGGCCGCGCTGGAGCAGAACCCCGCGCGCCTCGAGCGCGCGCGGCGCCTGCTCGCGGCGGTCGCCACGCCCGGCGCGGTGGCCGATCAGGGGCGAGTGCTGGGCGGCTTCCTGCTGGCTTGTGGTGAGGTGGGCATGCTCCCCGACCTCGCGGCGCCGGTCAGATCAGACCCGTCAGCCGCTCGCTGACCGTCCACAGCAGCCGCGCGTGCTCGGGCTTGCGGGCGTAGCGCGTCACCTTCCGTGGCTTGCAGTTCACGAAGTAGGCGCCGCTGACCGTGGCGACGTCGTGCGAGGCCGCCAGGTGGATCGACGTGCGCGCCCCCTTCGCCGGCGAGGTCAGCAGCGGCTTGACCAGCCGCATGCCCCGACCGACCAGGCCCTTCGCGTCGTCCGCGAGGCCGGTGCGCACGACGCCCGGGTGCAGGCTGTTGGCCGTCGCGCCGCGGCCCTCGAGGCGCCGGGCCAGCTCGCGCGTGAACAGCACGTTGCACATCTTCGAGCGCGCGTAGGCCTTGAAACCATCGAAGCCCTTCTCCATCTGAAGGTCCTCGAAGTCCAGCGCGCCGCGCGCATAGAGCGCCGACGACACGTTCACCACCCGCGCCGTGCCGCTCTCGACCAGCCGATCGAGCAGCAGGTTGGTCAGAAGGAAGGGGGCCAGGTGGTTCACGCCGAAGGTCAGCTCGAAGCCGTCCGGCGTCTCGCGTCGCTCGGTCGCCAGGAGCCCCGCGTTGTTCACCAGGACGTGCAGCCGGGGCAGGGCGTCGTGCACCCGCTCGGCCAGCGCGCGCACGCCCGCCAGGCTGCCGAGATCGCCGGGGATGACCTGCACGCGGCGCCCGGTGGCCGCCTTGATGCGAGCGGCCGCGGCCTCGCCCCGCGCGGCGTCGCGGCTGACGATGCTCACGTCGGCGCCCTGGCGCGCCAGCCCGGCGGCGGTGGCTTCGCCGATGCCCGCGTTGCCGCCGGTGACCAGGCAGACGCGGCCGTCCATCGAGGGGAGTGCGCTCATGGCGCGGCACGATAGCCCCGGCACGGCGGCCAGGCAACGCCTCACGCGGCGGTTGGCCGGCGGGGGCGGTGCCCGTATGGTGTGCGCCTCGTGAAGCGGCTCAAACGATTCTGGTTCGCCTACGCCCACCGCTACCGGGGGTGGTACCTGCTGGGCCTGCTGTGCCTGGTGGCCACCAACGTGCTCACGGTGGCGCTGCCGACCTTCGTGCAGTGGGCCATCGACGCCCTCGATCGCGGCGAGGGCAGCCCTGGGGCCTTGCCCTGGGCGGCGGCCATCCTGGGGGGCGGCGTCGCCATCATCATCGTGCGCACCCTCAGCCGAACGCTGTTCTTCAACCCTGGGCGCACCGTCGAGTTCCGCGTCAAGTCGGACATGTTCGACCGCCTGCTGAAGCTGCCCAAGGCCTTCTTCGACCGCATGAAGCCCGGCGACATCATCAGCCGCGGCACCAACGACACCAACGGCATGCGCGCCCTCATCGGCTTCGCCTCGCTGCAGCTCTTCAACGTCGTCTTCACGCTCATCTTGACGCTCGGGCGGATGCTGACGGTGGACGTCGTGCTCACGCTCTGGTGCGTGGTGCCGCTGACCCTGTCGGCGTTGGTGCTGGTGGGCGCGGTGCGGCGCATGTTCACGCTGCAGGCGCGCCTGCTCGAGCAGATCGCCTCCCTGTCCGACCGCATCCTCGAGAGCTACACCGGGGTGGCCGTCCTGCAGGCCTTCGGGGCCGTGCGCGGCGTGCTCGCCCGCTTCGACGCCGAGAACGACCTCTTCCTCGACCTCAGCGAGCGTCTGCTCACCATCCGGGCCTGGCTGCTGCCGATCGTGTCGGTGGTGGGCAAGCTGTGCGTGGTGCTCGTGCTCTACGTCGGCGGTCGCCGCGTGGTCGCCGAGACGCTGACCCTGGGCGAGATGACCGCCCTGATCGTGTACATCAACCTGCTGGTGAACGGCCTGATGAGCCTCGGCTGGCTGGTCGGCGCCACCCAGCGCGGGTATCTCTCGTTGGGGCGCATCTACGAGGTGCTCGACGCCCACATCGACCGGCCGGAGCCCACGCGCGACGGGCTGCCGCCGGCGCCCGCGCGGGGCTATGGGCTGCGCGTCGACGGACTCAGCTGGCGCTTCGACGGCGCGGACGCCCCGGCGCTCGACGACGTGTCGTTCGAGGTGGCGCCGGGCGAGACGGTGGGCATCTTCGGCCTCACCGGCGCGGGCAAGTCGACGCTGCTGAACCTGCTGGCGCGGATCTACGAGCCCGCGCCGGGGGCGGTCACCCTCGACGGCGTCGACGTCCGCGACGTGCCGGTGCGCGCCTACTGGGATCGCGTCGCCTACGTCGGGCAGGAGCCCTTCCTGTTCAGCAAGACGATGCGCGAGAACATCGCGCTGGCCGACGCGCCCGAGGCGGTCGACGCCGCGCGCCTGCAGGCGGCGGTCGAGGACGCCGCGCTCGACACCGACCTGGCGGGCTTCCCCGAGGGCCTCGACACCGTCGTCGGCGAGCGCGGCGTGACGCTCTCGGGCGGGCAGCGTCAGCGCACCGCCCTGGCGCGCGCCTTCTACCGCGACTTCGACCTGCTGCTGCTCGACGACGTGATGAGCGCGGTCGACCACGCCACCGAGAAGCGCCTCATCGACGCCCTCTACCGGCGCGCCGGCGCCGGCACGACGTTGGTGGTGTCGCACCGCATCAGCGTGCTCACCCGGGCGGACCGGGTGCTCGTCTTCGACGGCGGCGCGCTGGTCGAGGCGGGCACCCACGCCGAGCTGGTGCTGCGGCCGGGGCCCTACGCCCGCGCCTGGAAGCTGCAACGCGCCGCCGAGACGATCGAGCAGCCGGGGCAGGTGGCCCATGGCTGAGCCCAAGGAGACGCCGAAGAAGGCGGCGAGGCCCACCGACTGGTCGCTGCTGCGCCGCCTGGGGCGCTACGTCACGCCCTTCAAGGGGTGGCTGTGGGTGGTCGCCATCGCCACGCCCCTCGGCGTCGTTGGCGACCTCGTCCAGCCGATCCTGCTGAAGCACGGCATCGACGCCTACGTGCAGCGGGGCACCGTCGACGGGCTCGGCTGGGTCGCGGTCGGCTTCTTCGCGGTGGTCAGCGCCGCCTTCGCCATGCGCTCGTTGGGCCTCTACGCCCTGCAGCTGATCGGCCTGCGTGCCCTCGCGCGCCTGCGCCGCGACGTCTTCGACCACGTCGTCGGCCAGAGCCAGCGCTTCTTCGACAAGCGCACGACCGGCGCCCTCATGACGCGCACGACCAACGACGTCGAGGCCATCTACGAGAGCCTGGCCTTCGGCGCCGTCGGCCTCGTCACCGACGCCCTCACCATCGTCGGCACGCTGATCGCGATGCTGTGGCTCGACTGGAAGCTGACGCTGGTGGCCTTCTCGCTGTCGCCGGTCATCGTCGTGGTCGTCGACGTCTTCCGCCGCAAGCTGCGCCACCTGTTCACCGAGATCCGCAAGGCGCTCAGCCACCTCAACGGCTTCTTCGCCGAGCAGATCCACGGCATGCCCGTGGTGCAGCTCTACGGCGCCGAGGCCCGCGCCCGCGAGCAGTTCCGGTCGATGTCCTACGCCTACCTCGACCACTACCGGCGGGCCAACTGGTGGGACGCCGGCCTGTACGCGATCATGGACGGCATGAGCGCCCTGGCGGTGGGCATGATGATCGCCTTCGGCGCGTGGCAGTTCGACGCGGGCGCCGAGGGCATCACGCTCGGCCTGCTGGTGGCCTTCATCGACTACCTGAACAAGGTGTTCGTGCCCATCCGGGAGTTCTCCGGGCGCTTCGCCACCATCCAGCGCGCGGTGGCGGCCCTCGAGCGCGTCTTCGGTCTGCTGGACACCGACGAGCGCGTGGCGCCGGGCACCGTGCCCCTCGAGCGCGCCCGCGGCCACATCGTGTTCGACGGGGTCAGCTTCGCCTACGGGCCCGACCGCCCCAAGGTGCTGCGCGACGTCGCCTTCGAGGTGAAGCCCGGCGAGGTCGTCGCCATCGTGGGCGCGACGGGCTCGGGCAAGACCACCCTGGGCAAGCTGCTGCAGCGCCTGTACGACGGCTACACCGGCAGCATCCGCCTCGACGGCGCCGAGCTGCGCGACGTGGTCACCGCCGATGTGCGCCGCAACATCACGGTGGTGCAGCAGGAGGCCTTCCTCTTCGAGGCCACCGTCGAGGAGAACCTGGGCCTCTGGCAGCCCGAGATCTCCCCGGCGCGCATCCGCGACGCGGCGGAGCGCTCGCGCGCGGCGCACTTCGTCGAGCAGCTCGACGGGGGCTACGCCCACCCGGTGCGCGAGCGCGGCGGCAACCTGTCGGTGGGCCAGAAGCAGCTCCTGAGCATCGCGCGCGCCATGGCGCGGGACGCGCCGGTGGTGATCCTCGACGAGGCGACCGCGAGCGTGGACAGCCTGACCGAGCGCCTCATCGACGAGGCCATCTCGGAGCTGCTCGAGGACAAGACGGTGCTGGTGATCGCCCACCGCCTGTCGACCATCACCAAGGCCGACCGCATCCTGGTGCTGCACCACGGCGAGCTGGTCGAGCAGGGCACCCACGCCGAGCTGCTGGCGGCGGGCGGGCGCTACAAGCTGTTGGTCGAGACGGGGTTCGCGCTGTGAGGCGCGCGGAGGGTCCGGTCAGAGGCGGGGGTTGAGCTTGCGCGCGCGCGCCATCGTCTCGGCGGCCGCGGCGTCGTCGCCCAGCGCCTTCTGCACCTCGGCGACGCCCTCGAGGAACTCGTCCATCACGATGGGGTAGGCCTGCGCCTTCGTCAGCGCGGTGCGGGCGCCCTCGAGATCACCCGTCGCCGCGCGCGCTCGCGCTGCCAGCAGCAGGCTGTCGGGATCCTGTCGTACCTCCAGGTTCTTCTCGGCCCACTTGCGCGCCTCGGCCGGATCGGGCTTGTCTTCCAGCCAGAAGTCGACCGCGTGCGCGGCCAGCGCTGACGGGTGCTCGGCCAGCAGCGCCTTCCAGCGCGCGTCCGCCTTCGCGATCTCGGCGTCCGCCTCGGCGGCGCGGCCGAGATCCCGCAGCACGCCGGCGCGGGCGGCCATGAACTCCGGCAGGCCGGTGCCCTTGACCACCTCGTCGTAGATCCGCAACGACTCCGCGTGGTTGCCCAGCAGGTGCTCCACCTCGGCGAGGTGCTCGGCCACGACATAGTTCTGGGGCAGTCGGTCGTAGGCTCGCTTGAAGAAGGCCTGGGCCTCCTTCCACTTGCCCGTCCGCAGGCGCAGATGTCCGCGCTGCAGGTCGATCCAGGCCAGCGGCACCGGGTGCACGTCGGTGTACGCCCCGTGGGCTCTCCGCAGATCCAGATCGGCCTCGTCGACGCGGCCGGCGAGGAAGTGCAGCATCGCCCGCTTGCCGTGGTCGTCGAAGCTGGTGCCCGCGGTGCCGGCGGCCAGGAGCGGCTCGGCGGCCTCCCAGTCGCCCAGGTTGCGCAGCATCCAGCCCAGGCTGCGCTTGGCGGCGGCGTCGTCGGGGTTGGCCTTCAGCACCTTCTCGAGGTCGGCCCGCGCCTCGGCGAAGCGGTGCACGTGCGCCCGCACGCCGGCCCGCTGGCGCAGCAGCTTGGGGTCGTCGGGCTTCGCGGCCAGCGCCTCGTTCAGCAGCCGCTCGGCCTCGACCGCGTGGGCCAGATCGCCGTCGAGCACCATCTGGTCGAGGTGCCACGCGGCCAGCTTCGGGCGCACGGTGTGGTCGTCCGGGCGCGCCTTCAGCCGGGCGTCGAGCGCCGCGCGGCGCGCCTTCAGGTTGCGCAGGAAGATGTCGGGGTGCGTCGAGCGCACCGTCGTCGGACCCTCGGGGCCCAGCTCGGCCGGCGCCGGCGCGGGCGTGCCGGCCGGCGCTCTGCCCGCCGTGGCGATGGGTCGAGGGGCGGCGGCCGCCGCGTCCGCCGGGGCGGGCGCGGCCTGAGCCGCCTTCGTCGTCGCGTCGGGAGAGGCCGGCGGGGGGGCGTCGCGGCGGGAGCATCCCACCGCGACGACCGCGGCCAGCGCGATCAGCGGTCGCACGCTCTACTGAGCGTGCGGCGCGGCGAGGTAGGGGAAGGCGTCCTGGAAGGCGAGGTCGTTCGCCTCGACGCAGTCCCACTCGTCGCCGACCGGCACCGTGCCCACGAGGGCGGACAGGGTGAGGTCGATCACGTTCTGGCTGAGCGCGCGGCCACCGCTGGTGGTCATCGCGTCGGGCAGCAGGCCGAACGTGTTCAGCTCGACGTGCAGATAGCCGGCGGCCGAGTAGGGCTTGCTGGCGTCCAGCAGCAGCACGTCGTCGGCCAGGGCCGGCCCGACGTCCGCGGGCTCGAGGTCCGCGCCCGTCTCGAGCAGCGTGTTGCCCGGGGTACCGTCGAGGGCGTCGGCCGCGGTCAGCCCGGCGCCCAGGGTCGCGCCCCAGGCGGCCGCCCAGCCGGCGCGGTTGCCGTCGGCGTTGTAGGCGTCCTTCATGCCGGCGGGCACCAAGGCCGTGGTCACCGCGGCGCGGCCCATGCGGTCGATGGTGTCGAAGCCCATCGGCTCCCCGCCCATGCCGCCCATGCCACCCATGCCGCCCATGCCGCCGGCGCCGCCGGCGCCGCCGCCCATGCCGCCCATGCCGCCGCCGCCCTCGCAGCCGTTGCGGAAGTCCTCGCTCTGGCCGTTGATGAAGCCGATGGTCTCGGCGCAGGTGGTGTGGTTGGCCACCACCACCGCCAGGGCCGGCGTAGCCTCACAGGTCGGGACGCAGCCCTCGTAGACGCTCTGCCGATGCTCGGCCGTCGAGTAGCCGTCGCACTGGCCCTCGCAGACCGCGCAGTCGGCCAGCCAACCGCACTGGATCTCGCAGTTGGTGCCTTCGGTGGCCCGCTCGACGCCGCAGGCGTTGCCGCCGCCGCCCATGCCGCCCGCGCCGCCGCCCATGCCGCCGGCGCCGCCGCCCATGCCGCCCGCGCCGCCGCCCATGCCGCCCGCGCCGCCGCCCATGCCGCCCGCGCCGCCGCCCATGCCGCCCGCGCCGGGGCCGCTGTCGACGCCGCCGCCGCCCATGCCGCCCGCGCCGCCGCCGTTGTCGTCGTCGTCGTCACAGCCGAGGGTCGCGAAAGCGAGCGCCCCGAAGAGCAGGATCAGCTTCTTGTCGAGTACCCGCATCACTCAGCCCCCCGGCGCGACGTGCTGGCCCAGATGGACAGCAGCTGGTTGTCGGCCTCGTCCTGCAGCAGGACGTCCTTGCGCACCTCGATCACGATCGCCAGGGCGTTGAGGCCGGCGAAGAAGTCGCCGTTGCCGCCCGCCTCGGGCGCCAGGGCGCAGAAGGGGTTGGCCTCCTCGTCCGCCCCGACCGCGTTGTTGAACGCGCGCAGGTCGAAGAAGAAGGGGTCGTCGCGCAGGCCGGCCCACGCCTGGATGCTGTCGCCGTTGGCGGTGTTGCCGACGGTGCCGGCCGCCACCGCGCCCGAGGGCCCGGCGCAGCTGAAGCTGCCGTCCGCCTCGAAGGTGCAGGTGATGTCCCGCGAGACGTTGTCCGCGCTGCGCCGCACGTGGAACGTGTAGTTGACCGCGTCGCTGAAGGCCGCGTCGCCGCCGGCCTGCGGGAACACCGTCATGATCAGCACGACCTTGTCGGCGTCGGCCGGTGCCATGAAGGCGTAGAGGTCGTTGATGTCGGCGGCCGGCTCTGCCGTCACCGCCGGGCTGTCGAGGTGGTCCGCGGCCAGCGCGGGCACGGCAAGAGCCGTCGCCAACAAGGCCGCGGTCCAACCGAAGCGCGCGCGGCGCCTGGGCTGGTAGGTCATGGAATCTCCCCTTTCGGTCCTCGAGCGGGTCATCCGCGAGCCGCTCGTTCGCCCCCGGTTACGATGTGGGACGCCCCATGGATCGCCCCAAAGGCAGATCGGTTGCAAGCTCCCTGCTCAGATCAAGGTGCGATCCCGCGCCGCTGACGGTCGATCGGCCGCCACTCGGCGACCGGATCACGGGGGTGGAGGGGATCGGCGAAGGGCAGCTCGAAGGCGGCGTCGAGGTCGGTGGTGCCCGCCGTCCGCACGAAGATCGGCAGCCGGTTGTAGGGCAGGAAGTACATCAACCAAGGGAAGAAGCTCTTCACGACCATCACATCGGCCTTCCATGGATCCAGCCCCAGATCCCGATAGAAGGCGGGCTTCATCACCAGCGCGGGGCCCTCGGTGATCGCCAGCTGCACGTGGCCGAGATCGAGCACGGCCACGCGGTCGAACCCGTGCTGGGTGAAGGTGCCGCGCAGGCGACCGCGCACGCGCAGGGGCTCGCCGCGCGCCGGATCGAGGCGACCGCCGACCTCGAGATCCACCGGGGCGCCGTTCGGCGTGCCCCACAGCGCCTCGACCGCGTCCGGATCGCGCAGGGGGACGTAGCAGCGCAGGTCGCTCGCGTCCTCGAGCAGGGCCGCCAAGAGCCGCGTATTGTCGCCGGGGGCGCCGGCGGGCACGACGTCCGAGGCGTCGCACATGCACACCGCGCCGGTGGCTCGGGCGAGGCGCGCGGCGCGGGCTCGGGCGATGGCGTCGGTCGGGGAGGAGAAGGCCGGGGGCTGCTCGTGCCGCACCGACCAGGCCAGATCGGCCAGCTCCTCGGCCAGCGCCTCGGCGAGGGCCGGATCGTCGTCGGTGACGACGTAGGTGCTCCAGCCGAGGTGCGGGTAGTCGTTCCACAGGTGGCACATGTTGAGCGAGCAGTCGAGCACGCCCGGGCGCGACTCCATCTCCTTCATGCGTCGGAAGATGGCGCGCATCGGGGACAGGAAGTCGAGGGTGCGCCCGCCCCCGATCAGCAGCGGCAGCGAGCGCCACGCGATCGTCGGGCGCGCGCGCCCCAGCAGGGTGTCCACCAGCATGCGCCCCGCGCGCTCGCCGGTCTTGGCGTGGTCGCGGTGCGGGTTGGTCCGGTAGCTCGCGATCACCGTCGCGGCCTCGACCATCGTGCGGCTGAGCGAGGCGTGCAGGTCGAGGGACACCGCCACGGGCACGTCCGGGCCCAGCGTGTCGCGCACGCGCTGCAGCAGGGTCCCCTCGGGATCGCTGTCGTCCTCGGTCGTCATCGCGCCGTGCATCGACAAGAACAGGCCGTCGAGCGGCGCGGCGGCCTTGAGCCCATGGATCAGCTTGTCGCTGAGCGTCTCGAAGCACGCCCGGCTGAGCGGCCCGCCGGGGATGGCCCAGGCGCTGAACAGGGGGATCGTCTCGACGGCGTCCCCCGCGGCCCGCGCCGCGCGGACGAAGCCCGAGAGCTCGGCGGCCCGCAAGAAGCCCTTCGTCTCGAAGCCGAAGCGACCGCAGGCCCGCTCGAGGCGCGCGCCCTCGAGGAAGTGGGTGCGGCGGAAGTCGTCGAGGGTGGTCAGGACGGGCGAGAGGGCGTTGCTCTCTTGCGCGACGCGCGCGTACGCGATGCGCTTGGGGCGTTGGACGGCCACGGGCACCTCCGGCTGAAGAGGGCGACAGGGTGCGGGCCGCGACGGACGGTGTCAATCGGACCCGGCGGGGCGTCCGCGGGGCGCCCGCCGCCGCATAAGTCCCGCAATTAACAAAACCCGCCGAGTCGCGGTAGGGTGGCTGCACGGCCGGCCGGGCGACGCCGCGGCGGGCCGAGGGAGGTGGCATGCGGGGCATCGTGGGAGTCCTGGTGGTGGCCGGCGTCGCCGTCGCGGCCTTCGCGCTCCGCTCGGAGTCTCGGCCCGCGCCGCCGCCCTCGGGCCAGGCGACCGGTCCGGGCTTCGCGGTCGTCGAGCTCTTCACCAGCGAAGGCTGCAGCAGCTGCCCACCGGCCGACGCCAACCTCGCCCGGCTGCTGAAGGCCGCCGGCGACGCCCCGGTGCTGGGCCTCTCGTGGCACGTCGACTATTGGGATCGGCTGGGCTGGAAGGATCCCTTCTCGAGCGAGGCGGCGACGGCCCGCCAGAACGCCTACGCCGCGGCGTGGGAGACGCGCCGCCTGTACACCCCCCAGATGGTGGTCAACGGCCGCGACGCCTTCGTGGGCTCGAGCGAGGCGCAGGCCGACGCCGCGGTCGCGGCCGCGCTGAAGCGCCCCGCCACCGTCGCGCTGACCGCCCGCGCGACCGCCGAGGGCGAGGGCGCGTGGCGGATCACCTGGTCGGTCGAGGGGGCGCCCCCGGGCTGCGTCGTCGGGGTGGCCCTCACCGTCGGGGGGCGCTCGGTCGCCGTGCCGCGGGGGGAGAACGCCGGGCGCACCCTGCGGCACGAGGGCGTCGTCCGGGCCTACGCCCAGGCGCCGGTGGGGAAGGGGGCGGGCGAGATCCGCCTCGACGCGCCGGCCGACGCGCGCGGCCCCGAGGTCGCGCTGGTCGCGCTGGTGCAGCACGACGCGACGCGGGCGATCCTCGCCGCCGCCCGGGTGGCCCGATGACGGGCCGCCTGCTGGTCGTCCACGACGACGCGCGGGCCATCCTGGCGATCAAGCGCGCCCTCGCCCGTGCGGACGTGGCCGAGGTGCTCGGCGCCCACTCGCGCGAGGCCGCCCACGAGCGGCTGCAGCAGGATCCCAACCTGCACGCCGCGCTGCTGCACTGGGGCAGCCACGACGCGATGCGCCTGGCCTTCGAGCTGGCCGAGGCGCACGACGACCTGGTGGTCATCGCGTTCAACGCCGACTGGCGCGAGGCCGATCAGCGCCGCGCGGTCCAGCTCGGCGTGGCGGCGCTGCTCTACGCGCCCCTCGACGGCGGCGAGGCGACGGCGGAGCTGCGGGCGGTGCTGGCCGGCGGGGAGTCGCCCTCGCGGGCCCGCCTGCTGCGCACCCGCGGCCCGCAGCTGCTGGCCCCCGATCCCAGCCTGTGGGAGATCGAGGACGACGAGGCGTGGCGGGCGCGCATGGGCGCGCTGGCCGACAACGTCCGCAAGCGGTGGCTCTCGGACACACGGGCGCGGGCGCGCGCCGTGCGCGAGCGGCTCGAGGCGGTGATGGGGGGGCGGCTGCCGGCGATCACGCTGCGCGCCCTGCTCGCCCTGGCCGAGCGGGGGGCCGACCGCCTCGACGAGGTCGCCGCGCATTACGGGGTGGAGCCGGGGCTGCTCGGCCGCCTGTGGGCCCGCCTGGCGCGCTTCGCCTCGTCGACCGGCGGCCAGGACGGGCTGGTGGTGTTGCTGCGCGCCGAGGTGGCGCGCGCGCGCGACGCCGAGCTGCGCGGGCACTCGGCGGTGCTCGCCGAGCTCCACGCGGCCGCGCGGGGGTGTCTCGCGCGCGCCGCGGGCGCCCCGCGGCCGGATCCCTTCGCCCGACGGCTGGTGCAGGCCCTCGCGTTGCCGGCGCCGCTGGCCCATCGGCTGCCCCCCGCCGTGGTGCGCGCGCTCGCCGGGCGTGTCCTGCACGAGACCCAGGAGGCAGAGGCCCTCGAGAACGCGCGGCTGACGCTCTTGCAGGGCCTGCTCGCGGCCGCGCGCGTGCGCCCCCCCGACGCCCTCGATCTCGAGGTCCTGGCCGGTCTGCTGGGCCTCCAGGGCCGCGTGGGGCTGTCGGCGGGTCAGCTCCTCGACGCCCTGGGCGAGCTCAACCCGCCCCCCGCGTTCGGGGCGCTGAACCTCGACGGGCTGCCGGCGGTGTCCGCGGCGCTCGTCGACGCGCCGGGCGACGTGGCCCAGCGCCTGCGCGCCGAGGTCGCCGGGCTCTTGGCCGCGGACCGGCCGGCGGGCAGCCTCGATCAGCGGCGACTCCAGCGCCTCGCGCGGGCCTTCGAGGGGGAGGACGACGAGGCCCTCGTCGGCCCGCTGGCGCTGCGCGCCTTCGACCGGGCCCTCGCCGCGCCCGACGCGCTGGCCACGCGGCCGGCGCTCGAGCGGCTGCTCTTCGCTGTCGGGGCGCGCGGCCTCGGCGACGCCGCCACGCTGCGCGGCGCGCTGGTGGCGCTGGGGGGTCCGAAGGCCCACGCGCTGGCGGCCGGGGCGCTGCGGGCGGGGCTCGTCGCGGCGCTGCGCGGGGACGATCCGCGCCAGGCGCTCGGCGCCGAGGCGGCGCGCACCCCGCCGCCGGACGCCGCGGCCCTCGAGCGGGCGCGGCTGGCCGAGGCGGTGCGCGATCTGCCCGGCGTGCCGGACCTGGACGCGCTGGCCGCCGCGCTGCCGCCGCCCCTCGAAGACGGGGGCCGCGTGCCGCCGGTCGCGCGGGATCGTCTGCGGGCGCTGGCGGTGCTGCTCAAAGGGCGGGGCGGGGCCGAGCGCGACGCCCTGCTCGCCAGCGCGCTGCCGCCGGACGTGCCCGTCGAGCAGCTCGTGCAGCTCGCCCGGCACGCGCGGGCGCTCGGCGACGGCGGCACCGAGCAGAGCCTCGCGCGCCGGCTCGGCATCGAGGGCGGCGGGCGATCGATCGGCGAGGTGCTGACCCTGCTCGACGCGGGGCGGATCGACGCCGCCTGGTACGTCGCCGCGCAGCTCCCCGACGACACGCCCGATCTCGTCGACGCCCTCAACGCGGTCGGGCTGGCGCTCTACGAGGCGGAGCGGGCGAGCGACAGCGCGCCCGTCTATCGGCGGGCGCTGCGCCTGGCGCCGGGGCGGCTGAACGTCGTCTTCAACGCGGCCCGGGCGCTCTTCGACGCCGGCGCCCCGGAGCTGGCCCTGCCGCTCGCGCGACGGGCGCTGGATCTGTCGCCGCACCTGACCCCGGCCCGCGCCCTGCTGGAGCGCATCGAGGCGGCGCTGCGCGGCTGATGCTCAGCCCGTCGGCGGCCCGACGATGCGCGCCACCTGCGTCAGCAGCGCGCGGGGCTCGATGGGCTTGGTCAGGAAGTCGACGACGCCGAGCTGCATCGCCCGGTCGAGATCCCGGGCGCCGCTGAGGCTGGTCAGCATCACCACGGGGATGGCCTGGGCGCGCGGGAAGCCGCGCAGCAGCTCGAGGAGCTCGAAGCCGTCCATGTTGGGCATGCGGATGTCGAGCAGGATCAGGTCGGGCAGGTGCCGCTTGAGCACCTCGACGGCGGCCCGCCCGTCCTCGGCCTGCAGCACCTCGTAGCCGGCGCGCCCGAGCAGGTAGGCGACCAGCCGCCGCAGGTTCGGGGTATCCTCCACCACCAGGATCTTGCGGGTTCGTGTGGCCATGGTGCACCTCGGGCCGACCACGCTACCACGGGGGGGACGCCCTGACCTCTTTGCGCTTTGACTTCGCGGCCCTGGCGGCGCTGGACGCGCCGACGCTCTATCGCGTCCTCGCCCTGCGCGCCGCGGTCTTCGTCGTGGAGCAGGACTGCGCGTACCTCGATCCCGACGGGCGCGACGCGGACGCCTGGCACCTGCTGGGGTGGGAGGCCGACACGCTGGCCGCCTACCTGCGTGTGTTCTTCCCGACGCCGGGCGAGCCGGCGGCGCACATCGGGCGGGTGGTCGTCGCGCCGACGCACCGGGGGCGGGGCCTCGGCCGGGCGGTGATGCGCGAGGGCATCCGCCGGCTCGAGGCCAGGCTGGGACCGGTGCCGATCGCGCTCTCCGCGCAGGCCCACCTGCGGGCGTTCTACGGCGACCTGGGCTTCGAGGTCGCCGGTCCCGGCTACGACGAGGACGGCATCCCGCACCTGCCGATGCGCCGGGCGGCCGTCAGGTCGGGCTCAGCGCGCTGAGGTGGTCGGCCAGGGCCGGCGGGAGCGGCGCCTCGAACGTCGTCCCGTCGGGCAGCACCAGCCGGAACGCGTGCAGCCAGAGGCGGTCGGGAAAGAAGGGCACCGGGCGGAACCGGGCCGGGCCGTAGCGGGCGTCGCCGATGATCGGATGCCCCAGCCCCTGCAGGTGGCGGCGGATCTGGTGCTTGCGGCCGGTCTCCGGGCGCAGCTCGAGCAGGCTGAAGCCGCCCAGCACGCGGCGGCGCCAGAAGCGCGTGATCGCTGGCAGCGGGCGCCCACGGCGCGCGTCGGCCAGCGGGCGCCGCACGACGCCCTTCGCGTGCGGGCGGCCGAAGACGAGGGCCAGGTAGCGCTTGTCGACGGCGTGCTCGGCGAAGCGCGCGCCCAGCTCGCCCCGGACCGTCGCGTCGGCGGACATCAGCACCAGCCCCGAGGTGCCCACGTCGAGGCGGTTGATCGGGTGCAGGTCGCCCAGCCCCGCGTCGCGCGCCCAGGTGACCAGATCGAGCACGGCGTCGTCGCCGGCGGGGTGCACCCGCACGCCCGCGGGCTTGTCCACGGCGACGAGGGCGCCCTGCCGGCCCACGACCGTGGGCGGGGCGGGGTGGCGCGGGGGCGGGGGCGGGCTGTCGGAGTCTGGCATGGATTCCGAGGGTCTGCGCATCGGGCCGCCGGCGCAAGGGCCCCGGTCGCCAAATGCCGCGCACCTGTCACGCGACGGCCACGCGCGCTTCTGCTAGAGTGCGCGCGCCCGAACACCCGGGAGCCGCGGTGCACCGACTCCGACCGATTCCGGCGACCTTCTTCACCTGCGCGGCCCTGCTCGGCTGCGCGGCCGGTGACGAGCTGCCCCTCGCGCAGATGGGCGCGGCGCCGCGCGCCTCGGTCGACGTGGACGCCAGCGGCGGGGTCGCGCCGCGGATGGATCTGGGCGTCGACCGCTCGGACCTCGAGCCCGGCTCCACCGCGGACGTCGGCGCGGACGCGGCGTTGGTCGCGGACGCGCGGTCGACGCCGCCGGATGTGGGGCCGCCGCCGGACGCGGCCGCGCCGCCGCCGATGGACGCCGCGCCGCTGCCCGAAGACGCCGCGCCGCCCACGCCGGACGCGGCGGTCGACGCAGCGCCCGACGCAGCGCCGATCGAGAAGGACGCCGCGCCCCCGGTCCCCGACGCCGTACCGGACGCCGCGCCGGACGCGGCCGCGCCGGACGCGGTCGCGCCGCCGCCCGACGCCGCACCGCCGCGACTGGACGCCGCCCCCCCGCCGCCCCCGGTGCTGTTGAAGATCAACGAGGTCGACTACGACCAGGACAGCACCGATCAGGACGAGTTCGTCGAGCTGTACAACGCGGGCGACCGCGCGCTCCCGCTCGGCGGCCTGTCCCTCGAGCTCGTCAACGGCGCCACCGGCGAGACCTACGGTCGCGTCTCGCTCGCCGACGCGGGTGATCTGCCGCCGGGCGGGTTCCTGGTGCTCGGCGGCGCCGGCCCGCTGGCCATCGCCCAGCAGCGGGGCGCCCGCGTGCTGCCCCTGCCCGGCGGCGCGCAGAACGCGATCCAGAACGGCCCCGCCGACGGCGTCCGCATCGTCGACGCCCAGGGTCGCTTCATCGACGGCCTGGCCTACGAGGGCGAGCTCCCGCAGGTCGGCGAGGGCGTCAGCCCGGAGGGGCGCGACGACGGCGACGCGGTCGACGGCGCGCTCGGGCGCTGCCCCGACGGGCGCGACAGCGACCGCAACAGCATGGACTTCGAGATGATGGCGCCCACGCCCGGGGCGCCCAACGCCTGCGATTGAGCGCCTCGCCCGCGAACCCGCCGCGTCGCGGTGCGCCGCGCGTCCGCCGGACGCGGGCGGCGCGCGCCGTCCGCTCGGCTTCGACCGTGGGTCCGGGCCCGGACGCGCCGGCCGGCGCCCGGCTCGGTCTGGCCGGCCGGTGAGGCGCTGGCGACGCGCCCGCGCCGCCACGGCCGCGCCCGCGGCGCTGCTGGCCGCCGCCCTGATCGGCGCACCGGCGCAGGCCGGCGAGCCCCTCGACAATGACGGCGACGGCGTGCCCACCGCCGTCGAGCGGCCGGGCGGGCAGGATCTCGACACCGACGGGGACGGCGTCCCCGATCACCTCGATCCCGACGACGACGGCGACGGCGTGCCTACGCGCGACGAGCGGCCCGGGGGCGCTGATCGCGACACCGACCAGGACGGTCGGCCCGATCACCTCGACGCCGACGACGACGGCGACACCCTGCCCACCGCGGTGGAGCGCGCGGACGTGGGCGACGGCCCGGCGGACGTGGACGGCGACGGATCACCGGCCTGGCTCGACCCCGACGCGGACGGCGACGGCGTGCCCGACCGCCGCGAGCTGCGCGGCGACGCGGACCGCGACGGCGTGCCCGACTACCTCGATCCGGACACCGCCCCCTCGGACTCCGACGGCGACGGCCTGTCGAACGCCGAGGAGCGCACCGCCGGCCGCAACCGCGACACCGACGGCGACGGGGTGGCCGACCACCTCGATCCGGACGACGACGGCGACGGCCTGCCCACTCGGGACGAGCGACCCCGCGACCTCGACTGGGATCTCGACGGCGACGGCGCCTTCGACCACCTCGATGCCGACGACGACGGCGATGGGCTGGCCACCCGCCTCGAGCGGCCCGGCGGGGTGGACCGCGACTCCGACGGGGATCTGATCCCCGACCACCTCGACGACGACGACGACGGCGACGGCGTGCTCAGCCGCGACGAGGCCGCGGGCGCCCGCCGCGACAGCGACCAGGACGGCGCGCCGGACCACCTCGACCTCGACGACGATGACGACGGCATCCCCACGCGGGTCGAGGCCTCCGCCGTGATCGGGCGGGACGTCGATCTCGACGGCGTCCCCAACCACCTCGATCTCGACAGCGACGGCGACGGGGTGGCCGACGCCGTCGAGGGGGACGCCGACGCTGACGGCGATGGTGTGCCGGACTATCTCGACGGGCTCGTCGGCGGCGCCGATCCCGACGGGGACGGGGTGCCCGATCAGATCGAGCGGCCCGGTGGGCGCGACCGCGACACCGATGGCGACGGGGTGCCCGACCACCTCGATCCCGACGACGACGGCGACGGTGTCCCGACGGCCGAGGAGGGCGCGCGGGACGGGCAGGACACCGACGGTGACCGCGTCCCCGACTTCCTCGACGGCGACGACGACGGCGACGGGGTGGGCACGCTCAGCGAGCGGCGGGGCGGCGTCGACCGCGACACGGATCGCGACGGGGTGCCCAACCACCTCGACCCGGACGACGACGGCGACGGGGCGCCCACCGCCGCCGAGGGGGCGCCCGACCGGGACTCGGACGGCGACGACACGCCGGACTACCTCGACGCGGACGACGACGGCGATGGCGTCGCGACGGCCGACGAGTGGAGCGCCGCCGCCGGTCGCGACGTGGACGCCGATGGCGTCCCCAACCACCTCGACCTCGACAGCGACGACGACGGTGTGCCCGACGCCGACGAGGGCACGACCGACACCGACGGCGACGGGGTGCCCGACTACCTCGACCGCCCGGAGCCGGCGCAGGACACGGATGGCGACCGCGTGCCCAACGCGGTCGAGCAGCCGGGCGGCGTCGACCAGGACACGGACGGCGATGGGGTGCCCGATCACCGGGATCCCGACGACGACGGCGACGGGGTGGCGACGAGCCGCGAGGAGCCGACCGAGGGCCGGGATACGGACGGGGACGGGGTGCCCGACTTCCTCGACGCGGACGACGACGGCGATGGGCTGCCCACCCGGGACGAGCGCGAGGGCACCGCGGAGCGGGACACGGACGGCGACGGGTTGCCCGACCACCTCGACGCCGACGACGACGGCGACGGCGTGCCCACGGCCCTCGAGCGGGACCGCGACACGGACGGCGACGGGGTGCCCAATCAGCTCGACGACGACGACGACGGGGACGGGGTGCCGACGATCGCCGAGCGCCCGGGGGGTCGTGACCGCGACACGGACGGCGACGGGCGGCCCGACCACCGCGACGCCGACGACGACGGTGACACCGCCCTCACCGTGGACGAGCGTCCCGACGGCCGATCGATCGACACCGACGAGGACGGGGTGCCCGACCACCTCGACGACGACGATGACGGCGACGGCGTGCCCACCCTCGCCGAGCGCCCCCACGGCCTCGACCTCAACACGGACGGCGACCAGCGCCCGGACTACCGGGACGGCGACGACGACAACGACGGCATCCTCACCCGCAGCGAGCGGGAGGACGAGGCCGCCCTCGGCGGGGACGTCGACGGCGACGGCCGGCCGGCCTCCGTGGACTTCGACAGCGACGGCGACGGCGTGCCGGACGCCGTCGAGGGGCTGGGCGACGAGGATCTCGACGGCGTGGCGAACTACCTCGATCCGCGCCCCCCGGTCGCCGACGCGGGCCCGGCGGACGCCGCCCCGGCCGCGGACGCCGGCGCCCAGCCAGCCGGGGCGCCGCCCGCCCTGACGCACGACGGGTGCGCTGCCACGCCCCCCGCGTCGATGGCGTGGCCCCTGGGCGCCGCGCTCCTGGCCCTCTTCGGCTGGCGCCGCCGGCGCTGATCCGGTCGCGAGGGCGCTCGGCCCGGCGCCTCTCCGGGCCCCCAAACGCAGAAGGCCCCGGACGTCACCGCCCGAGGCCTCCCGAGGATCAGCCGGCCCGGCGCGTCAGCGCCGCGGCCGACCGCGCGTCACTGCGCGCCCTGGCCGCGCAGGATGCAGCGCTGGGGCGAGGTGATGAAGGCGTGCTGCTTCGAGAAGCGGCGACGCTCGAGGGGCACCTCGTCGGCGGTGTACTCGGGGCAGGCCTCGCTGTCGGAGCAGAAGCTCTCCCACAGCTGGGTCTGGGGCGTCGAGCCGGCGCCCGCGCCCTCGTCCACGCCGCCGCCGGTCCCGATGAAGGTGACCACGTCGGTGAAGCGGGCGTTGAGCGACAGATCGCGGTCCTCGTTCGACAGGCCGACCTCGTCGGCGCACAGCTCGACGACGACCGCGAACACGTACTCGTCGGCGCCGCCGTTGGTGGTCAGGCCGGTCGCCATCTGCGACTCGGGGTGGCCGTTGTTGGTGCAGCCGCCACACACCAGCTCGCGGTCGGTGTAGTAGTAGTCGCGGCTCTGGTCGCGGTAGTCCTTCTGGGTGCCGGCGACGCTGCCGAAGCCCAGGATGGCGCAGCGCACGGGCACCAGCTCGGGCGCCTCGGGCGTGCCGCGCTCGGACAGGCAGGTCACCAGCATGCCCGCGTCGCTGTCGGGGTTCGACAGCACGTGGCCCCACGCGCCCTTGGGGATGACGCCGGTGGTGCTCTCGAGGGTGATCGTGTTGTCGGTCAGGTTGGCGATCTGCACGTCGCCATAGCGCTGCCAGCCGCGGTCGAGCGTGGCGCCGAACAGATCGAAGGGCGCGCCGGCCTGCAC
>JAUHXL010000631.1 GCA_030426945.1 bacterium
GGCACGCCTTGGCGCGGCCGAGGTACACGTCGAAGACGTAGCCCAGCTTGATGAGCGTGTAGTACGAGATGCCCACCGGCAGCGCGAACTCGAGCACCGGGAGGGCGGACGTCAGGCCGAAGAGCCCAAGCATCTCGTTGAGCGCCGCGGCGAAGAAGCCCACGTACTTGAACCAGCCCAGCAGGCCCAGGTTCCAGACCAGGCTGGCGGCCAGGGCCAGGCGTGTGCGGCGGCGCGCGCTGCGCACGGCCGGCGTGTCCTCGGCTCGATTGGCGGGGCGGTGCTTCTCGATGGAGCGGGCGAGGAAGAAGTCGACCAGGGTCGAGGCCACCAACATCGGCAGCAGCTGCAGGCTCCACGTGGCGTAGAACAGGTAGCTCGCGCCCAAGATGAACGCGTTCTGGGCGGTGACCTGGCGGGGGACCAACCAGAAGGTCGCCCACACCACCGGCAGGAAGAACGCGAACTCGATGTCACTGAAGCTCATCGGGCGGGCTCCGCCCTCAGGGACCGGAGCGGTCCGGCCAGCGCCCACTCGGCGAAGCGTTCGTTGCCCGCTGGTGTGACGTGATCACAGTCGAGCGCGAAGTCGTCCCGCTCGAGCGGCGCACCGAAGGTCATGTCGACGACCTCGAAGCCCTCGGCCGCAGCGCGCTCGCGCACCCAGGTGGCGTAGCGCGCGAGCGTCGTGGACGCCGCCTTCGGCGTGATGGTCTCCGCCATCAACGGGAAGAGGACGACCGTGAGGCTCAGATCCTGTGCTCGGGTGTACTCGACGATGGCGTCGAAGGCGGCGCGTCCGGCCGGATCCCAGCAGACGTCGTACTCGACGCCCTCCACCTCGTCGCGCCGGACGGCGATGCGGTGGGCGAAGCGTGCGTCGCGATCGGGCGGCTGGAGTGCCTCGCGGAGCGCCGTGGGGAGCTCGCCGCGTTCGCGCGCGAGCACCGAGAGGTCGAACAGCTTCTTGAAGCGGGCCTGCACGAAGTTGCGGTTGAGGGGGTTCATGCCGTTGCGCAACACATCGTCGGCGTAGTGGTCCAGCGTCCAGGAGCGCGACGGCAGGTTCCCCTCGAAGTGGGCGTACTCGGCCGGGCACATGTCCCAGTAGGTCGTGACCAGCACCAGGCGCGCGAGCCGATCCCGGACCCGCGCGCCGCCCGGCGTGCGGGCTCGGATGAGCGGATCCAGTCGGTTCCGAAGCACCCAGTTGAAGACCTGAAAGGTGCCGCCCTCGGCCGGCACGACCGCCGCGCGGCCCGCCTCGAGTCGATTGACGACGGCGTAGAAAGACCGCGCGTGGCTGGAGCCCAGGATCAGCAGATCGGGGTTGCTGGCCTCGAGCGCCGCGACGCCCTCGGCGACCTCGGGGATGCGCGGATCCATGGGGACGATCTTGCGGATCGTGAGCTCGGCGGCGACCACGACGGCGAGGGCGATGGCCACCAGCGTGGTGATCTCGCGCCAGCCGTTGGGCTCCTCCGCTCGGGTCGGATCGTCGCTCACACCGCTCTCCCCGAAAGGCGCGCACTTTGTCACAGGCTCGGCCGCCGGACAACAGCCCGGGGCGCTGTCTCTTGTCGTGTCGGTGGCAGCGGGCTGGTGGTTTACAAGTGGGGGTGTTCCCGACGACCATGCCGGCATGGCGACCAAGGGTGATCGAGACCTGCTCTGGCTGGACCTGCTCAAGGGGTTCGCCATGGTCTGGATCGTCCTGAATCACGCCGTCGAGGCGGTGCTGGGGGGTCCCCTCTTCGGCAACCCGACGGCCGATTGGCCCCCGCTCGACGTGCGCATCGCCCAGGCCGCCCCGATGGGGGGCGATGGCGTGGGTGCGTGGCTGTTCGACGGCCTGCGCTACGTGGGTTGGCTGGGGGATCACGGGGTCCAGCTGTTCATCGTGGCGAGCGGCTTCGGCCTCGCCTGGGGCCTCGCCGGGCGCGCTCAGGATTCGGTGGGCTCGTGGCGGTCCTTCTTCTGGCGGCGCGCCGTTCGCCTCTTCCCGCTCTGGTGGGGCGCGCACGTCGCGTTCATCGGGCTGCGCGTGGTGACCGGCACCGGCACGATGCCGACCGAGCCCGCCTTCTGGCTGAGCGCGCTGGGCATCCGGTTCCTGCCGTCGACGTACTACTATGGCAGCC
Organism: bacterium; assembly: GCA_030426945.1. Lineage (GTDB taxonomy): Bacteria > Myxococcota_A > Bradymonadia > UBA7976 > UBA1532 > JACKDN01. The sequence continues at coordinate 2,142 of JAUHXL010000631.1, forward strand.
CGGCTTGGTGGTACATCGGCCTCCTGTTGCAGCTCTATCTGGTGTTTCCGGCGCTGTGGGCCCTGCGCCGGCGGGTGGGCGCGGGGGGCATGCTCGGCGCCGCCTGCGTCCTCGGCTTCGGCGCGCGGGCGCTGGGCTGGGTCTTCCTCGAGGGCTACATCGACCCGTGGATGCGCGGGGCCATCGCGATCACCCGTCTGCCCGAGTTCGCCTTCGGCATCGCGCTCGCCGTGACGCTGCACGCCGAGCCCGACCGCACGCGGGCGCGGCTCCGGTCGCCGGGCACGCTGGTGGCGGCTGCGGCGCTCTATCTCCTGGGCACCGCGGCCAGCTTCACGCGGGGCGGCATGGTGGTGACCACCTTCCTCACCGGGGCCGCCCTCGTCCCGTTGCTGTACCGCTTCTTCACTGGTATCGGCGCCCGCCTGGGGCCGCTCACCGCGGCGTTCCGGTGGTCGGGGCAGCACTCGTACGGCATCTTCCTGGTTCACCACCCGGCCTGCTTGCTGGTGCTGGCGCCTGGGCTCGGTCTCGTTGGCTTCCTGGCGCTGGGGGTGCCCGCGGGCCTGGCCACTGTCGGGGGCACGGTGCTCTTGGAGCGGGGCGTCGCGTGGGCGCAGCGGTGGTTGAGCCGGACGCGCGCCGAGCGCGGGTGGTTCGGCGCGCTGGGGCGCGCGGGGGCGTTGGCGGGCGCGGCGGGCGCGCTGTTGCTGGTCGTCGTCGGCTCCGCCGAGTGGGCGGTGCGGCGCTTCGACCCGCAGGAGGTGCTGGGGTGGGGCGAGCGGGCGTCGCTGACCGCCGACGAGGCGGTGGGCTGGAAGCTGCGCCCAGGGGAGACGACTCGGCTGCGTTGGGAGAGCTACGACTACGTCGTGCGTGCGAACACGCTGGGCTTTCCGGGCCCGGCGCCCGCGCCGCACCGGGCGCTCGGTGGCCTGCGGGTCATGGTGCTCGGCGACGCCTTCTCGAGCGCCGAGGGGGTGGACACGGACGTGGCGTGGCCGCGTCAGCTGCAGCCGGCGCTCTCTGCGGTGCTCGCGCGCCCGGTCGAGGTGCTGAACTTCGCGATCACGGGGCACGGCCCCAACCAATACGCCGCAGTCGCCGAGACCTATGCGCAGTCTCTGAGGCCCGATGTGGTGCTGATCGCGTTCTTCGCCAATGACTTCGAGGACACCGAGATCCCGCTGGCCGACTTCCGCGCCGCCATCGGATTCGATCGGCCGGTGCCGTGGGTCGGTGTCCGCCGCTACGCGCCGCTGCACCTGAAGGCCTGGCTGAAGTCCAGAGTGGTCGAGGCGGCTCGCGCGCGGCTGAAGGGCGGCTTGACCGCGCGGGAGCGCTTCTATTCGGGCGCGGCGTGGCTGGACGCGGACGCCAGCTTCTATGGCCCCGCCAACCGAGCCGCGGTGCGGCGCCAGCTCGAGCGGGTGGGCGCGGCGGCCGACGCGGTCGGGGCGCGCGTCGTGGTGGTCTCGATCCCGGTCCCGTTGCAGATCTGCGCGGCCACCGCGCTGGGCTACCTCCCGGACGACTTCAGCCTCGACGGGCTGGACCTGCAGGCGCCGCAGCGCAACCTCGCGCAGGTGGTCGAGGGGTTGTCCTGGCCGATCCTCGACCTGCGCACACCGCTCGGCGCGGACGCAGCGTGCCCTTTTCAGCCGGCCAACCTGCACTTCACCGAGGCGGCGCACGGGGCGGTGGCCCGGTGGATCGCCGCGCACTGGCCGCGGTCGGCGGGCGCGCAGACGCGCCCCGTCGGCCCGGGGCGGAGGGCCGCCGAGGCCCAGTAGTTGGCGGGCGCCACGCCGGCGGGGTGACGCCGACGCGGTGAGGACGTATGGTGCTGCCGCCGCGGGCGGCGCAGACCGAGCGAGCGGAGGCATGTCGATGAAGTGGAGTGGCATTCGGCGGGTCGCGGCGATCATGACGCTGCTGGCAGGCGTCGC
>JAUHXL010000069.1 GCA_030426945.1 bacterium
CCGGCGGCGCGGCGTCCAGCGCGCCGGCGTCGGGCACCGGCACCTCGGTCCAGTCGGCCTCGCACTGGGCCTGCCCGTTCTGCACCACGCAGCGCTCGCCGGCCGGGCAGCGGGCGCTGCGGCAGGGGTCGCCGACGCACTGCCCGTCGAGGCAGATGGCGTCGCCGTCGCAGGCGACCTCGAAGCAGGGATCGGCCAGGCAGTCGCCGTCGACGCAGCGCTCGCCGCGGCCGCAGGCGATGTCGCGGCAGGCGTCGGGGCGGCACTCGCCGTCGATGCAGGTGAACCCGACGCTGCAGCGCACATCGCCGCAGGTGACCACGCACTCGCCGTCGCGGCACAGGCGGCGCGGCGGGCAGATCACGTCCTCGCAGGGGTTCACGACGCAGGCGCCGTTCTGGCACAGGTGGCGGTCGGGGCAGTCGGCGTCGTCGGCGCACGCTTCGGGGATGCACTGCCCCTCGAGGCAGAACTCGCCGCTCGCGCACACCACGCCCTCGCAGGCGTCGACGCAGGCGCCCTCGACGCAGCGCTCGTCGGGCGCGCAGGTGACGCGATCACAGGGCGCGACGCACACGCCGGTGTCGTCGCACACCTCGTCGTCGCCGCAGCCGTCCGCGCACAGGGCGCGGCAACCGCCGAACGCGCAGGTACGCCCGTCGGGGCAGGTGGCCTGCTCGTCGACGACGTCGTCGCAGTCCTGATCGGCGCCGTCGCACACCTCGTCGGGCACGTAGCCGCACTGGCCACAGGCGTTGCGCACGCCCTCGTCCAGCAGGCCGTCGCAGTCGTCGTCCGTGCGGTTGCAGGTCTCCGTCCACTCGGGGCCGTCGCCCGCGGCGACGACGCAGTCGAGCAGCCCGAAGCGGCAGACGGTGGTGCCCAGCTCGCACTGGCCGTCCCAGCCGGTCGCACACGCCTGGCCGCTGCCGGGATCGCCCTCGTCGGTGGCGCCGTCGCAGTCGTCGTCCACGCCGTTGCAGCGCTCGGGCGCGGGCTCCACCAGCGGCACGCAGCGCGACGCGCCCATCTGGCAGGTGCTGCGCCCCTCCTCGCAGGCCCCGTCCAGCCCGGTGGCGCAGGCGTTGCCTTCGGTGTCGCTCTCGTCGACCGTGCCGTCGCAGTCGTTGTCGCGCGCGTCGCACTTGTCGATCTCGGGCTGGCGTCGCTGCACGCAGACGAGCGCGCCGTCGACGCACAGCCGGTCGCCCTCGGCGCAGATGCCCCGGCCGCCCGTGTCGCACGCGCCCTCGCCCAGGTCGCCCTCGTCGATGGATCCGTCGCAGTCGTCGTCGCGCCCGTTGCACTGCTCCGCGGCGCCGTCGCCGAGGATGTCGCAGGCGATGGCACCGTCCACGCAGGCGGTGCGCCCCTCGGTGCACACGTCGCCCGGCTCGCCGCAGGGCTCGCCGGTGCCCGGCGCGTCCTCGTCGACCACCTCGTCGCAGTCGTCGTCCAGCCCGTTGCAGGCCTCGACCGGATCCGCGCCGCACTCACCGCACACGTTCAGCAGCTCTTCGTCGGTCACCCCGTCGCAGTCGTCGTCCTCGCCGTTGCACTGCTCGACGGGCGTATCGCCGCACGCCCCGCACGCGTTCAGCAGCCCCTCGTCGGTGGTGCCGTCGCAGTCGTCGTCCGCGCCGTTGCAGGCCTCGACCGGCACCTCACCGCACGCGCCGCAGGCGTTCAGCAGCCCCTCGTCGGTCTGCCCGTCGCAGTCGTCGTCGAGGCCGTTGCACACCTCGTCCACGGGCTCGGTGGGCCCCACGCAGGCATACGCACCCTCCACGCAGCGCAGCACGCCGTCGGTGCACGCGCCCGCCCCGCCCGTATCGCACGGCCCGCGGTCGGGCTGATCCTCGTCGATGGCCCCGTCGCAGTCCTCGTCGGTGCCGTCGCAGGTCTCGTCGGTGGGGTCGACCAGGGGCGTGCACACCTCTTCCCCGTCGAGGCACTGCACCAGGCCCGGCATGCAAGGCCCGAGGCCGCCGGTGGCGCACTGGGCGTCGGCGACGAAGTCCTCGTCGACGCGCCCATCGCAGTCGTCGTCGAGGCCGTTGCACGGATCGTCCGGCCGCAGGGGCTCGCAGTTCTGGCAGGCATCGCCCACGCCGTCCCCGTCGCCGTCGGCCTGGTCGGGGTTGGCGTCGAAGGGGCAGTTGTCGCAGGCGTCGCCCACGCCGTCGCGATCACGGTCGCGCTGATCGGGGTTGGGCACCGTGGGGCAGTTGTCGTTCAGGTCGCAGTCGGCGTCCTCGTCGCCATCGACGAGGCAAGCGCCGCCGAACGACCGCTCCAGCGTGAGGCAGGCGTAGGAGGTCGCGGCCACCTTGGTCCAACAGTCCGCGCGGTCGCGCTCGGCGTCGGAGTCGGCCTCGTCGCGCGAGCTCACGCACCAGCTGCCGTCTGGCCGCTGCGAGGCCAGCAGTTGGAACGCGAAGTCGTAGTACCAACCCGGTGGGTAGGTCGGGAAGCCGTCGGCGGCCGGATCGCGCAGGCCGCCGACAGCGTCGCTGAACAGCGCGTCGGGGTCGCTGTCGTCGTCCTGCGTCGACTCGAGCGACTTGGCCGCGGCCCACAGGGTGTAGAAGCGGCTGTAGCGCGTGGTGACCCCGCTCACGTAGTCCGCGTCGTACAGATCCCGCAGCCAGCCCAGGCTTTGTTGCACGCGGGCGCCCGTCGTCGGCTCGCCGACCAGGCGATACATCCAGGGGCCGGCGGCGGTGACGGGGGCGCCCCGCGACGCGCTCGTCGTGCGATAGCCGTGCCCCGCGTCGGCGCGCGAGTTGTCGACGAAGAGCACGGCCTCCGCGTACAGGTCGCGCACCGCGGGGTCGTGGGCGCTGGCGGCGCTGAGGCCGGCGAGCACGAACTGGCTGGCCGAGGTGTCCGAGCCGTCCGCCGCCACCGGTGTCTGGTAGTTCCATCCGCCACGCACGGTGGGGCTGTTGCGGTCCCCTTGGCGCCGCCGGATGCGATCGACGCCGTTCGCGATGGCCTGGCTGAGCGTGATGCTGGCGCCCACGTCGTCGGGCGCGCCGCTCGACAGCGCGCGCGAGATGGCCATCAGGCAGGCCGCGGTGTTGTAGGCGTAGTAGTCGGCCTCGTCGACGAAGCCCTCGGTCTCGACGCAGAAGCGCAGCGCGTCGCGCACGATGATCTGGTCGGCGATGGGCAGCGCCGCGAAGCCGCGCGGATCGTCCTCGAGGAAGCACAGGGCCGCGAGGCCGGTGGGTGTGTTGTCGTTGATCGCGCCCGGGTCCCGATTCCAGCCCCCGGTCGCCGCCTGCCGGTCGCGCAGCCACTGCCGCGCCTCGTCGAGCGCCGCGTTCACCTGGGCGTCGAAGGGGTCGATCTCACCGGCGCCCGCGCTGATCGGCGCCAGCGTCAGCGCGACGCCCAGCACCGCCAGCGAGATCGATCGCGGGCCCCGCGCTCGGCTCGTGCACCGCGCGAGCGACTGCCCAATGTGCGTCTTCGAAGTCATCGCCATCCCCGATGGCCGGTATTGGCCGGCGCCGGCCGCGCCATCCTACCAGTCCCCACCCGACCGCGTGCAGTCCCCACGCTCTCCCCACGCCGCCTCGACACGCGGCCGCCGACGACCATTCCGGGCGAGTGTGATCTTTTTGCGGAATGTGATCTTCTGCCCCGCCGTTGCCAGCCCGTCGCCACCGGGAGAGGTCAGCTTGATTGCGCGGTCGGGGCACCCGATGATGCGCCCGGGAGGCGCACGGTGCTGAAGAACGAAGACCTGCAGCGATTGGCGACGCTGGTGCGGGAGGGGCGCTTGTCGCCCGACACCCTGAAGCGCCTCGTCGAGCCCGCCGACGACGCGACGGCGATGGAGCGGCGCCGGGCCATCACGACCGTGGTGCACGAGGCACAGAGCGGAGCCAGCATGTTCTATGGCGCCACGATGACCGAGACCGAGGCCGCCGGCGGCGACGACCCGGCCGAGATGGGCGCCACCGACCGCTACACCCTCGGCGACATGCTGGGGCGCGGCGGCGGCGGCACCGTCTGGCTGGCCACCGACGACGTCCTCGCGCGCTCGGTCGCGGTGAAGGTGATGCTGCCCCAGGCCCAGATCGACGCCGAGCATCGCGCCCGCTTCCTCTACGAGGCCCGCGCGACGGCTCGCCTGGCCCACCCGGGCGTCATCCCGGTCTACGACGCCGGCATGCTGCCCGACGGGCGGCCCTTCTACACGATGCAGCGCGTGGCCGGCCGCTCCCTGGGCGACGTCGTCGACGCCCTCCGCCGGGGCGACGTCGAGGCCCAGGCCCGGTATCCGCTGCCCCGCCTGTTGAACATCTTCGTCCAGGTCTGCCAGACGGTGGCCTACGCCCACGACCACGGCTTCGTCCACCGCGACCTCAAGCCCGCCAACGTCATGCTGGGCAGCTACGGCGAGGTCTTCGTCGGCGACTGGGGGCTGGTCAAGCCGCACACCGCGGTCGAGCCCGCCCTCGAGCGGCCGGCGTCCCGCGGGGGCGCCACGGTCGGCACCGTCGAGTACATGAGCCCGGAGCAGGTGCGGGCCTCGGACGAGGTCGGCCCGGCGAGCGACGTCTACAGCCTGGGCATCGTGCTCTTCGAGCTGATGACCCTGCGCCTGCCCTTCCACGCCGCGTCGCCCCTGGCCCTGATGCTGAAGATCGTGCGCGAGCGCGTGCCGGATCCGCGCACGGTCGCGGGCGGGCGCGAGGTGCCCGCGGCGCTCGCCGAGCTGTGTCTGCGCGCCACCGAGCCGACCCTGGCCGCCCGGCGGGAGACGGCGACCTCGCTGGCCGAGAAGGTGACCGCCTTCCTCGACGGCGTCGAGGAGCAGCGCCGGCGCGAGGCCGCCGCGCACGAGCAGCTGGCCCGCGCGCGCACCGAGGTCGAGCGCTTCGAGGCCGCCCGCGCCGCCGCCGCCGAGCAGCAGGCGTGGGTCGAGGCCGCCAAGGCCGCGCTGCCCCCCGACGCGCCCCTCGACGCGCGCCGCGCGCTGTGGCGCGACGAAGAGGCCGTGCGCCCGCGAGCGCTGGCCGCCGAGGCCCACTTCGGCGAGGCCGTGCGCGCCGCCGAGCAGGCCCTCGAGCTGATCGACCACGACGACGCCCACGCGCTGCTCGCCGATCTCTACTGGCACAAGTACCGCGAGGCGCGCGCCGAGGGGCAGCCCGCGGCCGCCCTCTTCTTCGCCGACCGCGTGAAGCGCCACGACCGCGGCCAGTACGCGCGTCGCCTGGACGCGCCGGCCTGCGTCGAGGTGGCCGTGGCCGCAGACGGCGCCCGCGTGGCGCTGGAGCAGCAGGTGGCCCTCGGTCCGCTGCTCGAGCCCCGGCCGGTGGACGGGCCGGTGGTCCCCGCCGGCAGCTACGTCGTCCACGTGCGCGCGCCCGGCCGAGTCCCCGTGCGCTGGCCGGTGCGCGTCGAGGCGGGCGAGGAGATCGTGCTCGACGTCGATCCGCCGCCGGCCTTTCCGGGGCACGAGGCCTTCTGCTTCGTCCCCCGGCTGACCGCCCCCGTCGGGGGCGATCCCATGGCCCACCGCGGCCAGCCGCGCCGCGTCGTGACGGTCGGGCCGTTCTTCATCGGCCGCCACCTCGTCACCCTGGCCGAGTACGTGCGGTTCTTGGACGCGGTGGCCGCCGAGCACGGGTTCGACGTTGCCTGCGCGCGCGCTCCCCGCACGGCCGACGGCACCATCTGGGTGGACGCCGACGCCGACGCCGGCCGCTTCGCTGTGCCCGCGGTCGACAAGGACGGCGACGCCTGGGATCCCCGCTGGCCGGTGCACATGGTCAACCGCTTCGACGCCGAGGCCTACTGCGCCTGGCGCGGTCGGCGCGACGGCGGGCACTACCGGCTGCCCACCGCCCTCGAGTGGGAGGTGGCCGCGCGCGGCGTCGACGGCCGCGTCTATCCGTGGGGCAACGGCTTCGACCCCACGCTGGCGAAGGTTATCGACACGCCGGGGCCGCCGGGCCCCAGCCCGGTGGGCAACTTCCCGTACGATCGGTCGCCCTTCGGCGCGATGGATCTCGCCGGGCTGGTGCACGAGTGGACGTCGACGGACGATCCCGAACAGCCTGGGCGCGCCGTGCTCAAGGGCGCGGGTAACCGCGCCCACGCCGTGTACGGTCGGGCCGCCGGCCGCATCAGTCATCGCCCCGACTTCACCGGGGTGCAGTTCGGTTTTAGGTTGGTGAGGGCAGCATGAGGGCAGCGCGCTTCTTGACTCTGATGCTGGCGGGCGTCGCGCTCGCCGGCTGCGACGACGACGACGGCGGCGGCGGCGGCACGCGGCAGCAGCCCGACGGCGGCGCCCTGCCGCGCGACACCTTCGAGACGACGCTGACGCTGGCCGACGGCGCGTCGGTGGTGGCGGGGCCCACGGCCGCGTGCGGCGGGCCCTTCGGCGACGCCGCCGCGCTGCAGCCGGCGCCGCCTGCCGACTGGCGCACGGTGTACGTGCAGCCCGGCGCGGGCGCCGGCGGGGACGGCAGCGCCGGCGCGCCCTTCGCGACGCCGGCCGAGGCCCTCGCGGCCATCGGCGCCGACGACGCGGTGCTGCTGCTCGGGCCGGGGCGCCACCGAGGACCCATCGCCGCGGGCGGCAACCTGGCCGTGATCGGCGCGTGCGCGGCGGCCACCATCGTCGAGGGCGCCATCACGTCGGCCGGCGCCGTCGACGGCCCACGCGACCGGCGGCTGTGGGTGGCGGGGCTGACGATCGAGGGCGGCGCCGACAACGTGTCGGTGCAGCACCTGCACCGGCTTTACGTGCGGCAGGCACGGCTGGCCAGCGCCAGCGGGGTGGGGGTGCGGGCCATCGATGTCGCCACCGCCGACATCGCCGACACCTGGATTCGCGAGGCCGGCAGCCACCACGTGTACGCCACCGAGGCGGCGGTCGCGGTGCGGCGCAGCCGCGTGGGTCCCGGGCCGGGCGCCGGCATCGTCGTTGGCACGGCCGACGGCGGCGCGCCGGACGACCAGCAGGCCTGCCCCGGCGGCTCGCCGGTGTGCCCCTACGGGGCGATGTTGCTGGTGCACGAGACGCTGGTGCAGCAGGTGGGCGGGCAGGGCATCGCGGCGCGCTACGCGCAGGTCGTGGTGCGGCGCAGCCGGATCGACGGGGTCGGCGGCAACAGCTCGGGCGGCGTCGTGCTGGCGCGCAGCTTCGGGGTGCTGGACGGCGGCGCGCTGGTCACCGGCGTCGGAGGCACCGGCGTCGAGCTGTCCAGCGCGCGCGCACACCTCGACGCGCTGCGCATCGAGGACGTCGCCCTGGGCCTGCGGCTGCGGCGCGAGGGCATGCCGGGCGAGGCCGGCGAGGTCGGGGCGCGGGGCACGCCGGGCACCTGGCACCCCCTCTGCGACGTGATGCCCGCGCCCGAGTTCGCCGCCGTCGACGGCGCCGCCTTCGCCGACGGCGCGTGGGCGATGCCGGCCGACTGGTTCCCGGAGCTGTCCACGCTGGGCGAGGGGCCGCTGCCGGCGCGGCTCGCGGCCGACGACGATCCGATCGTCGAGTACGACTTGCACCACTGGGCCCGCGCGCAGGCCGACGCGCTGGTCGTGCGCCAGGCGCGGCTGGGCGCCGTGCAGATCAGCGGCCACCCGGCCAAGCTGACCGATCTCGTGGTCGAGGACGTGGGCGCCGACGCCTTCGCCTTCGCCGCCGGCGCCACGGGGCGCGCGCCCTACACCGAGGTCGGCGCCGATCTGGCGGCGCTCAGCGTCGTGCGCCGCGCCGACTTCACCGGCCTCGCCGGCGCGGGCCTGCGCATCCGCAACGCGGGCCTGTTCCAGGACGTCGGTGGCAGCCCCCAGCTGCTGCCCTTCGCCGACAACGCGGTGGGCGACGACGCTTATCTGGGCGCGATGCAGCTGACCGACGTGATGGTCGACGGGCCGGTGGGCATGGGGTTGCAGATCGAGGACAGCGTGGTGCGCAGCACCAGCCTGCTGCTGGCCGACGCGGCCGGCGTGGGCGTGCGCCTGCAGGGCGCGTACTTCGACGCGAACACCCTGGTCGTCGACGGCGTGGCGCCCTTCGACCTGCTCGACCGCGACGGCGAGCCGCTGCCCGGCGTGGCCGACGGCCTGGTGCTCGACGGCAGCGAGACCACGCAGGGCGTGGGCACCGAGGGCGCGGTGCGCGTCAACACCCTCAGCCTGGTCGGCGCCGAGCGGGTCGGCCTGTTCGTCGCGCAGGATCGCGCCGCCCTGGGCGCCTCGATCGACGTGGCCGGCGGTCGCATCGAAGGCAACGCGCGCGACGGCGCCCTGCTGGGCCCGGCCGATCTGGTGCAGACGCAGGGCATCGTGCTCGACGCGGTCGACGTGGACACGCTCGACGCGCCCGGGCTGCTCGACCCGCCCGAGCCCTGACCGGTCGACCTACTGCAGCGGCGGCGGCGGCGGCGGCGCCTGGATGGACGCGACGGGCGGCGGCCGCTCGTAGCAGGTCTCGCTGCACACCACCTCGTCCTTGTCGTTGGCCAGGAAACGCACACCCGTGGACTGCAACGTCGAGATGCGCTGGCGCAGCACCGCGGTCGCGTTGGCGACGATCCAGCCGTCGGTCAGCGTCGCGGCCGAGTCGCTCACCACCAGGCCGTTGCCGTCGTGGCCCTCGATGCGGAAGCCGGTCAGGCGGACCGTGCTGTCGAGATCGGCGTAGACCGCGTCGCCTTCGGCGTCACCCTCGCCGATGATCGCCACGCGCTCCGCCTCGATGGTGCTCTGGAACGCGCCGAGCGCGACCTCGCCGCATTGCACCAGCGTCACGTCGCTCAGCCGGACGACGCCCCGGTCTTCGGCCCACACACAGTACGTGTCGTCGCTGCCCACGCCGGGGCGGGCGCCGCCGATCGACGTGTTGTGCGCCTCGAGGGTGGCGCTGCTCGCCAGCAGGCCGGCGAAGGCGGGGTAGTTGACGTAGGTGTCGTTCACGCGCACCTGCGCCGCGGCGGTCGCCATGATGCCGTAGCCGAACGGGTGCCGCTTGGCCGGATCGTTCACCAGCAGGCGGGTGAGATCGGCCACGCCCGCCCCGGCGACGAGCACCCCCGGCCCCGCGTTGTCCGCGAGGGTGACGTCCTGCACCGTCGCGCGCCCCCCGATCATCAGCAGGCCCGCGGCGAAGGTGCTGCCATCGGCGTACCGCTCTGCGCGTGTCCCGACGATCGAGCCGCGCTCGAACCGCACGTCGCCCCCGCCGACGATGATGCCCGCGGCCGTCGCGTCGACGATCCGGAACTGGGTCACCTCGACATCGGCCCGGACCGACGCGAGGCCCTCACCATCCCGCGTGGCGGGATCGCCGTCGTTCACCTCGGCCCCGCGCACATCCTGCACCGCGAGGTTGCGGAGGCGCGCCCGCGCCTCGCTGACCAGCAGACCCTGTCCCACGGCGCGCTCGACACGCACGTCGGTCAGCTCGACGTCGGCGCCGCGCGCCACGACGACCCCGCCGCCGTCCTGCCCACCGTCCAGGTTGCCGCTGTCGGCCACGACCACCCGCCCCCCCCGCAGCACCGCGCCCTCCTCGAGCACCATCAGCCCCGGACCGGCCGTCAGCGCCGTGGTCAGTCCGTCCAGCGCCACCGTGTAGGGCCTCGTCACCACGACCCCCGCCCCCGAGCCCTTCACCCCCTGGGCGAGGTCGTCGAGGGTGCGCACGACGCCGGTCACCCGGACGCTCTGGAGGTCCAGCGTGCCGGCGTGAGGCGTCCGGCCCTGGTTCAGCAGCAGACCGACGCGGAACACCTGAGCGATGTCGAAGTGAACCAGCCGCCCGTCGCTGCCCGAGGCCTGCAGGCCTGCCGCCGCGCGGCCCCGCACATCACGCACGTGGACGCGCTCGAGATCGAGGCGCGCGAGGTCGGCCGCCACCGCCTGGCCGGTGGCCTGGCGCAAGACCAGGTCGCGCCCGATCACCTCACCGCCCTGCACGCGGATGAGCGTCTCGGCCTGCACCGAGCCGTCCAGCACCACCCGCGCGAGCTCGGCGCCGCTGGCCTCGTCGGACACGATGACGCCCGCCTTGGCGGCGTTCACCGCGACGTCTTCGAGCGTCACGCGCCCGCCGTCCCGGGCGCCCACGTCGCCGGTCACGCGGGCCCGCGCCAGCTCGACGCGGGCCGCGTCGGTCGCGAACAGGGCCGTCGTCTCGGCGTCGCCCTCCAGGTCCAGCGCCGCGTCGGACAGCACCAGCGCGGCGTCGTCCACGGCCTGCGCCGACTTCGGCGCCCGCGCGCGCACCCGCTGCACCGCCAGCGTGCTGCCGGCGCGCGCCGCCAACGGGATGCCCGAGCCGGCGATGTCCACGTCCGCCGCCTCGATGCGCCCACCGGCGTCGGTCCAGAGCGCGGCGAAGGCCCCACCGAAGTTGGTCGATCGCAGGGTCCACCGCGCCCCGCGCACCGGGGCGTCGTAGGCGCTGATGCCCGCGAGGCCGGTGCCTTCGATGCGCAGGTCGTCCACGTCGACCTGGGCGCCCGTCACGGTGACGATGCCGTGCCCCGTGACGTCGCGGATCCACACGCCCTGCAGGTCGACGGTGCCCAGCACGTTCAGGCCCGCGTCCGCCAGGTCGGTCAACGTCAGATCGCCGCCCTCCAGCCGCCCGCCCGGATCGACGTAGACGCCCACGCCGCTGAGACTGGCGTCGGGATCCCGCGCGACGCCCGCCACCACGGTGTCGGACAGGGCCGCCGTGGCGTCCGTCCGCACGACCACGCCGATCACCGCCAGCCGCTCGAAGACGCAGTCCGAGCAGGCCAGGTGCGCGCCGCCATCGACCTGCACGCCGACCGCCGTGTCGGCCACGCGCAGGCCGTTCGCGAACGCCCGGCCGCGGACGCGCAGGCCCGAGCTCGCCTCGGTGACGCTCAGCGCCAGGCGGTCGATGCGCGCGGTGCCGTTCACCGACAGCCCGTCGGGGAAGGTCAGCGTGGTGAAGTCGGCCGCGAAGCCCTCGGGCACGGTCACCCGGCCGTTGACCCGAACGTCGCGCGCGCAGGTGCCCTGCGCGACGGCGAAGGGCCAGGGATCCGGGGCGACGTAGTCCCCGGCGCGCAGCACGACCGTGGTGGCGCCGGCGGTGGCGGCCTGCTGAAGGGTGGTGAAGGGGGCGAGGCGGCGGCCGTCCCCGCCCGGCGCGGCGGCGGCGTCGACCCAGACGGCGTCGTCGGGCACCTCGGCGGGATCGGCGCCGCAGGCGTCGGTCGGGAGCGGGCGGCAGTCACCACCCTCGGGGCGCAGGCCGCCCGGGCCGTCGCAGCCCCGTGTCGGGGCGCCGCAGCCGGTCGCCGGCGTGAACGCGGCGTCGCCGGCGCAGGCGAAGGGGGCCAGGCACCCGCCGCCCGGCAGCGCCACCGCGTCCGCGGCGCAGTCCGCCGGCGCACCGGGCACGCAGCCGATGCCGTCGCGCACCCAGCCGTCCGGGCAGACCCACACCGGCGTGCAACGATCCCCGCCTGGGACGGCGAACGAACCCGCCGGGCAGGCGTCGACGGCCGGCGGCAGGCAGTCGAAGCCGCCCAGCCCGGGCAGCCAGCCGTCGTCGCACGCCGGTGGGGTCGAGCACGTGCCGTCGGGCAGGGGGAAGCTGCCGGGCCGATCATCGCAGAGGGCGAGGGCGGGCGGACTGCAGCCGCCGGCCCGGTCGTCGCGCCAGCCGGTGGGGCAGGGCGCGTCCCCCCCGCCGTCCACGCGCGCGTCCGCCGGCCCCCCGTCCTCGGTCGGATCCGGATCGGCGTCGGCGGCGCCGTCGTCGCACGCGAGGAGCATGACGCCGACGGCGATCGACAGCAGAGCGTGGAGGCAGCGCACCCGTGCACCGTAGGCCGACTCGCAGCCCCCAGCAACCTCGGCGCGACCCTCAGCGGGGCGGGGCAGGGCCGCTCGGACGCGGGGCTGACCCTTTGTGCAGCGGAGCGTAGACTGGCCTCGGCGGCGCGGCGCCGTCGAGGAGGCAAGATGCCCGAGCGAGAGGCCAGCCGACCCTGCGTCCTCGAGGCGTGGGACGCCCACGAGGCCGAGCTGGCGGGGTGGCTGCGGGGCCGCACCGGGGGCGACGCGGCGCTCGCCGACGATCTGCTGCAAGAGGTCTTCCTGCGGGCGCTGCGGCAGGGGGCGCGCTTCTGTGAGGTCGAGCGGGCCCGCGCGTGGCTGTTCACGACCGCGCGCAACGCGCTGGTCGATCACTGGCGGACGCGCAAGGCGCAGGTGCCGGTGCCCGAAAGCCTGGCCCAGCCCGAGCCCGACGAGCCGCCCCAGCCCGTGGTGCAGCTGACGGCGTGCCTGCCCCGCGCCCTCGGCGAGCTGGATCCGCTGGACGCCGACATCCTGCGGTGCTGCGACCTCGAGGGGATGACGCAGGGGGCCTACGCCGAGGCGCACGGCTTGTCGGTGCCGGGCGCCAAGTCGCGTCTGCAGCGCGCCCGCCGGCGGCTGGCCGACCACCTGCGCGCCGCCTGCCAGGTGCGCTTCGACGAGGCCGGCAACGTCTGCTGCTTCGTCCCCCGGCCTCCACCCGACGACCCCTGACGGCGGGGCACAGGGGTCAGGACGAGCGCACGCTCGGTGCCCCGAGTGGAGAGCGAAGTCAGGTCTCAGGTCGTCTCGACCCCGTGCTCCCGGCGGTAAGGTCAACGGCGGCGGCGCGTCCGGTGGTGCCGAGAGGTGAGGCCATGCAACGCGCACATTCGATGTTCCTGGGCCTCGCGGCGCTCGCCGCGTCCGGCTGCGTCACCGAGGACGCCGACCAGGGGTCGGCCGACACCGGGACAGAGGGCGGGCTGTGCGGCGCAGAGCCGCGCGACACGCGCTTCGGGTTGGGAGGCGAGCGCGGCACCTTCGTCGGACCCGGCACCGTGCGGGCGCGGCGCGTGGACCGCCTCGACATCGAGGTCGACGGTCAGGCGATCACGGTGCACGGCCAGCTCGAGGCGCTCGACCTGGCCGAGGGCGACGCCGTGACGGTCGCCGCCGGCCTGGGCGGGCCCTTCTGGCAGAACGCCGTGCTGAGCGTGCGGGACGCGCGCGGCCTCGCGCTGGCCGCTGCGAGCACCGACTGGTACGGCCTGCGCGAGGAGTTCGGTGCCGGCTTCCTCGACGAGCCGGCCGTGGAGACCGTCGAAGACTGCCGCGTCGAGCTGAGCGAGGGCTGCGTCGAGGATCGGCACCGCACCGAGTTCACCTTCGCCGGCCACACAGTGGGGCTCGATCCGGGTGAGACGCGGGTGGTGGGCGACGCGCGGCTGACGCTCGGCGTGTCCCAGACCAAGGTCGACGTTCGCGGGTGCGGCACCGACACGCCGAATGGCTGGCTGTCTTTCACGCTCGTGCGGATCAAGGCCTTCGAGGGCCCGCCGGCCACCTGCCCGCCGCCGGCGACGGGCGGCGAGCGGCGTCTCCGCGCGAGCACCGAGGGCGTCGTCGAGGGCGGCGGGGAGGTCAGCGTCCTGGCGCGCGACGCGGGGCACCTGGAGTTGGAGATCTTCGGCGCGCCCGGCAGCCCGGCCGCGACCCTCCTGCTCGAGGGGGATCTCGCCGCCCTCGACGCTGCCCAGGGCGAGATGTACGTCCAGTGGACGGGTGGCGCCGACGGGTGGGCCTTGTGGGTCCACGACGAGGCCGGCCTGCTGCTGGCGGCCGCCGACGCGGCCTGGGATCGCGTGGACGCGGGCCGCGACAACGGGCTCCAGGTGACCCGCGGCGATGGCTGCGCGGTGGACGACTGCGACACGGCTCATCGGGTGATCCTTCGCCTGGGCGATGCCGTCGGGGACGCAATGCCCGGCGAGCCGGTCGACCTGGGCCCAAGGCACCGCGCCTGGGTCGACGTCGCTCGGACCGTCGGCGCGGGCTGCGAGGCGCAGCCCCGGATTGTCTTCCACGTGCTGCGCCTCGCCGAGGGCTGACGAGAGAAGCGGGCCCGAGCGGCGCCGACGACGGCGAGGCGCTCCTCGTGCTGCCAGACGTCGCCAAGTGGGTGTAGCGCGGACGGAACCCGTCGCCGCAACAGGCCCTTGGCCGGTCACCTGCGATGCCCACTTCGAGAGCCTCGACGGCGTTCGTCATCTTTCGAAGCGGATGGGGACGACCTGCCGACGGGTCTGGATGATCAGCGTCCGTGCGGGGGGGCGCGCTCGGCCCGTCGGGCGCGAGAACGCGCCGCCGAGCCCGCGAGGGCGAGACCGACGGCGAGCGCGACGGCACAGAGGACCGCGCCCTCGAGCGTCGCGCCGATCCGGAGGTCGCCGAGCGCGAGCAGTCCCCAGGCCACGCCGAGGTTGATCGCGCCCCAGACGACGTTGACCTCCGGGCGGGAGAGCCCGATGCCCGGCGGTCTCGCGAACGGGGTCGGGAACGGATCGCCGCTCAACCCGTGCACGATGTGCGGCACGCTGTTGATGAGCGCTGCGACGCCGAAGATGTGGGCGACGAGGTCCATGACGGTATTAAGCGGAGTTGTAACTCCGTTTGTCAAACGGTAAACAGCCAGGATGTCCACCAAGAACCAACGCCGGCGCCGCGCCGATGCCGAACGCAACCGCGCCGCGATTCTGAGCGCGGCCGAGCTGCTCCTCGGCACCGAGGGGCCGACGCTCTCGACCGAGGTCGTCGCACGGCACGCGTCCGTGGGGATCGCGACCGTCTTCCGCCACTTCCCGACCAAGGAGGCGCTGCTCCGGGCCGTCGTCACGTCGCGCGTCGAGCGGCTCACCCTGCATGCTCGCGAGCCGAGTGCCGACGAGGGCGAAGCGTTGTTCCGCTTCTTCGACCGAGTCGTCGAGCACACGGCATCGACGCCCGCCATCCACCACGCCCTCTCCGCCATCGGAGTCGATCCGCAGGCGGCCGTGGCCGAGGCACGGACCGCATTTCTCGCCGCGCTCGACGACCTGCTGAGCCGCGCCCAGAAGCAGGGCGTGGTGCGCGACGATGTCGACCTCGCGGACGTCTACGAGCTGCTCGTCGCGGTGCTTCACATGACCAAACGCCAGGGCCCCACGCCCGGAGGCGGGCGCCACCGCACGTTCACGGTGGTGCTCGATGGCCTGCGCGCTCCCCCGCGCGGGAGGCACGAGCCAGGACACCTCGGCCCGACGTCACTCCGTGCCAACCACCACGGTGAGGGGGACTGACCCCTCCAGAAGCCTCGCCGCAGCAGCCCCAGGTAGCGGCCGAGCCGCCGCCCACTCGCATCATTTTCTGACGCCCCCCGCATCCATTCGCCCCGCGCTTCGTCTCCGGGGTGGCCGCCCAGGGCGGGCGCCGACGGAGAGGCGGATGAGCACGCTCGGCGAGACCCTGATGCAGGCGCCCCGGCGCCGACCGGTCCTGACCCTGCTCGGCGGCGCCGTCGCCTGGCTCGCGCTCTACCTGATGCTCGAGCCCCTGTCCTTCGCGCTCGTCGGCCTGCTGCCCCTCGATCCCACGTCACACCTCGCCGGCGCGCTCCAGTTCTTCCTCTACGACACGCCCAAGGTGCTGATGCTGCTCGTCGGCGTCGTCTTCCTGATGGGCGTCGTGCACACGTTCGTGTCGCCCGAACGCACCCGCGCGCTGCTCGCCGGCCGACGGCTGGGCGCGGGCAACGCCGCCGCCGCTGCGCTGGGCGTCGTGACCCCCTTCTGCTCCTGCTCGGCGGTGCCGCTGTTCATCGGCTTCCTGCAGGCGGGCGTGCCCCTCGGGGTGACCTTCTCGTTCCTCATCGCGGCCCCCTTGGTCAACGAGGTCGCCCTGGTGCTGCTCGCCGGCCTGTTCGGGTGGCGGGTGGCGCTGCTCTATCTCGCCGTGGGCCTGACCTTGGCCATCATCGGGGGGTTCGTGATCGGCGCGCTGCGCCTCGAGGGGGGCCTCGAGGACTGGGTGCGTGACCTGCAGAACCAGGCCCCCGCGACGACCGCGGGCGCCACGCCCACCTGGGCCGAGCGGCTCGAGGGCGGCACGCGCCACGTCGGTGAGATCGTCGGCAAGGTGTGGATCTACGTCGTCATCGGCGTCGCCGTCGGCGCGGGCATCCACGGCTACGTGCCGCAGGACTTCATGGCGTCGTTCATGGGCGCCGACACGTGGTGGTCGGTGCCGGCCGCGGTGCTGCTGGGCGTGCCCATGTACACCAACGCCGCCGGCATCATCCCCATCCTCGAGGCGCTGATGGCCAAGGGCGCGTCCCTGGGCACCGCGCTGGCGTTCATGATGAGCGTCATCGCCCTCTCGGCGCCCGAGATGATCATCCTGCGGCGGGTGCTGAAGCCGCGCCTGATCGCCACCTTCGTGGGTGTGGTGGCCTTCGGCATCCTGCTGGTGGGCTTCGTCTTCAATCGGGTGCTTTAGGAGCAGAACCATGAAGAACATCAAGGTGTTGGGGTCGGGCTGCACGAAGTGCAAGGTGACCGCGGAGAAGATCCGGGGCCGGGCCGACGCACTGCAGGTCGACGTCGAGATCGAGAAGGTCGAGGACTTCGCGAAGATCGCGGCCTACGGCGTGATGGCGACGCCCGGCGTGGTGATCGACGAGGTGGTGGTGCACGCGGGCGGCGTGCCCAGTGACGCCGCGATCGACGGCTGGCTGCGCTGAGGCCAGCGACGGAGCCGGCTCACTCGTCCAGGCCCACCCACTCGGCGCTCTGGCGCCACAGGCGGTCGGCCGCCGCGTGATCCAGCGCCGCGGGGTTCGCGTGCGCCAGGAACACCGGCTTGCCCTTCTTGCCCTTGTGGTAGTAGCCGCCGTTCTGCAGCTCGTCCACGGGCGCCGTCGCGCAGAGCAGGTTGGCCTCGGCCCCCTCCTCGACGCTCAACATGCGCGCCTTCAGCAGCGACCGGAAGGGCCACGGCACCTTCCGCCACACGTCCGACGCCACCACACCGGGGTGCAGCGAGTACGCCGTCACCCGGTCGGCGTCCAGCCGATCCACCAGCGCCGTCGTGAACAGCACGTTGGCCAGCTTCGACACCTGGTACTCGTCCAGCGTCGTCGTCGTCTTCGTGGGTTGCCGCACGGCCTCGTAGTCGATGCCCTTGGCCTTCAGGTGCGCCTTGCTGGCCACGTTGACGATGCGCGCCGGCGCCGAGGCCTTCAAGCGATCCAGCAGCAGCCGCGTCAGCAGGTAGTGGCCCAGGTGGTTCACCCCGAACTGAAGCTCGAAGCCCTCGGCGGTCGTGCCTTTGTGCCCGGCCAGTCCGGCGTTGTTCACCAGCACGTGCAGCGGCTCGTCGCGCGCCAGCACCTGCTCGGCGCAGGCGCGCACGGAGTCCAGCGAGCCCAGATCCAGCGGCACGAAGCTCACGTCACCGCCCGCCGCCGTGATGGCGTCCAGCACCGGCTGCGTGCGCTCCCGCGTGCGGCTGGCCACGATGACCCGCGCGCCGCGCGCGGCCAACTCCTTGGCGGTGACCTCACCGATGCCCGTGTTGGCGCCGGTGACCAGACAGACGCGGCCCTTCACGTCACTTGACCTCGAGCAGCTCGACCTCGAACACGAGCGTCGCGCCGGGGCCGATCTTCGGGGGCGCGCCGCGATCGCCGTAGGCCAGGTCCGGCGGGCACACCAGCCGCGCCTTGCCGCCCGGCTTCATCATGCCGACGCCCTCGGTCCAGCAGGGCACCACGCGCCCCAGCGGGAACTCGGCGGGCTGTCCGCGGCTGTACGAGCTGTCGAACTCGGTGCCGTCGATCAGCGTGCCCTTGTAGTGCACCTTGACCGTCTGCTCCCTGGTGGGCGTCGCGCCCTTGCCCTCGGTGATCGACTTGAACACCAGGCCCGACGCCGTCTTCGTCGCGCCCGCCTCCTTGGCCGCCGCATCGAGGAAGGCCTTGCCCTTCGCCTTGTCCTTCTCGGCGGCGACGGCCTGCCGCGCCTGCGCCAGCTCCTGGATCTTCGGGCCCCAGGTCTCGATCTCGACGGCGGGCTTCGCGCCCTTCACGCCGTCCGCGAGGCCCTGCTGCACCATGGCCAGCTCGTCGGGGGACAGGGCGAACACAGCGAGGCTCTTCGAGATGGACAGGCCCAACGCGTACAGCGTCTTCTCCTGGTCGGTCGTCGGGGCCTTGGCGAAGGCCGGCGCGGCGAGCGCGCAGACCACCAGCGAGGTGAGCAGTCGAATCACGGGAGGTGCCTTTCTTCGTGGGACGTCCACGGCGCGCGCAGCCTGCCCGCCCGGCACCGGCGCCGTCAAGCGGGCGCGGCTCAGCGGGACCGCTCACGAGCCGTTGGTGGTCGCTCCTACCGGCTGTCAGCTTTCAGCTTTCAGCCGGGCCCGTGCGTCGTGCCGAGCCACGAGGCGCGGTGCAAGATCGACGCGCGGGGTTTCCGGGCAGACGGTTCCAATCATCGCGGCGGAGCTGACAGCTGACCGCTGACAGCTGATAGCCCGGCCGTCATGGCGGGGCGTGCCGTGGACCACCGGCTCAGCGGCAGGTGACCGCGTCGGCGTCGATCGACCAGCCGCGGTAGGTGTGCGGCCCCTTGGGCATCTCGATGCTGCGCAGGGTGCCGGTCACGGTCAGCGCGCCCTTGCACGCGAGGGGTTTCGCCGACAGCACGATCACCTGCGTGTCGCCGACGTCGACATAGTCCTGGTGGCTGCGCGCGCCGGGCATGCCGGCCGGGCCGGTCAGCATCGGGTGATTCGTCACGCGGCCCGGCGGCGTCATGGTGGCCGCCAGCGTCGTGCGGCGCCCGTCGCAGGCCTTCCACGAGGCGGCGTCGGCGCCCACCGTGCAGGGCCAGCAGTGCACGCCGGCCTTCGCCCGGTCGCGCGCCGCGGCGACCCAGTCGGCGGGCACGTCGTCGCCGGCGCCCGCCTCGTCGCCCGCCTTCGGCGCCTCGCGCTCCAGCAGCGCCGCCATGATCGCCGGCGGCAACGCCGTCTGCGCCTCGGCGTCCCCGCGCCGGGCCGCCACCGCCACCCAGGCCATGGCCTCCACGTACTGCGCCTTCTCGGCCGGCTTCGGCGCGTCGTTCGTGTACAGCGTGCCGAAAACCAGCACGCCCAAAGCGCGCTGCGCGTCGACGCTGCCGGCCTCGGCCGCCGCCCGCCACGTCGCCACGATCTGGTCGTACTCCTTCTTCGGCAGGTGCTCGTCCTGCGCGCGCAGCCGGTCGAGCTGCGCCTTGCCGACCGCGTACTGCGCCGCGCCGTCGACCTTGGGTTTGGGGCACACCAGCGCCTTGGCAGGCACCAGCAGGAGGGCGATCGCGAGGGTGAGCGTGCTCATGGGCGCCACCATGCCACAGCCCGGCCGACCGCGGCACGCGTCAACGCACCCAGGGTCCATCGAGGTGCAAGAGGCACCCCGTCCACCCCACGTAGGCCAGCGTCAGCAGCGCCAGCACGTTGCTGCCCACGCCGAACAGCTTCATTTGGAACAGCGTGTAGCCGTCCTCGCCGAACACGACGAAGCGGTCGACCAGCAGCCACCCCAGCGCGCCCACCATCATCCCGCCGAACAGCAGGTCACCGAAGACGCCGCACAACAGCGTCACCTCGGCGCCCACGACGGTGATGATCAGCAGCTTGGTGGTGCCCACGCCCAGCACGGTCGCCGTCGTCCGCCGCCCCGCCGCGCGGTCGGGCTCGACGTCCATCACCTCGCCCATCAGCTGCGCCTGCGCGCAGAACAGCACCAGGTAAGCGAAGGTCCACGCGGGCGGCGCCGCCACCCCGTTGAGCTGCACCGCGAACAGCACCACCAGCAGATAGCCCACCTGCGCCAGCAGCTCGAGCGGCGGCCGCGCCCGCCACCCGCGCGTGGGGTGGTTGTAGATGGCCATGAAGCCCACCATGCCGCCCAGCACCGCCAGCATCGGCAGCCCCCCGCGCCACAGCAGCGCCGGCCAGGTCACGACCTGCACCGCCACGATCGCCCGCGGCAGCCCCGCGAGCTGCGCGTCCGTCCCCCGCGCCCCGAACAGCCACGTGTCCTTGCGCGGGTTCAGCCGATCCGTCTCGCGATCGACGAGGTCGTTCCACCCGTAGGTCAGCAGGTTCAGCGGAAACGTGACCCACAGCAGCCCCACCCAAGCCCACGGCGACGCCCACGCCCCCGTCCCGGCCAACGGCAGCGCGTACAACCAGATGGTCGGGAACCAGAGCCCCGGCCGCGAGGCCTTGAGCAGAAACGTGAAGCGCGCGCGCACGCACCTGTGTATCGCATCCGCGCGGCCCCGCGCACGAGCACTGCCCACCCCCAAAGTGAAGAGGGTGCGAATCCCGAATCTGCGGGCGCCGTGGTCGTGGTCGTGGTCGTGGTCGTGGTCGAAAACGGCCACGACGCCAGCGTCTGCCGCCACTGGCCCACGAGCGGCCGACTCGCCCTCAGGCCGCCCAGCGTGCGGTTGCCCGTGATATCCGGCAGTGCTGCGCGTCGGGACTGAGCGAATTCGCAGGGCACGTCGCCAGACCGCTCGACCACGACCACGACCACGACCACGATGGGAAAGTGGGATTTGCACCCAAACGAAGAAAGGGCCGACCCCCCCGGGCCGGCCCTCTCGATCAGCGAGCCCCGAAGGACAGACCGATCATCGCAGCAGTCGAACCCCGCCTGGACGCGGCAGGTGATCCATCACCCACGGTCTCGCGTCAGCGTCGGCGCCTGGCGCCGTCCGGCCTTCCCTGGCCGCGTCGAGGTGGGGCTTCGCT
>JAUHXL010000632.1 GCA_030426945.1 bacterium
GCGACGGCGCGCGTGGTGGACCGCATCCGGCCGACGGGCCGGTTCGTGTGGGTGCGCGTGACGGCGAACGCGCCCGACGGACCGACCGTCGAGGTGCTGGACGAAGCGCACTCGGTGAGCGGGCCCCCGGCGATCGGTGTGCTGGCTCGGGGCGCGGCCGTCGAGGCGCTGGTGGTGTTCGCCGGCACCCCGTTGGAGCTGATGGGCGATCTGCAGCCGGCGCCGCGCCTGGTGGGCCTCCGGGTGGGCTTCCAGCAGCCTCTCTCCGACCGGCTGGTCGAGACGATCGACGCGCCCGCCGTCGGGCTGGCCGAGGCGTGGAGCCGCGCGGTGGTGGTCGACAGCGGGCGGGGCGCCGTCGTCTTCGCCGAACACATGCCCGCCGGCGTCCGGGACGTGGTGCTCGACGTCTACGTCGAGGACGACGACGGCTGGACCACGGCCAACCACTCGAGCCTGGCGGGTGCGTCGATGCTCGACGTGCCCGTCGCGGCCCGCCGCGGTGATCGGGTGCTGCTGGCCAGCCGCTGGCAGCGCGACGACCTGATCCGGATGCAGCCCTATACGCTGGGCTCGGGCTTCGGCCAGGCGCGGCTCTTCGAGGCGGGCGGCGTCGGCGGCGCGCCGGCTGTCCATGCCACCGACGACGGCTTCGTCCTGCTGGTCGGCGGCGGGGATCAGGTCGACGCGCTCTTCCTCGATGCGGGCGGCGTCCCCCGCACCCAGGCGACCGTGCCGGCCATCGTGCCACCGAACGGCGCCGCCCTGCGGGGGGTGTGGGTCGACGCGCAGGATGGCCCGGCGCGCGCGCTGTGGAGGGTCGAGACGCCCGCCAACGAGGGCCGGCTGCGGGTGGCGACGCTCGCCTGCGAGTAGACCAGCCCGCGTGACACCCGGTGACGCGGTGTGGAGCGGCGTTCACGCCCGAGGGTCGTCGCCCGCCGGGCAGACGGCCGGCGCGCGCTGGCGCGCACCTTGCTGACCCCACCGGCGAACCGCGGGCGCGCCCCGCCGACGCTCTGGAGTCATCGTGGCCATCATCTCATCGCTCCTCGCCCTCGGGGTCGTGCTCGCCGCCCCCGCGCCCTCACCGTGTCCCAAGCAGGTGGTCGAGCAGGGCGCCCTCCGCCTCACCACCCACTGGCACGCGCGCCTCGCCAAATGCTCCCTGTCGATCGGCCCGCGCGATCTCGTGGCGCCCAGCCGCTCCCTCACCGTGGCGAGCGACGGCCGGGTGATGGTGTTCAACACCTTCCGCCCGGTGGACGAGGCCGGCGCCGAGGTGCCTCCCGAGGATCCGCGCTACGCCGACTTCAACACCCTCACCCAGGTCACGGGCGCGCGCGTCTTCTGGCTGTTCCCGCGGGTGGGTCCGCTGGGCGCGCGGGTGAAGGACGGCGTCGCCCGCGTCGGGCTGGCCAACGGCGCGGAGCTCGACTTCGACGTCGAGGGCGGCGAGCTGCGCGCGGCCCGCGGCGTGGAGCTGACGCTCGAGCCCGCCGTTCGGCGCGACAACGCGGGGGGCGTGACGCTGCGCGCCACCGACGGCCTGGTGTTGGATCTGGGCTTCCGGCTGGGCAACGATCCGGCGCTCGAGCCGCAGCGCGTCGCCACGCTGACCGACGCCGCCGGCCGCCGCTGCGCGCTGCCCGTCGGGGCCCTGTTCCGCTACGCCGACGAAGAGCCCATCTTCCGCTTCGCCGACGACGCCGCCTTCGCCGCCTTCCTCGGCGGCGTGAAGCGCCGGTCGGCCGAGGCGTCCTGCCGCGCCCTGGATCTGTCGAGCCTGCGACCGGCGGCGGTGGCGAAGGGCGCCGACGGCGTCGGTGAGGCGTGGACCCCCAGCCGCGAGGGGCTGGCCCGCTGAGGCGCGGGGCGCGCGGGCCGCGCCGGGGCGCCGGGTTCTGCTACAAAGCCCGCATCACGCGGGA
Organism: bacterium; assembly: GCA_030426945.1. GTDB lineage: Bacteria > Myxococcota_A > Bradymonadia > UBA7976 > UBA1532 > JACKDN01. Next base: position 1,932 of record JAUHXL010000632.1, read on the forward strand.
GGCGCGGTGCGACCGACAGCTCGATTGATGAGGCGCCTGGGCCTGGCGCTGGTGGTCCTCGGGGCGGTCGGCTGTCTGCCCAGCTTCGAGGATCAGTGCGGGGCCGAGACCGACTGCGCCGAGGGGGTCTGCCGGTCGGGCGTGTGCGTCCGCGCGGCGGCCGGCGGCGGCGACGCCCGGCGGCCCGACCCGCCCAGCGACGAGGGCGATGGGCTCGAGGCGGGCCGGCGCGACGCGGCCCCGCCGCGCGACGGCGGCCCGCCGGACGACGCGGGGCGCGGGGACGCCGCCGCGCCGCGCGTCGATCTCGGTCCGGGGGCCGACGCCGCGCCGGTCGAGGATCTCGGCCCCCCGACCGACGGCGGGCCAGCGGCCGACGCGTCGAGCCTCGACGACGCCGCCGGGGCGTCGGACGGGGGCCTCGACGCCGGGGGCGGGCGCGACGCAACGGCGCCGCTCGACGCCGCGGCGTCGCCTGACGCAGCGGGATCGGACGCTGGGCCCCGGTTGGACGCGGCGGAGCCCCCCGACGCAGAGCGCGCGCCCGACGCCGCGCCGGACGCCGCGGCCCTGGTGGACGCCGCGCCGCCCGCCGACGCCGCGCCGCCCGCCGACGCTACGCCGCCCGCCGACGCCGCGATCCCGGTCGACGCCGCGCCGCCCGACATGGGCCCGCTGTGCGGCGCCGGTGAGACCCGGCCGTGTGGTCCGCCGGCGACGTGCGCGGGCACGGAGACCTGCGAGGCCGGGGCCTGGGGACCGTGCGAGGGCGCGCGCGCGATCACCGCCGAGACCTGCAACGGCATCGACGACGACTGCGACGGCAACGTCGACGAGGGGGGCGACGAAGAGGTGCTGCTCTGCTTCCCGCCGAACGCGACCGGCGAGTGCGCGGTGGGCGCCTGCGTCGACGTGGCCTGCGATGCCGGGTGGTTGGACACGACGGGCACGCCGGCGGACGGCTGCGAGCGCGGCTGCGGACCCGGCATCGTGGGTGAGGCGGTGGACAACACGATGTCGTCGCTGGCGGCCTTCGCCTTCGCCGCGTCCCCGGCGCATCGGGTCGTGGCCTACCTGAGCGCGCTGGAAGACGACGGGCAAGGCGGCGAGCTCACCGTGCTCGTCGACGGCGCCCCGGTGCCCATCGGCGACGCGGGCATCGCGTCGGGCTACCACGACGTGCAGGTGGTCGAGGCGGGGGGGGTGTTCCTGATCGTCGCGGTGTCGCGGCCGGCGCGAGGGGACGAGCTGCTGTTGCTCGCGCGGCTGCGCCCCGTCGGGGTCGGCCTGACGCTGGACCAGCGCTACGACACCGTGTCGTTGCCCACCGCGCCGGCGGTCGTCGCCCGGGTGCGCGGTGACGGGGTGCCCGAGGCCCTCGTGGCCTTCGGTGGGTTGACGCCCGCGCAGGCCGCGGGCGCGGTCGTCGACGGGACCCGGCTAGGCCTGGCGGCCCTGCGGTTGCCCCTCGACGCGCCAGCGCTGAGCCAGGCCTACGAGATCCTCGAGGACCCCGCGGTGCTGAACCCGACCACCTGGCTGCGCACGGCGGCGGTGGCCACGGCCGACGGTTACGTCGTGTTCGGCGAGGTCAGGGCGCTCGCCGATCCGGAGCCCCGGCTGGAGGCCTACCAGGACGACGGCATGGGCTGGTTCGAGACGGGCCACGCCACCGGCGCAGGCGCGCTGATGGACGCGCCGCGGACGGCGCGGCGCGGCGACGTGGTGCTGCTGGCCAGCCGGGGGAGCCAGCCCGCCCAGCTGCGCGTGGTGCCGTACACGCTCGGCTCGGGCTTCGGCGACGCCCAGGTGGCCAACCTGGGGGGCGGCACGACCGAGCCCGCGGTGTTCGCGACCGACGCGGGCTTCGTGGTGATCGCCGGCGGGCCGGATGCCCTCCGCGCGCGCTTCTACGACCCCGCGGGGTTGCCGGCGACCCAGGCGACGGTGCCGGCGATCCTCTCGCCGCCCGAGGGCATGGCGATCCTGCGCGCGCTGCGCGTCGACGCGTCGGACGCGCCGCCGGTGGCCGCCTGGTGGATGCAGGCGGGCGAGCAGCGCACCAGCATCCTGACCGGCACGCTGGCCTGCGAGTAGTCCGCGCTCAACGCGGGACGCAGAGGTAGCCGATCGTCGCCTCGGCGGGCGG
>JAUHXL010000633.1 GCA_030426945.1 bacterium
GCAGGTTCATCGCGATGAGACCTCAGCGGGTGTCTGCGAACCCTCGGCACGTCGCCGGGCACGCCCCCCGACGACGATCGCTGCGGGGGTCGGCGCTCGAAGCATCTCCGACGGCCCGGCGGCCTCCTACCTCGACCGCGCCGCCGCCGGACGCGCCCGGCTCGACCTCGAACCGATCAGCACCCGCTCAGGTCGGGACCGGCACCTCGGCCACCAGCGCGTCGATCACCTGGCGATCCGTCCGCCCCGCGTAGCGCGCCTGCGGGCGCAGCTCCAAGCGGTGCGCCAGCACCGCCCCGGCCAGGGCCTGGACATCCGCCGGCGTCACGTAATCGCGATCCTCCAGCCAGGCCATGGCCTGGGCGGCGCGGTACAAGGCCAGGGAGCCGCGCGGGCTGACCCCCAGCGCCAGGTCGTCGTGGCTGCGCGTCTGGCCGACGAGCTGCAACAGATAGCGCCCCACCGCCGGCGCCACCTTGACCCGGCGCACCGCCGCCTGCCAGACCCGCAGCTCGTCGCCGGTCGCCACGGGCGACAGATCGTCGAGGGGGTGGCGCTCGCGCTGCCCCACGAGCATCTCGAGCTCCTGCTCGGGCGCCGGGTAGCCCAGGCGCACGCGCAGCAGGAAGCGATCGAGCTGCGCCTCGGGCAGCGGATAGGTGCCCTGGTAGTCGGCCGGGTTCTGCGTGGCGACGACGAAGAAGGGCCGCGGCAGGGCGCGGGTGACGCCGTCCACGGTCACCTGCCGCTCGCTCATCGCCTCGAGCAGCGCCGACTGCGTGCGCGGCGAGGCGCGGTTGACCTCGTCGGCCAGCAGCACGTGGGTGAAGACCGGGCCGGGCTGGAACTCGAAGGCCCCCTCGGCGGGCCGCAGCACGGTCGAGCCGAGGATGTCGGTGGGCATGAGATCCGGCGTGAACTGCACCCGGCGGAAGTCGACGTCGAGGGACTGCGCCAGGGCCCGCGCCAGGGTGGTCTTGCCGACGCCCGGCACGTCCTCCATCAGCACGTGCCCCTCGGCCAGCACGCCCACGAGCAGCAGCGTCAGCTCCGCCCTCTTGCCCAGGATGACGCGCTCGAGGTTCGCCAGCAGGCGCGCCCCTTCGGCCCGGCGGACGGTCGGCGGCATCAACGGGAGAGCAGCACGTGGTTGCGCGCCAGGCGGTGCGTGACCGCCCGCGCCAGCGCGTTCACCGCGTCGACGCGCCCGAGCACCGACACGACCGGCCGCGTCTGCGCGTCGGCCGCCTCGACGTAGGGCGCGGTGACCTCGGGGTCGACGACCCAGGCGCTCCACACCACCAGCACGTCGCAGCCCTCCACCCGGCTCTGGGCCCGCGGCGCGCTGACCGGCTCGTCGGCCGCCACCAGGCGAAGATCCACCGGCTGCCCCTGGCTCAGGTCCCGCAGCAGCTGGTGCGTGGCCGGCGTCCCCCCGATCACCAGCAGCCGCCGTACGCCCCCGCGGCCGCACTCCTGCACCATGCGCGCGAACCACCGGCGATCCACCGATCCGCGACACACCGCGCAGCGCGGCTCGTCGTCGACGCGCACCGCCAGCCGCCCGGCCAGCGCCGCGACCTGATTGCAGATCGGGTGGGCGCAGACCCGCGTCAGGCGGTCCCCGATCAGCCGATCGATGGCGCCGGCGTCCACGTTCCGCAGGGCCCGCACGAAGGCGCCGGCGCTCTCACGCGCGTCGAGCAGCGCCCGCAGCGCCCGCACCTGATCGTCCAGATCGCGCAGCCCGTGCGCCTCGAGCAGCCCGGCCAGGTTGGCCCCGTCCTGGCTGGCCCGCTCGAGCTCGAGCGCGCGCGCCCGCCAGGCCATCTCGCGCTGCATCGCCGCGTCGAGATCCGTCTTCACCGTCTGCCGCTGCTGGGTGGCCGACTCGGCCGCCTCGGCCGCCTGCCGCGCGTCGTCGAGCGCCTCGGTCAGCTCGGTGCAGGTCTGCTCCAGCGTGGCGCGCTCGTCGAGGGCGGCCTCGAGCTGCTGCCGCAGGCGGGTGCGATCGAGGTGCAGGCGCTCGACGTCCGCCCGCAGGGCCTCGATCGCGGCGAGGTTGCGCTTCGCCTCGGCGAGCGCCTCCCGCAGCTGCACCAGCTCCCGCGCCTGCTTCTCGCCGTGGGTGCGCAGGCTGGCCATGTCCCGCCGCGCCTGCTCGCGCTCCGACTCGGCGTGGGCCAGCCGCAGCTGCAGGTGCTCGACGTCGTCGACCCGCGCCGCAGCGGGTCGAAGGTCCAGGTGAACGGCGGGCAGCTCCGGCACCGTCGCGTTGTCGTCGGGCAGGGGCAGCTCACCGGCGTCGGCGCCCGAGGGCAGGTGCGCCTCGAGCAGCTCGGCGAAGCTGACCTTGAACCCGTCGTCGGCGCGCTCGCCCGGGGCCCCGCCCCGCCCGCGCGCCACCGGCGCCACGCGCGGGCGCTGCCGCCGGTCGCGATCCCGCCCCCGCCCGAGGGCCCGCCGCGCGGCCTGCGCGACGTCCGCGCGGATGGTGTCCGCGCGGCGCGCGTTGGGGTAGCCGTTCGCCCGCAGCCACTCGAGGACGGACTGCTCCTGCAGCCCCAACTCGGCCGCCAGCTTGTAGGCCTTGGTCTTCACCCGCACCTGCGCCGCACTCGGCCCCGCGCCGGGGGCCGTTCGTCGCCCATGATAGAGGGGCCGCCGAGATCTGTCACCAAGGCCGCCGGGGCCGCTTCGAGCGCCGCGCGCGCGCTCAGCGCGACGTCCAGATGGCCCGCTCGTAGGTCTGCTGGCCGCCGGCGCCGGTCCATTGGCCGCAGCGGTAGCCCGCGTCCAGGCGCCCGCCGCTGGTGTGCCAGCAGAGGCGCTGATCCGCCTGGCCCTGCTCGACGTCGCACGAGTTGCGGTTCACGCGCTGCCCCAGCGGGGCGAAGCCGATGCTCCACTCCGCGCTGAAGTACCACTCGACGCCGTTGTGCGGGTGCGTGTTGGCCACGTTCTCGCGACCACCGCCGGTGTCGCGGAACACCTCGTCGCGCTCGCCCATGGCGGCCAGCTGCCAGGTGGCCGCGTTGACCGGCCGGCAGCCCAGCATCACGTACTCGCCATCGCAGCGGGCGACGAGGTCGGCCACCGCGGTGTTGCGGCTGTTGTAGGTGTCGAGGTGGCAGAGCTCCCAGCCCTCGAGGTCGATGGGCGACACGTCGCGCCGCACGCCCTCGAAGGTGAACAGGCCCCCGCAGAACCCGTTGATGCACTCGACGCCCTCGTCGCACGTGCGCCCGCAGCGCCCGCAGTTCTGGGCGTCGACGCGGATGTCGAGGCACTCGCCTTCGCACAGGCCGTAGCCCTCCTGCTCACAGGCGTCGCCGCGCGCGGCGCAGCCGTCGTCCATGGGCCAGTCGATGATGCCGTCCTCGTCGTTGTCGATGCCGTCGGCGCACCAGGGCTGCACCTCGGGATCGTCCTCGTCGTCGTCGTTGGCCCCCGCGCAGCCGCGGTCGGCCAAGTCCACCGCCCCGTCGAGATCGTTGTCCACCCCGTCCGCGCAGCGCCGCCGCGTCGGCCCCGAGTTGTCCTCGGTGTTGTCGGCCGCGAAGCTGCAGCCCGGATCGTCCGGCCAGTCCGTGCGCCCGTTGTTGTCGTCGTCGTTGCCGTTCGAGCAGCGGGGTCGCACGGCGCCGTTGGCCTCGTCGTCGTCGGCCGCGTACTGGCAGCCCGGCTCGGCCGGGAAGTCGATGACGCCGTCGCCGTCGTCGTCGAGGCCGTTGCTGCACGCGCGCGGCGGATCCGGGTCGACCTCCGTGCGGTGCCCCGCCGCCAGGCAGCCGGGATCGAAGGGGAAGTCCACCAGGCCGTCGCGATCGTCGTCGATCTCGTTGGCGCAGGCGGGCGCCATCCGATCGTCGGTCTCGCTCAGGTCGCCGGGGGCCGAGCAGCCGGGATCGAAGGGATAGTCGGCCAGCCCATCCATGTCGTCGTCGATGCTGTTGGCGCACTGGCCCGGGCGGCGCCGCTCCTCCTCGTCGTCGCCGGTGGCCGAGCAGCCCTCGTCGTCGGGGAAGTCGATCGCGCCGTCGCCGTCGTTGTCGACGCCGTCGAAGCAGCCGGGC
>JAUHXL010000634.1 GCA_030426945.1 bacterium
GGGTGCTGGTGGTCGGGTTGTGGGCCGGCAACGCGCTCGCCGACGAGGCGATGCGGACCGTCGAGATCACGCCGGCCAAGGTCGAGCAGGGCAAGGCGCTCTTCAGCCTGTGCGCGCCCTGCCACGAGCCGGCCGAGGGCCAGAACGTGGCGCACGCCGCGCACCTCGACAGCAAGACCTTCCTCGAGGCCGCCAGCGACGCGATGATCACCGAGACGATCCTCAAGGGCCGCGCGGGCACGGCGATGGTGCCGTGGAGCCCGGTGCTGACCCAGGCGCAGGCCGAGGCGATCATCGCCTTCCTGCGGGATCGCACCAAGACGCAGCCCGCCAAGCTCGACGAGTCGCCGCTGAAGGGGGACACCGGGCGCGGCGCCGAGGTGTTCGTGAAGAGCTGCGTCACCTGCCACAACATGAGCGGCGGCCACCGCGAGTGGGGCACGGGCATCCTGCGCAAGGGCTTCCAGGCGGAGGTCACGCCGGGCTACCTGCGCTACATCATCCAGCACGGCAAGTCCGGCACGGCGATGCAGCCCTTCGCCAAGGGCACCAGCCCCTTGCCGGAGCTGAACCTCACGCCGCAGCAGATCGAGGACGTCGTCACGTTCCTGCGCAAGGGCATCTGAGCCGCGGCGGGCCCCCGCCGGGCTCGCCGCGCCCCGCCATGCGCCCGCTGGTTCTCCTGTCCCTGCTGAGTCTCGCGGCGCCCGCCGCCGCGGACGGGCCCCCGGCGCCCGCGCCGCTGACGTGGGCGCACGGGGCGCCCCCCTTCGCGGCGCGCGCGCGCACCGGGGTGAAGGGCCTGCGCCCCAAACGCCGCGGCCTCGTCGACCTCGAGCGCTGGCCCGCCGAGCCCCCCTCGCCCCCGACCGCCGAGCTCGACCCGATCGCCTTCGGCGACGCGCTCGAGACGCTGTGCGTCTGGCTGCCGCGCGCGCGAAGGGCCGCCTGGGCGCGGAACGTCATCGACGCCGCCGCCGCCTTCGAGGTCGACCCCTTCCTGCTCGGGGCGCTGATCTTCCGACAGAGCCGCTGTCGGGCGTTCGAGAAGAGCGCCTTCGGCGTCGGGCTGACCCAGATCCACCCGGCCATGCACCGGCCCCACCTGTTCGACGGCGCGTACCGCTATCACGTGTGGACCGGCGAGCGCTGGGAGCGCCGGCTGCTCGACCTGCCCGACGTGAAGTTCACGGCGGCCAACCTGAAGTCGGCCCGCGGCAACGTGTTCCTGGCGGCGGCCCTGCTGAAGGTGGCAGGCGAGCAGTGCCCAGCGAACGACGGCGCCTTCGGCTCGGTGCCGCACCGGCATCCCGTGTCCCACTTCGTCTGGGGCGACACCGTGCAGGGCGCCGGGGCCGAGGACCGCGTGCTCACGGACCGCCGCCGCCTGCTGGCGTACTACACCGGCGAGCGGGGCCCGCCGCGCGGCAAGTGGCGCGACCTGCCCCTGCACAGCCCCCTCGACGGGGCGCCGCGCAAGCTGACCAGCCTGATGGGCGAGCCCCGCCAGGGCGGGCGGCGGCGCCACCAGGGCCTCGACTTCGAGTCGGCGTCGGGCGAGCCGGTGCGCGCGGTGGCCGACGGGACGGTGTTCTTCGCCGGCGTCGACCGCAAGCGCGGCCCGTCGATGAACGTGCCCCCCGAGGACACGCGCAAGGTGAAGGCCAGCACGATGGCGCCCGGCGGGCTGCTGGTGATGATCCGGCACGAGGGCGGCCTGGTGTCGGCGTACATGCACCTGTCGAGCTACACGGTGCGGCAGGGCGACGTGGTGCAGGCCGGCGCGCTCATCGGCCGGGTCGGGCGCTCGGGCATGAAGAGGTCGGCCGCGCACCTGCACTTCGAGCTGCGGCACGACGGCCACCACATCGATCCGCTGCCCCACCTGAAGCCCTACGTCTTCCTGCCCGGCGACACCTGGCGGGGCAAGCGCGAGGCCTGGGAGAAGAAGCGGAAGAAGCGGAAGAAGCGGCGGCGCGGGCGAGCGCGCCGCCGCTGATCAGAGGAAGAAGTCGGGCGTCAGCGTGGCGCCGGGCGTCACCGCGTACTGGTCGAGGTCGGTGACGCCCTCGGCGGTCAGCACCTCGTCGTCGATGAAGAAGTTGCCGGTGCACTCGCGGCCGCGGGTGAGGATGGCGTGCGCGGCGTCGGCCATGATGTCCACCGTCCGGCTGGTGCTGGCCATCGAGTCGCCGCCGAGCAGGTTGCGCACGGCGGCGGTGTCGATCGAGGTGCGCGGCCACAGCGCGTTGACCGCGACCTTGCCGCGGAACTCCTCGGCCATGCCCAGCACGCACATGCTCATGCCGTACTTCGCCATGGTGTAGGCCACGTGGTTCTTGAACCACTTGGGATCCATGTTCAGCGGCGGCGAGATGTTCAGGATGTGCGGCGTCTCGCTCTTCAGCAGGTGCGGCAGCGTCAGCTTCGACACCAGGTAGGTGCCGCGCGTGTTGACGTGGTGCATCAGGTCGTAGCGCTTCATCGGCGTCTGCAGCGTGCCGGTCAGCATGATGGCGCTGGCGTTGTTGATGGTGATGTCGATGCCGCCGAAGGCGTCGATGGCCTTGTCCACGGCCGCCTGCACCGCCTCCTCGTCGCGCACGTCGACGACGCAGGGCAGGGCCTTGCCGCCGGCCTGCTCGATCTTCTCGGCCGCGGTGTACAGGGTGCCGGGCAGCTTGGGGTGCGGCTCGGCGGTCTTGGCGGCGAGCACGATGTTGGCGCCGTCGCGCGCGGCGCGCAGGGCCATCGCCTCGCCGATGCCGCGGCTGGCGCCGGTGATGAACAGGGTCTTGCCTTCGAGGGTGCGCATGGGGGCCTCCGGGTGACGCGGTGCAGGGGTCGCGGGGCAGAGTAGGACACCGCGGCGCGGCCGTCGACGCGCCCGTTGTTGCATCGGACGGCGGATCTGCGCACCATCGCACACCATGCGACATCAACTCACATTAATCCTCCTGTTGACGGCGGCCGGCTGCGACGACGGCGGCGACGCGCTGCCGGGCGGCCAGCAGCGCACCGACGGGGCGGCCGGAGACGCGACGGCCGACGTCGGATCGCGGCCCGACGCCGAGCCCGACACCGCGGCGCCCGACGGGGCGGCTGCCGACGCCGCGCCCCCCGACGCCGCGCCCGGCTGCGCGCTCGGCGAGACGTCGGCCGAGGGCTGTCCCCAGCGCGGCGTCTGCGCCGGCAGCGCCGCGCCGTGCCGCGAGGACGGCGCCTTCGGCGACTGCATCCTGCCCGCCGAGTACGAGGCCGACGAGGCCACCTGCGACGGCCTCGACAACGACTGCGACGGCGCCACCGACGAGGGCTTCCCGGATCTGGGCCAGCCCTGCGACGGCGACGACGACGACCTCTGCGCCCTCGGCCAGTGGCGCTGCGCCGACGACGGCGCCGGCGTCGTCTGCGCCGACGACGAGGCCCAGGTCGAGGTGTGCGACGGCCTCGACGACGACTGCGACGGGGCCATCGACGAGGACGCGATCGACGCGCCGCCCGCCAACCGCCAGATGGGCGTCTGCGAAGGCGCGCTGCGGGTGTGCGCGGGCGAGGACGGCTGGGTCGAGCCCGCCTACGTCGACTTCGCCGCCACCTACGAGGTCGTCGAGACCACCTGCGACGGCCTCGACAACGACTGCGACGGCCGCGTCGACGTCGGCCTCTTCCCGCCGCGCGCCGCCCTGCAGGACGGCGTCTGCGAAGGTGCCAGGCAAATCTGCGCCGGGGCCGACGGCTGGATGGAGCCCGACTACGCCGCCCTGCCCGGCTACGCGCCCGACGAGATCGCCTGCGACGGCGTCGACGAGGACTGCGACGGCGCCACCGACGAGGCGCTGACGCCGACGCCCTGCGCGCTGACCGAGGGGGTGTGCTTCGTGCCCGCCGCGCCCTCGACCTGTCTGGGCGCCGCCGGGTGGTCGGCCTGCGATTACGGCCCGGACTTCGAGGCCGACGAGGCCGACACCTGCGACGCGCTCGACAACGACTGCGACGGCAGCGTCGACGAGGGCGCCGCCTGCCCGGTGGCGCTGCAGGCGGTGCGCGTCCCGGCCGGCGACTTCACG
>JAUHXL010000635.1 GCA_030426945.1 bacterium
CGCCCGGCGCTGGCGGCGCGCCCGGCGCTGGCGGCGCGCCCGGCATGGGCGGCGCGCCCGGCATGGGCGGCGCGCCCGGCATGGGCGGCGCGCCCGGCATGGGCGGTGAGCCTGGCGCCGGTGGGGCCGGGCCCGCTGATCGCGACGACGACGGGGTGCCGGACGACGCCGACAACTGCCCCGACGTGCCCAACGCCGATCAGGCCGACGCCGACCGCGACGGCCTCGGAGACGCCTGCGCCGGTCCGCCGGGCGATCTGGACAACGACGGCATCGCGGACGACGCGGACAACTGCCCGCGCACCCCCAACAACAGCCAGCGCGACGCCGACGGCGACGGCGTGGGCGACGCCTGCGACAACTGCCCCGAGACGCCCAACCCGGATCAGGCCGCCGTCTGCCGTGACGCCGACGACGACGGGGTGCCGGACGACGCTGACAACTGTCCCGGGGTGCCCAACGCGAACCAGGCCGACGCCGACGGCGACGGCCGGGGCAACGCGTGCGACAACTGCGTCGGCACGGTGAACCCCGACCAGGCCGACGAGGACGCGGATGGCATCGGCGACGCCTGCGAGCGCTTCCAGGACGACGCGGATCTCGACGGGGTACCGGATGAGGGGGACAACTGCCCTCTGACCCCGAACCCCGGGCAGGCGGACGCCGACGGAGACGGCGTGGGCGACCGCTGCGACAACTGCCCCACCGACGCCAACGCAGATCAAGCGGACGCGGACGGGGACGGGGTTGGGGACGCCTGCGGCGACGCGGATCGCGACGGGGACGGCGTCCCCGATGGCGAGGATCTGTGCCCCACCGTGCCGGATCCGCGGCAGCGCGACGAGGACGACGACGGGGTGGGCGACGCCTGCGACAACTGCGTCGAGACGGCCAACTTCGACCAGGTGGATCGTGATCGAGACGGCGTGGGCGACGCCTGCGACCCGTTCGTGCCGCAGGCCTACGTCGTGCTCGAGTGGGGCGACGCCGCGGTCGACTTCGACCTGCACGTGCTGCACCCGCGCGGCACCTGGTACAGCCGCACCCTCGACTGCTGGTCGGGAGCGCGCGAGCACGACTGGTGCACGCCGGGCTATCCGGTCGACGCGCCGCGCCAATCGGACATCACCGAGGAGCAGGTGCGGCTGGGGCAGCCCATCGCCGGCTGGCACACCATCGGCGTCGATCTCTACAGCCGAGGCGACGCCATCGAAGGCCGGGCGCGGGTGACGCTGTACTGTGGCGACCGCGAGCCGGTGGTCTTCGGTCCCCGCGACATGCGCAGCGTCAGCGGCGTGCAGCGCAGCTTCTGGGAGGTGGCTCGCTTCGACCCGACGACCTGCGAGGTGGAGGCGCTGGACTCGACGGCGACCCTCGCGTGCGACCCCGAGGCGCTGACCGACTGCAGCTGCCCCGACTGCGCCGAGTCGGTGTGCTCGCCGCGCAACTGCCCCGTCGAGGCCGCCTGTGACATCGAGACCGGCCTCTGCGTCGACAACTGCGCCAACGTTCAGTGCCCTGACGGCGCGTTCTGCGAGCAGGCCACCGGTGAGTGCGTCGATCCCTTCGCCGCGACCTGCCAGGCCTGCCGCGACGTGCGCGACTGCCCCGACGGGTACCAGTGCATCATCTACCCCGGCGTGGGCAACGCCTGCGGCATCGAGTGCGACGTGGTGGATGCCTGCCCGGCCGGCAGCGAGTGCACGGTGATTCGTCGAGACGGTCGCGAGATCCGCGTCTGTGGGGATCAGAACGCCTGCCGCGCCGACCCCTGCGCGGACGTGGCCTGTGAGCGTGGCGTGTGCGATCCGAGCTCGGGCGCGTGCGTGGAGTGCTTCGAAGACGCCCAGTGCGAGGGGGTTGATCGCGGCTGCGTCGACAACCGCTGCGTGCAGCTGCAGGGCCTGGATCGCGAGGTCTCCAGCTGGGGCGGCGACGGCAACCGACCGGTCCGCTGCGAGAGCGACCGCGCCTGCACCGACGACGAGTCCTGCCGCCGCTACGCCGAGGCCGACCGGGGATCGCTGTGCCTCTTGGACTGCGGGGGCGAGGTCGGCTGCCCCGCGGGCTACAGCTGCTGTGCGCCGCAGTTCGGCGGCATCGGCGCCCCGTTCTGCATCGACGCGCGCAACCCCCTCGGCTTCCTCTGCCAGTGACGTGAGGGCGTCACCGCCGCCGCGCGAAGCGGGGGCGGTGCAGCAGCTCGGCGAGCAGCACCGCGTCGACGATCTCGTTCATCGACAACGGCGCGTCCATCTCCACGGGGCGCGGGGCGCGGGGCTCGAGCGCCCCTCCGCGGCGCGCCTCCCCCTGACCGAGGATGTTGGCGCGCACCGCCTTCGCCAGGCGGGCGTGCGCCCCCTGGGACAGCGCGGACGCCTCGATGGCCGCCGCGATGACGACGCGCGGATCCTCGGCGAACACCTCGCCCTCGAGCAGCTGAACGGCGCGCTTTCGGGTGCGGGCCCACAGCCCCGGTCCGAGCTCGAAGTCGTGCACCGCGCTGAGCGGCGCGCCGGCCAGGCTGTGGAAGTGGGTGGTGTACAAGGCCTCGAGCAGCTCGACGCCGGGCTCGAGGAAGCGGCGCGTGGGGATGAGCACGTGCTCGCCGTACATCGTCTGCACCCACAGGGCGTCGGGCGCGCCGTGCGTGCGATCCCAGCCGCGCAGCAGCGCCTTGGCCTCGACGTCGTAGCCCACGCGCTCGAGCAACCAGGCGTTGAGGCGCACCCGCAGATCGGCCGGCGGGTGCTCCGCGACGACGCGGCCGTCGCCGCCCCCGTGGAGCACGACCACCGCGTCGGGCTCGTCGGGCCGCTCGAACGCGTGGATCATCCCGCGCAGCGCGGACGGCCCCAACAGGAGCGCCGCGACGGCGTCGGCGACCACCTCGGGCAGCCACGCGCGGTAGGCGGCCTGGACGTCGAAGATGACCGATCGGCCCTGCACGCGCGGCAGCCAAGGGGGCTCGCGCGTGGGCACGAGGGCGCGGAGGTCGGCCGCGAAGCCCTCGAGCGCCCAGTACATGACGTGGCCGATCTCGTGGGCGATGGACGGCCAGCGCAGGAGGTCGTCACCGAAGTCATCGGGGACGAAGATGACCGGGTGGTCGGGGAAGAGGCCGTAGATGACGGCCTCGCCGCCGGGCACCGCCGGCGCACAGAGCGGCCGCAGGGACGGGAAGTCGAGGTCGTGCGCCTCGGCGTAGCGCTGCAGCGGCGCGAGCAGGGCCTCGGCGATGGCGTCGGCGTCGGCGAGCACCTCGCCGAGCACGCGGTCGGTGCGCCAGGTGACCAGCGCGTGGAGGGCATCGGTGCGCACCCGCTCGACGGCGAGGGACTCGAAGAGCGCCTGCTGGGCCTCGGGGGCGAGCACCATCTCGACCACCTGCACCGGATCCTCGCTCTGCGCGGCCGCGACCTGCCGCTCGAAGCGCGTGACCAACGCGTCGACCCGCGCGGTGGTGGCGTCGAGGGCCTCGCCCACCCGCACCAAGGGTCCGCGGGGCGTACCGATGCGCAGCTGGGTCTCGCGCAGGGTGCGCAGCAGATCGCGGGCGGCGTCGAGCCCGCCGTGCAGGCGCTGGCGGATGGTGTCGACCCAGGCGGCGAGGGCCTCGGGGCTCTGCTCGGCGGGGGCCTGCGGGCGATTGAGCGGCACCTCTGGGGTCGTGGCGTCGCCGCCGCGGCGGAACAGCCGGCCGAAGATCGATCGCACGATCTGCAGAACGAAGATGAGGAGGATGATGCGGTCGACGATGTCCACGGGCCGACCTCAGCGCCCGTCGGTGGCCGGCGGCGGGGGCGGCGGCGTGCCGGGCGGCGGACGGCGCCGGCGCCAGCGCGCCGCGACCGGCGGGCCGAGGAGCTGGGCGATGACGTAGCGGCGCATCCAGCCTGGCTCGGTGGGCAGCAGGCGCTGCAGCCGCGGCGCGGAGGGACCGTCGCTCACCCCTTGGGCCCGTCGTCCTCACCGAGGTGCGAGATGCGCGTGCGCATGTCGGTGTCGGACTCGATGTTCTTCATCTGCAGGTAGTCCATGTAACCGATGTTGCCGTTGCGCA
>JAUHXL010000636.1 GCA_030426945.1 bacterium
AGGCGCCCTCGCCTTGCTCCGGCCGGGCGGGGCCGCTACAACCTGCCGCCATGCTGCATCTGCACGCGCGCACGCCGGATGACTGGGCGCCCTGGGCGGCCGCTCACATCGACGAGATCCTCGTCGACCACGCCCACTGCGAGAAGAAGGCGGCGTCGACGGCCATCGGCCTGCTCTTCCGCTACCCGGACCACGCCCCGCTGCAGGTGCCCCTCTCGGCCCTGGCCCGCGAGGAACTCGAGCACTTCGAGCTGGTCCTCGAGCACCTCGCCGCGCGCGGCGTGCCCTTCGGGCGGCAGCGCCCCAGCCCCTACGCCGGCAAGCTGATGCAGGTGGTGCGCGGCGCCGAGCCGCACCGGCTGCTGGACACGCTGCTCTGCTGCGCGGTGATCGAGGCCCGCAGCTGCGAGCGCATGCGCCTGCTCGCCGACGCGCTGACCGAGGCGCCGCCGCTCGCCGCCCTCTACCGCGGCCTGCTCGCCAGTGAAGCCCGGCACCACATGCTGTACGTCGATCTCGCCACCGAGCTCTTCCCCGGCGTCGACGTGCGCGCGCGCCTCGACGCCGTCTGCGCGCACGAGGCCGCGGTGCTGCGCGAGGCCCCCCGCGTGCCTCGCATGCACAACTGACCCGCCGCCGCGCGCCCGCCACCGCTGGAATCCCGACCGATCCGCGACGGTTGTGCCTCGCGCCGCGTCGCGTTGTTATAGTCGACGCACCAATCGGGGAGGCCCAGGTGGACAACGAGGAACGAGGCAGCGTCATCGCCGACGAGACCGTGCCGGTCCTGCCGCTGCAGTCGACGGTCATCTACCCGCAGGGCGTCGCCACGGTGCAGATCGGCATCGAGGAGAACATCGCGCTGCTCAAGAGCAACGCCGAGCCCGACACGCGCATCGCCCTGGCCTTCAGCGACGCCGGCGTCGCCGGCGAGGTGCGGCGCGAGACGCTGTCGCGCGTGGCGGTGATGAGCCGGGTGCTCGACCGCCTCAAGCTGCCCGGCAACAGCTACCAGATCACCTTCCAGGGTCTGCGCCGCGTGGAGATCCTCGAGATCGTCCAGGAGCGACCCTACTACCGCGCGCGGGTGGGGGAGGTCGCCGAGACCGTGCGCGATCCGTTCAAGGTCAACGTCTACGTCCAGAAGGCGATCAACCTGTTCGAGCGGCTGGTCGGCTCCAGCAACAACTACCCCAAGGAGCTGATCCACATCCTGAAGATGAACGTCGACAGCCCGGGCCGCTTCGCCGACCTGCTGTGTTCGTCGATCAACTTCGAGTACGCCGAGAAGCAGCGCGTCCTGCAGGCGGTCGGCATCGAGCCCCGCCTGCAGCGGGTGATCGAGCTCCTGCGCAGCGAGCTCGATCGGGTGAAGGTCGCCCAAGAGGTCGAGAAGCGGGCCAAGGGCGACATCGAGGAGTCGCGGCGCGAGTACTTCCTGCGCCAGCAGCTGAAGACCATCCAGAAGGAGCTGGGCGACGACGACCTCAGCCGGCGCGACGCCGACGACTACAGCGAGAAGCTCGACGCGCTCGGGCTGCCCGAGGAGGTCGTGCGCGAGGCCGAGCGCGAGATCGAGCGCCTGCGCCACATCCAGCCCAGCTCGAGCGAGTATCAGGTCATCAAGACCTACCTCGATCGCTTCTTCGCGCTGCCCTGGGGCGTCGAGACCGACGAGGACATCGACCTTCGCCGGGTCCGCACCGCCCTCGACGACGGCCACTTCGGCCTCGAGAAGGTGAAGGAGCGCATCCTCGAGTTTCTGGCCGTGCGGAAGCTGAACCCCGCGCACAAGGGCCCGATCCTCTGCTTCGCGGGTCCGCCGGGCGTGGGCAAGACCAGCCTCGGCAAGGCCATCGCCGAGGCCATCGGCCGCAACTTCTTCCGCATCAGCGTGGGCGGCGTGCGGGACGAGGCGGAGATCCGCGGGCACCGCCGCACCTACGTCGGCGCGCTGCCGGGCAAGATCCTCAACGGCCTCACCCGCGCCGGCTGCATGAACCCGCTGCTGATGCTCGACGAGATCGACAAGATCGGCAGCGATCATCGCGGCGATCCGGCGGCGGCGCTGCTCGAGGTGCTCGACCCCGAGCAGAACAACAGCTTCACGGACCACTACTTCAACGTGCCCTTCGACCTGTCGAAGGTGCTGTTCGTGGTGACGGCGAACTACCTGCACGACATCCCGCGTCCGCTGCTCGATCGCCTCGAGGTGATCAGCATCGAGGGCTACACCGAGAACGAGAAGCTCCAGATCGGTCGGCGCCACCTCATCCCCAAGGTGGTGAGGGAGCACGGGCTCAGCAGCGCGCCGCCGGACTTCCAGGACGCCGCCATCCTCGAGGTCGTGCGCCACTTCACCCGCGAGGCGGGGGTGCGCAACCTGCAGCGATCGCTGGAGAAGGTGGCGCGCAAGATCGCCCGCGAGCAGGTCGAGTCGGGGGCCGAGGCCGCGCCCATCGCGGTCGACGTCGACCAGATCCAGACCTACCTCGGCCCGCCGCGGTACCTGCACGACGAGGCGGTCGATCACGACGAGGTCGGCGTCGCCAACGGTCTCGCCTGGACCGCCAGCGGCGGCGAGGTGTTGGTGATCGAGGCCCTCAAGATGAAGGGGAAGGGCAAGCTGGTCATCACCGGCAAGCTCGGCGAGGTGATGAAGGAGAGCGTGCAGGCCGCGCACTCGTTCACCCGCTCGCGTGCCGAGAAGCTGGGCGTCCGCCTCGATGACCTCGAGAACATGGACCTTCACATCCACTTCCCGGCCGGGGCGGTCCCCAAGGACGGCCCCTCGGCCGGCGTGACGGTCACGCTCGCCCTCGCGAGCCTGCTGTCGGGCTTCCCGATCCGCTCGGACGTCGCGATGACCGGCGAGGTCACCCTGCGCGGCAAGGTGCTGCCCGTGGGCGGCATCAAGGACAAGCTGCTCGCGGCCTACCGCGCCGGCATCCGCATGGTGGTGCTGCCCAAGGCCAACGAGAAGGATCTCGTCGAGGTGCCCGACGAGGTGCGCGAGGCCCTCGAGGTGCACGCGATCGACCACGTCGACGCGCTCTTCGAGTTGGCGCTGATCGGCTACGACTCGGCGCCGGAGCCGCCGCCGCCGGATGTCGAGGCGGGCGACGCCACCGTCACTCCGCCGGCCTGAAGCCTCCGCCGCTCACCTCGACGACGAAGAGCGCGGTGAGCGCGTCCCGCTGCCCGAAGTCGAGCCCGGGCGTCGCGCCGTCGGCGTAGCGCACGGCCTCGAGCCCCCGCCCGGCTCGGTGGGCCACCGTCGCCGCGTGGAGCGCGTCCGACAGGACCGCGTCGAACGCGGTGGCCCGCCGACCCGCCTCGGCCTGCACGCGGCGGGCGAGGGGCGCCCCCTGCCGCAGCTCGGCGGCCCAGGGCACCGGCACCAGCGCGCCCTCGAGGTAGCGGGCGCCCGCCTCGGGCAGCCGCGGTTCGTACCACTCGGGTGTGCCCACCAGCCAGACCTCTTGCACGCCCTTCTCGCGCGCGAAGCGCTTGGATTTGCCCCGGACCCACACGCCGGCGGCGGCCAGGTGACGCACGACCTGCGTGACCTCCCCCGGCGCGGCGGGCAAGAAGATCGCGTCGGGCGCGAGGCCCGCCACCCGCTTGGCGATGCGGCCCCAGTCGGCTTTGCCCGGGGCCCACGTCACCTCGTCGAGCGCGCGGCGACCGGCGCCCCGCCACGCCGCCCGAAACCAGGCCCCGTGCGCCTCGCCGTAGGGACTCTCGGGGCGCAGCACGACGGCCCGCGTGGCGCCGCGATCCGCGAGCACCGCGGCGGCCGTCCGCCCCACCAGCTTGGGGGTGTGCAGCGCCCGCCACGTGCCGGCGTCGCCCTCGACGGCCGCGTCCGCCAGCGTCAGCATCACCAGCGGCAGCCCCTCGGCGCGCGCGGCCGCCGCCGCCGCCGCCGCGACGGTGTGGTCGAACACGCCCACCGCCGCCGCGACCTCCTGGGCCTTCATCGCCTTCAGCGCGGCCACGGCTGCCGGCGCGGTGCCAGCGTCGCGCACCACCAGGCTGGGCCC
>JAUHXL010000070.1 GCA_030426945.1 bacterium
CGCAGGCCTGGCCCACGGGGCACGCGCCGATGCGGCAGCCGGCCGCGCAGGTGCCGTCCTCGCGGCAGTACTGATCGAGATCGCAGTCGCCGTCCGCTGCGCAGGCGCGCCCGGCGACGCACTGGCGTGTGGCCAGATCGCAGGCCTCGCCCTCGGCGCAGCCCCCCGCCCGGCAGCCCGCCGCGCAGACGCCGCCGTCGCCGCAGTACTCGCCCTCGGCGCAGCCCGTGTCGTCGGCGCACCGGCAGGTGTGCGTCAGCGCGTCGCACGCGCCGCCCGCGCCGCAGTCGTCGCCGTCCACTCGGCAGCCCTCGACGCACACGCCCTCGGCGGCGCAGTACTCGCCCGCCGGGCACGCGGCGTCGCCGTCGCACAGCGTCACGTCGACCACGCACACGCGCGTGTCGGTGTCGCAGCGCTGACCCTCGGCGCACGCGCCCTCCCGGCAGCCGGGCGCGCAGTCGCCCCCGTCGCAGTACTCGGCGTCCTCGCAGTCCGTGTCCACGGTGCACTCGACGCCGACGCACAGCCGGTCGCTCGGATCGCAGGCGCGCCCCTCGCCGCAGTTGTCCGGCTCGGTCCGGCAGCCCTCGGCGCAGCTCCCGTTGTCGCAAAAGGTGCGCGCCGGGCAGTCTGCGTCGTCGTTGCAGGTGTCGGTGGGGCGGCAGGTGCGGGTCTGTTCGTCGCACACGTTGCCCAGGCCGCACTCGTCACCCACCAGCCGGCAGCCCTGCGTGCAGCTGCCATCCTCGGCGCAGTACCGTCCGCCGAGGCATTGATCGTCGGCGGTGCAGACGCAGGCGCCCTCGACGCAGGACTGACCCATCGTGCAGGCTGGCCCTTCGCCGCAGCCCTCCACCGGGATGCCGCAGCGGCGCGCCGCCAGATCGCAGGGGGCGTTGCCGCAGTCCGAGTCCGCGGTGCAGAAGTCGGCCGGCGGCCGGATGCACTGGCCGCCCTCACAGATGCGCTGATCGCCGCACTCGGCGTCGGCCGCGCAGGCGCCGGCCTGGCAGCCGCCGTCCACGCAGATCTCGCGATCGGCGCACTGATCGTTGCGGGCGCAGCCGCGCGCCACGACGCAGCGACCGTCGGTGCAGATCTGTCCCAAGAGACAGTCGGCCGGTGAGGTGCACCCGCTGTCGGCGGGCGGATCGCTGCAGGCCGCCAGGAGAAGGCCAGCGAGCAGGAGGAGGGCGGACGAGGCGGTGCGCGACATGCCCGAGGTTGTAGCACCGGCGCGCCGAAGCGGGCAAAAGCGCGGGGCCCGAGCCCGCCTGCGCGCGGCGACGGTGTCGACCCCACGAAGGCCCGCCCGACGTCGAGCACGTCCAGCCGCCCATCGCGCGGTCAGCGGGTCAGCTGATGCGCCGCCCCGCGTCCTGCCACAGCCGGCTCTCGATGGCCTCCATCAGCGGACGCGCCGTGCGGCGGTCGAGGGCCGAGACGCCGAAGGCGTCGTGCTGGCGGCAGAGGTTCTCGGCGATGCCGGCGTCGAGCAGGTCGACCTTGTTCAGCACCGTGATGCGGGGTTTGTCGAGCAGCTCCATCTCGCCGAGGATGCGGTCGACGCTCTCGATCTGCTCGCGCATGCGCGGATCGGCGATGTCGACCACGTGCAGCAGCAGATCCGCGTCGTCGAGCTCCTCGAGCGTCGCTTTGAACGCGCTGACGAGGTCGTCGGGCAGGTCGCGGATGAAGCCCACGGTGTCGACGAGCACCACCTCGCGATCCTCGGGGAAGCGCAGGCGGCGGCTGGTGACGTCCAGCGTCGCGAACAGCTGATCCTCGACGAACACGTCGCTCTGCGTGACCGCGTTGAACAGCGTGCTCTTGCCGGCGTTGGTGTAGCCCACGATCGCCACCACCGGCACGTCGCGCTGGCTGCGCTTGCTGCGGCGGTTCTTCCGCTGCACCGCGGCGTTCTCCAGCTTCTTCGCGATCCAGTTGATGCGATCCCGCGCGCGCCGCCGGTCGATCTCGAGCTTCGTCTCGCCGGGCCCGCGCCCGCCGATGCCGCCCATCAGCCGCGAGTAGGCCGTCGTCTTGTGGGCCAGGCGCGGCAGCATGTACTTCAGCTGCGCCAGCTCGACGGCCAGCTTGCCCTCGCGCGTGTGCGCGCGGCGCGCGAAGATGTCGAGGATCAGCTGGCTGCGATCGATCACCTTCACGTCGGTCACGTCGGCGATGGCCCGCACCTGATTGGGCGTCAGGTTCTGGTCGAAGATGACCAGCTCGCAGTCCATCTGCATCGTGCGCAGCAGCAGCTCGTCCAGCTTGCCCTTGCCCATCACGTACTTCGGATCGAAGCGCGGCCGGCGCTGCACCAGGGCGTCGACGATGACGACGTTGGCGGTGGCGGCCAGCTCGCTCAGCTCCCGCAGGCTGGCCTGGGGATCGGGCTCGCCGGGCACCGACACGTGCACCGCGATGGCGCGGTCGCGCCCCTCGGTCTCGACGGCGCCGGTCGTCGTGCGGCTGAACTCGTCCTCGAGCGCCGCGATGAACTCGACGAAGTCGACCTGCTGATCGTGGACGCTGCCCGCGGTCTGCTCGGCGGCCGGCGCGTCGCTGCCCGCCGGCAGCATGTGCGTGTGGTACAGCGTCGCCGGCCGCCCCTCGCTGCTGACGCCGATGGCCGCGATCAGGTCGAGGCGCAGGCGCACGAGGTCGGTCACGTCGTCCTGCGTCAGGGGCTCGTCGCGCAGGTGCGTGTGCACCAGGCGGATGCCGCGGAAGCGCCCCTCACCCGCGCGGGCGCGGCCCAGGTCGGGGATGAACAGCTGATCGGCGTCGCCCACGATGACGTGGCGCACGCGCCCGTTGCGGTCGATGGTGACGCCGATCTGGCGGCCCACGTCCCGCGACAGCTCGCACAGGGTCTGGGCGAGCGGGGGGCTGACGATCTGGTTCTGGGGCACCTTGCGGTTGTAGAGGCGCTCGAGGCGCTGCCGTTGGGCGGGCTTGAGGCCGCCCGTGTTGCCGTGGACCTTCAGTTCGTCCTCCTGCAGCGCGACCCGGGGGTCGCGGTAGGCGCGCGGTGACGGGGCGAGTATACTCCGCGCTTTCGAGTTCTTCGAACGGGGCGCATGTCCACCCGATTCCTCGGTCGTTGGGGGTTGCTGGCGCTGGCGGGCGTCGGCCTGGTCGCCCACGCGCTGGTCTTCGACTTCGTCAACGACGACGCGTTCATCTCGTTCCGCTACGCCGACAACCTGGTGCGGCACGGCGAGCTGGTGTTCAACGTCGGCGAGCGCGTCGAGGGCTACACCAACTTCCTCTGGACGATGTTGATGGCCGGCGTGATGGGCCTGGGCCTCGACCCGGTGCCCTGGAGCAAGTGGCTCGGCATCGCCTTCGGCGTCGCCACCCTGGCGGTCGTCGCCCGCTTCATGGCCCGCACCGAGGGCGAGGGCTCGCCCTGGGACGCGGTGGCGCCGCTGCTGCTCGCCGGCGCGCCGGCCTTCGCCTGCTGGTCCACCGGCGGGCTCGAGACGATGCAGTTCACCTTCCTGGCGACGCTGGCCTGGACGGCCTACCTCGACGAGCGCGCGCGCGCCGCCGAAGGCACGCCGGCCCGCCCCTGGAGCGGGCTGTGGTTCGCGCTGTCCGCCATGAGCCGCCCCGAGGGCATGCTGCTGTGGGGCCTGACCGGCCTGCACCGCCTGATCGAGCTGCTGTGGACGCAGCGCGGCCGCCTGAAGCCGGCGAAGCAGGACTGGGTCTGGGGCTTCTTCTTCGCCGTCCCCTTCGGCGCCTACTACGCGTGGCGCTGGTGGTATTACGGCTACCCCTTCCCCAACACCTACTACGTCAAGACGGGCGCCAAGAACTTCTGGGGCCCCGGCCTGCGCTACCTGTGGTCGTGGCTCGAGGCGCACCCCTTCCTGTGGGCCGCGCCGCTGCTCGGCGCGGTGAAGCGCCCCCTGCGCGGCGGCCGCACCCTGCGCCTGCAGACCCTGGTGGCCCTGTTCGCCCTCGCCCTCGGCCTGCACGTCGTGCGCGTGGGCGGCGACTTCATGGCGCTGCACCGCTTCCTGGTGCCGCTGATGCCCGCCCTGGCCGTCGTCGTGGCGCTCGGCCTGCGCACGCTGCTCGAGCCGGTCGTGAAGACCGCGCCGCGCCGGCTGGCGGTGGGCGCGGCCCTCTTCGTCGCCCTCTCGGCGGGCTACACCGCCGAGGTCGACCGCGAGGCCTTGAAGGTCGACAGCCACGGCGGCGTGGACAGCATCGGCTGGCTGGCCATGTTCGCCGATCAGTGCATCACCATCGGCCAGTGGCTGGGCGAGAACGCCGCGCCGGACGAGACGATCGCCATCACCGCCGCCGGCATCATCCCGTACTACTCGCGCCTGCGGACGTTGGACCTGCTGGGCCTCAACGACGAGTGGATCGCCCACAACGTGCCCGCCCACGGCAACCGGCCGGGGCACACCAAGTCGGCGCCGCACGCCTATGTGGCGGAGTGGAACCCGACCTACTACATCGGGCACCCTGATCCGTCGTTGCAGAAGCCGCGGGGCGGCCGCCGGCCGGGCTATACGTTCGAGGCCGTGCAGATCCCCGGGCTGCGCATCGATCCCCGGCGCGCCCGGCGCCCGGAAGACCTGCAGCAGGACGCGTGGTGGGGCTATTGGAAGCGCGCCGCGCGGTGAGGCCCGCCATGGTCCGCTCGCTCCGCCTGCTCGCGCTGGTCGCGCTGCTCACCGCCTGTGACGACGGCGCGGACGAGGCGTACAGCGCGCCCACCGACGCCTGCGACGTCGAGGTCGGCGCCATGACCGACGCCGGCCCCGACGAGGCCACGCTGCGCCCGGTGGGCGGCGCGCTGCGACCGCTGCTGTTGGGCGCGCAGACCTGGGGCCCCGAGTTCGTGGCCGTCGGTGGCACGCCCGGGCCGCTGGGCGGCGTCGTCGTGCGGCTGGTGGGCGACCGCGTGGCGCCCGAGCCGACGCCGCCCGGCCCGGTGCTGTGGTGGGTGTGGGGGCCGTCGCCCGACCGCCTGTTCGCGTGCGGCGAGGGTGGCCGCGTGCTGGCCTTCGACGGGCAGGCGTGGCGCGAAGAGCCGACCGGCCTGCCGCCGGACGCGGTGCTCTGGGGCATCTGGGGTGCCGACGCCGAGGATCGCTGGGCCGTCGGCGGCTCGCCGCTTCCCGGCGGTCCCAAGGGCCTGCTGCTGCGCGACACCGGCGCCGGCTGGACGCGCGCCGCGGTGCCCGCCGAGGTCGCGGACCTGAACCTCTACAAGGTGTGGGGCGCGGCGGCCGACGACGTCTTCGTCGTCGGCGAGCGCGGCGCCGCGCTGCGCTGGGACGGCGCGGCCTTCGAGGCGCTGCCCACGCCCACCGACGATCTGATCTTCACCGTGCACGGTGTGCCCGGCGGTCCGATCTTCGCGGTCGGCGGCACGATGGGCGGCGTGATCCTGCGCTGGCAGGACGACGCCTGGATCGACGACTCGCCGCCCGGGCTTCCCCCGCTGAACGGCGTCTTCGTGCGCAGCGCCGACGAGGCCTGGGCCACCGGCGCCCGCGGCACGGTGCTGCGCTGGACGCCGGCCACCGGCTGGGCGCGGCGGACCGACGCGCGGGCCGGCGGCTTCACCGACATCACGTTGCACGCGGTGACCGCGGGCGACGACGTGTGGGCGGTGGGCGGCGATCTGGTGCGGGCGGCGTTCGGGACGCTGGTGACGACGCGCGCGCCGGCCCCGACGCTGGACGACGACGCGGCGTGGGACGCCGGCGCGCCGCCGCCGCGCGACGCCGAGGTCGTGGCAGACGCCGAGGTCGTGGCGGACGCCGAGATCGTGGCGGACGCCGAGGTCGTGGCGGACGCCGCGCCGGTGCGGGACGCCGCGGTCTCGGACGCCGCGGTCGCCGACGCCCTGACCTCGGACGCCGCGGCCGTCGACGCCGAGGCGGTCGACGCATGGACCGTCGACGCCGCGCCCATCATCGACGCCGCGCCCATCGTCGACGCCGCGCCCATCGTCGACGCCGCGCCCATCATCGACGCCGCGCCCATCATCGACGCCGCGCCCGACATGGGCCCGGCGACGCCCGGTTACGGCCAGCCGTGCCCCATGGGCGTGTGCGCCGAGGGCACCATCTGCCTGGCCCTGGCCGACGCCGGCTGGCTGCCGTACTGCGTGGTGGCGTGCGTGAACCTCGAGGCCTGCCCGGGCGGCGCGCCCGGCAACTGCTGCCAGACGCCGGGGCCGCAGATCCTGCAGCCCTACTGCCTGCCCGAGGCCCCGATCGAGGGGGGGTGTCGGTGAGCGACGCCGGCAGGTGTCAGGGCGCGAGGCCGGGCGCCGGCGTGTGCAGGGGATCCCGCGCCGGATAGGGCAGCGGGGTCAGCGTCGCCGACGGGGCGCGCGCCTCGTCGTCCTCGGCCTCGTCCCCGCCCTGGGCTTCGTACTTCTCGACGTACTCGCGGGGCAGCTCGTAGGTGTACGTGGCCCGCACCGTCGCGGCGTCGATGTCCAGCACCACCAGGCTCACCCGGCGGGCCTCCTCGGCGCTCTCCTTGTCACCGGCGCCCAGCTCACCGGCCGCGGACAGGAAGAGACGGTCCGGCGAGACGCCGCGCGCCACGAGGTGGGCGCGCACGCTCTCGGCGCGTTCCCGCGCGAGCTGCTCGTTGTAGGGCTTGCTGCCCTTCGAATCGGCGTGGCCCACCACCACCAGCGCGGCGTTGGCCATGTCACCGGTCTTCAGGCACCGCGCCAGCGCCTTCAGCTCGCTCTTCGCGTCCTCGGTCAGCCGGGTGCTGTCGAAGCGGAAGGTGGGCGCGGTCAGCCCGACGTCCTGGCAGGCCTTCCAGATCTCGGTGCTGTAGTCGAAGTCGACCCACATGTCCTGCACGGTGGTGGCGCGGGTCACGGTCTCGGGCGCGTCGGTCTGCGAGCGCGTCGACGACTGCGAGCCGCCGCAGCCGAACGCGAACAGGGCGGCGCACGCCGAAGCGGCGAGGTGAGTGGTCAGGGTCTTCATGGTGCTCTCCTGGCGATGTTCACGGATGCGGGGGGCGTCAGGGCGCGGCGCCGGCGTCCGGCGCCGGCCCGCCCGTGACGCCTTCGACGTAGGCGTTGGCCCACTCGATGGCGCGATCGGCGCGCTCGGTGGCCCCCTCGAGGGTCTGCTCGGCGATGCCCGAGTTGGGGGCACCGGTGCCTTCGGTGCAGCCGGTCATCCACACCGAGCCCCCAGCAAAGGCCAATGAGATCAGCAGCTTGAGCGGGCGCATCGGGGTATCCTCCACGTCGGGTCGTCGGCGGGAGGGTGTGCGAGGGGCGTGCCAGGACGGTCCACCGGGGCGCGGCGGCCCTGGCCGCGGGCGGTTGGCCCCGAGCGGGGAACGCGGCGGGGCGGCGCGCCCCGGCGGCTCAGCCGGCGACCAACTCCAGGTGGCGCAGGGCGACCTCGGCCTCGGCCACCAGCGCGGCGTCGCCGACGTCCCAGCCGTAGTGCAAGAGGGCGCTGACGTAGTGGGCCGCCCGGAAGCGGGCTCGCCCCCAGGTCCCCGCGTCGATCAGCCCGTAGGCCGCGCGGAACGCGCCGTGGGCGGCGGGTGGGAGCAGCGCGTGCGCGATGGACAGGTCGAGCGCCGGATCGCCCAGGTGCACGTCCCCCCAGTCGATGAAGCCCACCAGCCGCCCGCCCTCGACGACGACGTGCCGCGCGTACAGATCGCCGTGCACCACCACCCGGCGCGCCGCGCCCACGACGTCCGCCGCCCAGGGCAGCGCGGCGTGCGCGTCGTCGAGCACCCGCAGCGCGCGCCGCGCCACGCCCGCGACGGGCCCACCGAGGTGGCCGACCAGCCGGCGCCGACCCAGCTCGGCGTAGCGGTGCACCTCGGTGCGGCCGATGCGATCCGGCGGCGCGCCGGCCGCCGCGGCGGCGTCCGGGTCGAGCGCGTGAAGGGCGGCCAGCGCCCGACCCAGCGGCGCCGCCAGCGCGCGCCGCGCCGCGGCGTCCAGGCCCGCCGCGCAGACGGTCTGCCCCGGCAACATCGGGTAGCCCGCGAAGGGCGCCGGAGAGTCGGCGGTGGGCGCCCCGACGAAGGTGGGCGCCGTCGTCGCGAAGGGCACAAGCGGGCCCAGCCAGCCCAGCACGCGCACCTCGCTGGCCAGCAGGTCGACCGCCAGGCCGCGCTGCGGGAAGCGGAACACCCAGCGTTCGTCGACGAGGTACGCGACGTTGTCCCACCCCTGCGCCAGCCGCCGCACCGACCGCCCCGCCAGCGCGGGGAACTGCCCGGCGATCAACGCCGCGGCGCGCGCGGGCGAGACGGGGAACTCGGGGGTCCAGGGCTGCACCGGCCCATCGTGCCCGCTACCCACGACCGCTGCCAGCCCGAGGGATCGGGGTGATCGAGCCCGGTGATCCATCACATTCAGCAATCAGCTGTCAGCTCCGTCCCGGCGATTGCAGGTTCTGCCCGGTCGTCCGAGGTCCGGAGCTTGCCGGCCGGTTTCGAAGCCAGCACAGGGAACGGAGCCCGGCTGACCGCTGACCGCTGACCGCTGACCGCCGGTCCGGACGACCACCAACGGCACGTCAGCACACCCACGCAGTGCCCCGGTTGATCGGCGGCGCGCCGGCCGCGATACTCCCGGCCCATGAGCACCTCCATCGAAGCGCTGCGCCAGAAGGCCAGCCGCATCCACGCCGCCTACGACGCCCACTTCGCCGGCCAGCCGCGCATCAGCCGCGACCCGGCGCTGCTCGACGATCTGGTGCGCCAGATCGAGGCGGTGTCCGCCGAGGCCGACGGCCTGCCCGCGGCCGAGCGCGACAGCTTTCGCGACGAGCTGCGCCAGACGCGCGACCTGTACCAGCGCGAGGCCCAGGCCGTGCGCGAGGCCCAGAAGGGCGGGGCGGACGCCTTCGAGGCGCACCACCTCTCCACCTGGGCGCAGGTGGCTTTCGGGCGCTACCGCCGCCACTTCGCCGGCAAGCCGCGCGCCACGCGCGACCTGGGCCTGCTCGGCGAGCTGATCGAGGATCTCGAGCGGCTCGACGCGCAGATGCAGGGCCTGGCCAAGCGCTTCCAGAACGAGGAGCTGCGCGGCGCGCGCACCTCGCTCGAGGCCAACCTGAAGCTGTACCGGCAGGAGCGCGCGGCCATCCGCGAGGCCCGCCTGTCGGGCACGCTGGACGATCAGGCCGGCATCCTGGCGCAGCTCGCCAACGATCAGTTCGAGCTGTACCGCACGCACTTCGCCGGCCAGCCGCGCAACTCGCGCCGGCCGGCGCTGCTCGAGCGCGTCATCACCAACCTCGAGACCGTGATCGACCGCATGAAGGGCCTGCAGCAGCAGGGCCTGCACGCCGAGGCCAACGACAACAACATCGGCATCGTCGAGGGGCGGCTGGCCGCCTACCGCACGGAGCTCGAGGCCGTGCGCCAGGCGCGCCAGCAGACCAGCTGGCCCGATCTGGTGAACGCGCTGGGCCAGGCCGCCAACGCGCTGTTCGACAAGTACCGCGAGAACTTCGCCGGGCACGACCGCGCCACGCGCGATCCCGACCTGCTGGCGTCCATCGCCGAGGGCCTGGTGGACGTCGCGCGGCAGATGGACGACCTCGACCGGGTGCGCGAGGACGACACCAACCAGCACAACCTGCAGATCGTGCTCGACCACCTGCGCCTGTACGATCGCGAGCACGGGCTCATCCGGCAAGCGCGCGACGCCCAGCAATGAGCTCTGCCCGCCTCCCGCCTCCGGGCGCTTCGTGGTCGTGGTCGTGGTCGTAGTCGTGGTCGAAGACGCCGCGACCTCCGCGTCGGCGGCCAGCGGTCCAGCGGCGCGGACGACGGTCGCTCGGCCGCCGTGCGTCCGAGTGCCCGCGTCGTCGGTCGCGCGACAGTTCGGGAGTGAGCGATTCCGACGGCGCGTCGCGAGCCGTTTCGACGACGACCACGACGACGACGCTCCGAAGATGGGATCGGGACCCCGATGAGCTCGACCGACGCGCGACTTCACCTGCGGGTGCGCGGCCGGGTGCAGGGCGTGTTCTTCCGCGCCAGCACCCAGTCCACCGCGCGCGACCTGGGCCTGACCGGCTGGGTGCGCAACCTGCCCGACGGCGACGTCGAGGCGGTGGCCGAGGGGCCGCGCGGCGCCCTCGAGCGCCTGCTGGCCTGGACGCACGAGGGCCCCGCGCAGGCCCGCGTCGACGCCGTCGACCCCACCTGGACCGAGGCCACCGGCGAGTTCGCCGACTTCTCGGTCCGCCGTTGATCGGCGCGCTCGCCGCCCTCGTCGCCCTCGCGGCGCCCCCGCCCGAGCCGACGCTGATCTATCCCTTGGATCGCGCGCCCCAGGTGTCGTCGACCTTCGGCACCTTCCGCATCGGCCACCACCACGCCGGCCTCGACCTGACCACCGACGACGACGAGTCGATCCGCGTGCTGGCCGCCGCCGACGGCGAGGTGTACCGCATCCGCCGCAACCACACGGGCTTCGGCCGCGCGGTCTACGTGCGCCACCCGGACGGGCGGCAGACCGTCTACGCCCACCTGTCGGCCTTCGCGCCCAAGCTGCTGCCCGCCGTGCGGCGCGCCGCCGAGAAGACCGGCGGCTTCTACGTCAACGCGCGCGTGCGGCCCATCCCGGTGAAGGCCGGCGAGGCGCTCGGCTGGGTGGGCACCAGCGGCACCGACCTGGTGCACCTGCACTTCGAGCTGCGCGGCAAGCACGGCCAGCCGATCAACCCGCTGACCAACGGCCTGGTGCTGCCCGACACCAAGCGCCCCATCCTGGCGCGCCTGCTGCTCTCGCCGCGCGACCACGACGCCCACGTCGAGGGCAGCCACGACGAGGCGATCTACGACCTCGCGACGCTGAAGGCGCCCATCGAGCTCGGCGGCGACGTCGCCCCGCTGCTCGAGGTGAACGATCACATCGACGGCGGCCCCCGCGATCTGACGCCGCACCAGATCAGCCTGTCGGTGGACGGCCGCCTGTGGCACCGCACCCGCTACGACCTGACCAGCTACGCCGAGAAGGGGCTGACCGAGCTCGACTTCGACCCGCGCCGCCGCAACCACGGCGAGGGCGTCTTCAACAAGCTGTACCAGGACGGCCCGCGCCTGCCCTACCACCCCAAGCCCGGGCGCACCCTCGACCGCCTGAAGCCGGGGCCGCACACGCTGACCCTCGAGGCCGTCGACGCCTTCGGCAACGTCAGCACGCAGGACGTGCCCATCGTCGTGAAGCGCAAGCCGGTGGGCCCCTGCCTGTGGCGGCGGTCGCGCCTGCCCGGCTGGAAGCGCCCCGCGCCCGCGCCCGAGGATCGCGTCTGGCGGCGCGACCTGCTGGTGGTGCCCACGCCCAACCTGTGCGCCCGCGGCGGGGCCTTCGTCGACGTCCGCGTCGACGGCAAGCGGTCGAGCCACTTCCGCGTCACCCGCCTCGCCGGCCGCCCCGCTATCGCCCTCGACGTCGACACCAAGCGCGACCACGACGTCCGCATCGGCTGGCGCGTCGGCGACGCCACGCCCGTCTGGTACCAGGTGCAGAGCCAGGCGGTGAAGCCCGGCGCCGAGATCGACCACGGCCCCTTCCGCCTCGTCGTCGGCGAGAAGGCGCTGTTCTTCGACGTGCCCACCGAGGTCGTCGAGCGCCCCAACCCCGGCGCCCCCGGCTTGACCCCGGTGACCCCGCTGTACGTGCCCGCCAACGGCTGGACGCCCGCCTACGGCGCCAGCCGCGCCGGCCTGCGCCCGCCCCCGAAGGCGCCTGGCGACCGCGTCGCCCTGTTCCTGCACGACGCCGGCCGCTGGTGGGTCATCGGCAAGGGCTTCCGCGACGGCTACATGGGCGGCGGCACCGTGCACTTCACCGGCTACGCCCTGATGCGCGACACCACGCCCCCGGTCATCGAGGACGCCAAGGTCGAGCACCACCCGTTCTCGCCGCGCCTGATCGTCCCCATCCGCGAAGAGGGCAGCGGCGCCCGCCGCCCCACCCTGCGCGTCGACGGCGCCGAGGTCGCCGCCGAGTGGCAGCACGCCTTCAAGCGGATCGTGTGGTTGCCGCTCGACCCGGTGAAGAAGGGCGAGCGGACGCTCGAGGTGACCGTCGAGGATCGCGCCGGCAACAAAGCGACGCGGAAGCAGACGGTGCGCTGGCCTTGAGAGGGCGCGTCAGTCGGCCGGGCACTCCGGCGCCTTGATGAACCGCTCGATGATCGCGGCCTCCTCGGCCGCCTCGCGCGTGCCATCGTCGCTGGTCGGCACGTGCCGCCATCGATCCGGCTCGGTGTCGGTCACACAAGGGGGAACGCCGAAGAGCACGTAGCGTTCCATCACGGCGTCGTACCAGAGGTCGGCCACGCCGGGGGCGCCGCACCCGTTGTTGCAGAAGAACGGCCCCTCGCGTCGTTCGCACTCCGTGCCGTCGGGCAAGGTCTCCAACACCCACCCGTCGTCGGCGTTGAGCGGATGCACCGTGCAGACACCATCCACCGGATCCGTACACGAGCACACGAACGCGTCGACCACCGCGCCATCGTCCGCCGACGCGTCCGACGCCCCGACATCCTCGACGCCCTCGGCGTCACGCGCCGCCACCTCGTCGGCCTCGGACTGGCACCCCACCGTCCAAACGCCGACCACGCAGCCCACCGCCATCAACCACCGCTGAACGCTCATCGCCCGCACTCCATCGGTGCCGCCCAGGGCACCGGCCCGGTCACGCCGCCGCACCGGACGCGGTAGCGTCCCGGACCTTACCACGGACCTGCTCAGCCAGGTGGACACGATCGAGGCGTGGCGGTGCAAGCACGCGCCGGGCTGTCATCGCGTGGTCACCCGCTCGGTCTTCAGCTGATCCCACAGCATGTCGGCGTGTGGCGTGTCGAGCCGCTGCGACGGATCGGCCGGGCTGTCAGCGGTCAGCGGTCAGCCGCTCGCTTCGCTCGCCCATCCACCGCACGCTGGGACAGACTCGAACCCCGCCAAACGATTGACAGCCGGGCCACGCAGACCTTCGCGACGCCGCGACCAGGCCGTGGCCCTCGCTCTGGTGAAGAGAAGGCTGAAAGCTCGGCGAAGCCGGCGAGCTGACCGCTGAAAGCTGATAGCCCGCCGGATCGCCCCGGCGGCCCAATCGAGCGCCGCCCGAGCCGCCGCAGCGCCTCGACGGCGCGCCCGTTCACCTCATTGAGGCGCGTCCAGCCAGACCAGCGACGTCAGGGTGCGGCTGTCGTCGGGGGCGCCGACGTTCCAGCGCTCGTCGCTGCGGCCCATCTGGGCGTCGTAGATGCGGATCCAGCTCCCGATGCTGCCGATCAGCGACAGGTGCTGGCCGTCCATGAAGGGCACCATGTAGTGCGGTACCCAGCCCGAGTCCTCGGCCTGCTCGACCGCGTGGCCGCGGGCGTCGAGCAGGCTGATGATGATGTCGTTGCCCGACTGGTTGAGGGCGACGACCAGGCCACCGTGACCCTGGCCCACGGCCTCGAACTCGCCCCAGTCCGCGTCGGACAGGAGGCGCGGCTCGCCGTCCTGAGGCAGGACGTACAGCTTGTCCTGGTTGGGGCTGGTGACCACCAGGTCGCGGCCGTCCAGCAGGCCGAAGCCGCGGATGGCGTTGGGATAGCCGTCGGGGCCGGGGCCGGGGATGGCGCCGAGGTACTCGCCGGCCAGGTTCCAGGTGTGCAGCACCACGTCGCCGTCGCCCACCACCACGCGGCGGGTGGGATCCCAGAACACCTTGCGCAGGCCACCCTCGGGGTACAGCGGCTCGCCGGCCAGGTTGGTCATCTCGAAGTCGGTCTGATGCGTGCCATCGGGCGCCAGCCGCACGATCTGCGGCGGATACAGATGGCCGTCTTCGTGACGCACGCTGAGCAGGAAGCCGCCGCCCTCGGCGGGCGGCACCAGGGCCAGGCCCTCGATGCGGCGGTCGGCCACCTGCGCCATCTGGCCGAGGAACTCGCCGTCGCTGCCGAAGACCCACAGGGCGCCGTTGTCGGTGGTGGTGACGACGTCGCCGGCGACGCGCACCGCCGCGGTCGCCTGCGCCGCGCAGTCGCCCACGCGCACGGTGGCGGTCACCTGCACCGGGCCGGTGAAGCGCGGCCACGGCGCGTCGGGGCCCAGCGTCCAATAGGCGGTGCCGTTGGCGCGGACCACCTGGCGGGTGTCGGGCACCTCGGCGGCCAGGGTGACCTCGGCGGCGTCCGCCGGCCCGTAGCGCAGCTCGACCGGCTCGCCGCGGGTGTAGACGCGATCCTCGACCACCTCGAGGGTGGCCGCCGGCGCGTCACAGGGCGGCAGCGCGGCGTCCGGGTCGGGCCCGACGGGGCCCGCGTCGCGCTCCGGGCCGGGCTCGCCTCCCGCACCGGGCTCGCCCCCGGCGCCCGGCTGTCCGCCGGCGCCCGGCTGCCCGCCCGCGCCCGGCTGCCCACCCGCGCCCGGCTGCCCACCGGCGCCCGGCTGCCCACCCGCGCCCGGCTGCCCACCGGCGCCCGGCTGGCCGCCCGCGCCCGTCCCGCCGTCCAGCGAGCCGACGATCACGCCGCCGCCGTTGCCGCCGCCCACCGGCTGGCACGCAACGGCGACCGCGGCCACCAGCAGGGCGAGGGACAGACGACGCATGGCGACACTCCTCCGGGCCAACGCGGCGCCACACGATAGTGAGCCGCGCCGGGCAGATCCAACGCCGACACGCGCGGCGCGGCGCCCGGCCCGACGCGCTGCCGGTCCGACGGGCTGTCAGCGGTCAGCGCTCAGCTTTCAGCCGGGCTCCGGACCCCGTGCCGCGTCCGACCCTGGGCTCGGTGCCGGTCGTCGCGACGTCGGCGCACGATTCGCGGCGGCGGTTGGAGGTTCGACCCGCGGTCCACCGGGGTCGATGTCGGGGACCACGACCCGTGCCAAGGCCACCGCCCACCGCCGACCGTGACCGGGCGCCGACGTGCGGGCGCGGTGAGACCGGCCGGCGTGCGGCATCCGCCGTACGTGCCTGAGCGACCGAGCCGCCCGCAGCCAAAGCCCGAAGGGCGAGGCGAGGACGCGAGGATCGCGAAGGTGCGCCCGAAGGGCGCCGGCCAAGCGGGGGGTCTGGGGTGGGCGCAGCCCCCCAGTGCCGCGCGCTTGCGCGCGGCGGAGACACAGTCTGTCCGGTGGAGGCTGCACCTGTTCCAGCGGAGCGCCGCCCCTCCCGCTCGAAGCGTCCGCTGCAGCCCCCCTCTCACGGCACCGCCCGCCCCAGCGCATAAGGCAGCAACTTCGCGATGTTGCGCGCGTCGTCGATGCCGCGGTGGTGCGTGCCGTCGAGGGGCAGGCCCACGCGCCGCAGGGCCTGCCCCATGCCGAAGCGCTTGCGCGTGGCGAGCGCGTCCGAGAACGCCTGCTTGATGTTCAGGTGGTCGCGGCCGAAGGGCAGCGTCACCCGATGGTGGGCGGCGTCCTGGGCGAACTGGTTCTTGTCGTAGTTGCCCCACGACGAGAACAGCGGGGGCGGCCCGCCGCCGGCGTGGTGCACGACGAAGCGGGTCAGGCGCTCGATGACCTCGGCGAAGCCGGGCGCCGTGTCCACCTGCGCCTGGGTGATCGAGGTCAGCTCGCGGCAGAACGGCGTCAGGGTCGGGTGGCGCACCGGGCGCACGAAAGACTGGAACTCGTCCTTCGGCTGCAGGGTGTCGCCGTCGACCAGCACGGCGCCGATCTCGATGATCTCCATCTGGTTCTTGGGCACGGTGCCGCGATCGCAGCAGGTCGCCTCGAGGTCGATGACCAGGTAGTCTCGGGCGCTCATGGGGTCCTCCTTCCCGGCCGTCAGTGGCCGACGGGGGCTACGATAGGGAGGGCCGGCCGATGCCGCCCGGACACGATCCCGGACACGTCGCGTTCGACTGGGACGACCTGGTGGCGCACCTGATCGAGACGCACGGGACGCTGGCGCGGGTGGCCGAGCTCCTCGCCGCCGAGCAGGGCTTCGAGATCGCGGTCGAGAGCGCCGAGCGGGGGCTGCGCCGCCTGCGCAAGCGCGGCGCGCAGGATGGCAAGGACTGGGGCCAGCGCGTCCTGCGCTGCTTCGGCCTGCCGAGCGCCATCGGCGATCGCGTGCGCTGGATGGGCCAGTACCACACCCGCTTCGTCGACCTGCCGGCCAGCCTGGGCGCCGAGCTGGTGCGCGCGTGGGATCGCCCACCGGTGAGCGAGGCGCGCGAGCGCATCTGGCTGCTGCTGGCGCGCGCCAACCTGGTGCTGCGCCGGCGCGAGGACGCGCGCCCGCTGCTGCAGCAGGCGGCCCTGGCGGCGCCCAACGCCGAGCCGGCCGCGCAGGCCGAGCTGGCGCTGGTCGAGTGCTTCGCGCTGCTGCGGGACGACCGCGCCGCCGCCGACGCGGCCTTGGCGCGCGCCGGCGCGCTGCTCGAGGCCGCCGACCACGGCATGTCGGCCCAGGACCACGCCTGCCTGTTCGCCCGCTGGATCGATCAGGTCGCCTATCCGCTGAACAAGGGGCTCGACGGCCCGCCCGATCACGCCGCCGCGCTGGACCTGTACCGCCGCATCCCCGCCGACGGCCCGCTGTTCGCGCGCTGCCGCCGCGCCAACGGGCTGGGCTGGACGCTGCTGAGGCTGGGGGACCGCGCCGCCGCCGAGCGCCACGCCCGCGACGGCGTCGAGGCCGCCGGCGACAGCGGCTCGCTGCGCCTGCGCGCGATGGCGCTGAATCTGCTGGCGCGCACCGTCAGCGGCGACGAGGCGGCCCGAGCGCGCGCCCGCGCCCTGGCCATCGCGCAGCACCTCGAGGACGAGGCCCTGGCGGTGCGCTTCGAGCGGCCCGCTACTCGGCGAGCCAGCGGGCGGCCTGGCGGGCGTAATAGGTCAGGATGACGTCGGCGCCCGCGCGCCGGATGCCGGTCAGCGCCTCGAGCACCACCTTCTTCTCGTCCAGCCACCCGTTCTGGCTGGCCGCCTTCAGCATCGCGTACTCACCGCTGACCTGGTAGGCCGCCACCGGCAGCGCGGTCATCTCGCGCACGGCCCGGATGACGTCGAGGAAGGGCCCCGCCGGCTTCACCATCACCATGTCCGCGCCCTCGGCCTCGTCGCTCTCGACCTCGCGCAGGGCCTCGCGCACGTTGGCGGGATCCATCTGGTAGGTCTTCTTGTCGCCGAACTTCGGCGCCGAGTCGAGCGCGTCGCGGAAGGGGCCGTAGAAGGCCGAGGCGTACTTGACCGTGTAGGCCATGATCGACACCTCGGTGAAGCCCGCCGCGTCGAGCGTCTGCCGGATGGCGCCCACGCGCCCGTCCATCATGTCGCTGGGCGAGATGATGTCGGCCCCGGCCTCGGCCTGCGACAGCGCCTGCTTGCACAGCACCTCGACCGTCTCGTCGTTCAGGATGCGCCCGTCCGGCGCCACGATGCCGTCGTGCCCGTCCGACGAGTAGGGGTCGAGCGCCACGTCGGTCATCAGGGTCAGCTCGGGGAAGCGGGCCCTCAGCCCCTTCAGCGCGCGCTGCACCAGCCCGTCCGGGTTGTGCGACTCCTCGCCGCGCGAGGTCTTGAGCGCCTCGTCCACCGCGGGAAACAGCACCACCGCGTGCACGCCGTCCTTCAGCGCGCCCTCGGCCTCGGCGTACAGCGCGTCGAGGCTCAGCCGGCTGCACCCCGGCATCGACGCGATGGGCTGCGTCCCCTGCCCGTCGTGCACGAACAGCGGGTAGATGAAGTGATCGGCCGACAGCCAGGTCTCGCGGGCCATCGCCCGCACCCACGCGCTCTTGCGGTTGCGGCGGGGTCGAATCGTCAGGTCGAGCATGGGCCTCCTCCGTTCTCGGCGCCCGACGTCATCGCAGCCCACGCGGCGGATGTCCACCGGGTGCGCCGGCCGCCTCGGCGGGGGAGCCGACGGTCACGCGTCTGCAGTCGGGCTCACTGACTGAACGGGTTGTGCACCGGCACGCCGGTACGCATGACATCGCTCACGTTGCGGGTGACCAACGTGAGGCCTCGCACGGCCGCGGTCGCCGCGATCAGCCCGTCGACGACCGGGAGCGGATCCGGCACGTTGAAGTGGGCCCACATCTCGGCGACGTCCCGATCGACGCCGAGGATGCGTCCCGCGTGCAGGGTCACCAACTGATGCAGCCAAGCGTCCAGCGCGAGCGCAGTCGGAGCATCTCGCCGCCTCACCAACTCGACGCCGCGTCGCAGCTCGCCGACGACCAACACACTCAGGAACAGCTCGCGGTCGTCGACCTCGGCGAACCAGGCGCGTACGCCCGCGTCGGCCCGCTCGCGCTTCCGAAGCTCGGAGACGACGTTCGTGTCGAGGAGGTAGCTCACAGCGGAGAGGGACGCCCCAGGTCGCGCGGTCGCTCGAAGTCGGCGTCGTCGTCCGTCGGGGGCATGGCCAACAGCAGCGCCTTCAGACTCGGACGGCCCACGTCGGCGCCCAAGAGCACCTCCCGGAGAATCTCGCGGTGCTCGGCCTCCGCCGAGCGGCCGTGCTGCGCGGCCCGCACCTTCAGCAGCCTGACGACCTCGGGCTCCAGCTTACGAACGATGAGTTGAGCCACGATTCGCCTCCGAGAGAGCTGCTGTGGATGCAGGCAATGATAGCAACGACGCACGGCGGATCAACGCCGGGCCGTCAGCAGCGGGTCGGAGCCTCCGACCGACCTCCAGTCGACGTCCGTCCAATCGCAAGCGGACGTCCGTCCAATCGCAAGCGGACGTCCGTCCAATCGTAAGCGGACGCCCGTCCAATCGTAAGCGAGGTGCCCGCCAGCCGGCCGCCGGGCGCCGCCGAAGCGCGCGTCGACATCGCGCCAGCCGGCCGCTCGTCGCTGCCGGCCGACCGGCCCACTTAGGCCTCCCCCAACGCGCGGCCCGACGACCCTCTCACCCCCTCCCCCGCCCGCGGAGTACACTGACCCCGTGATGCGCCGCACCTATCGGTTCGCCCGCGGTCAGCTGGGCAGCGTTCGCGCCATCTACCTGGCGGGCAACCGCATCCGGCGCCGCGAAGCGCTGGATCCCGCGCGACCGCACGTCGTGCTGCTGCACGGCTTCTTCCAGACGCGCAACGTGTGGCGCGCGATGGAGCAGCGGCTGCGGGCGGACGGCTTCGAGGTCACCAGCTTCGCCCTGCGCGGCGTCGGCCCCTTCAACACGCTGCCCATCGAGGTGGTCGCAGCGCGCGTGCACGACAAGATCGAGCGGCTGGCGCGCAAGGGCGTCGAGGCGGTGCACCTGGTCGGCCACAGCAAGGGCGGCCTCGTCGCCCGCGCCTGCGTCCAGCTCTACGGCGGCGCGCGCGTCCGCAGCGTCACCACGCTGGGCACGCCGCATCACGGCACGCCGACCGCGGCGGTGGCCGTCGCGATCACCGGCTTCGGGCTGCTGCGCTCGTCGGCCTTCGACCTGCTGCCCCGCTCGCAGCTCGTGCGCGCCCTGCGCGACCACCCCTTCCCCGCCGGCGTCCCGCTGACCTCGATCTACTCCACCGGCGACCTGGTGTGCCCGTGGTGGTGCTCGCACATCGACGACGGCGCCAACGTGCGCTTCCGGCGGCTGGGCCACGTCGCGCTCACCTCCGCGCCGGAGGTCTACGCGGAGGTCCGGCGGCGCCTGTACGCTGCCGAGCCCCTGCCACCCCCGCCCTGATTCGCGACCAGGAGATCCGATGCTCCCCTTCCTCGCCCTGCTCGTCCTCGCCGCGCCGCCCTCGGTGACCGTCGGCGAGCTGCCCGCCGCCCTGCGCCTGCCGATGCCCGTGGGCGCCAACCGCGTGGTCACCGTGAAGGTCAGCGGCGAGCCCGCCGAGGTCTGGGCCGCCGCGTCGGCCACCGATCCGCGCCGCGTGCCGCTGGTGCCCGCCGCCGACAGCTGGGCCTTCAACCTGGGCGATCCGCGCCTGGCCGCGGCCGTCGAGGGCGCCACGCAGTTCCAGGTGTACGCGCGCTACGCCGACGGCCGGCGCGCCGAGAGCCTGCCCATCTTCTTCGAGCCCGTCCCGGCTTCGCGCCCGACCGTGACGCTGGTGCGCGCGGACGGCGCGCGCGACCCGGTGTCGTTCGGCGCCCGATGGGTGGATCCCGCGGCCGTCGACCGCCTCGAGTTCGCCTGGCGCCCGGTCGGCGCCAAGCGTCCGGCCACCGTGAAGGCCGGCGTCACCCGCGTCGAGGTCACGCCCCCGCCCGCGGGCGCCACCGCCGCCTTGCCCCTGAAGGGCGACCTGCGCGCCGCCTGGCTGAAGGCGGGCGAGCTGGAGGTGACCGACGCCGAAGGCGCCTGGCTGGGCGCCCTGCGCGCCATCCCCGCCGCCCTGGATCTGCCCGGCGAGCAGGCCCGCTTCACCGTCGTCCAGCGCCGCAGCGAGGACGTGCCCGGCACCCACGGCTACGTCCAGGTGCGCCTCGGCGACATCACCGGCGGCCAGGTGGC
>JAUHXL010000637.1 GCA_030426945.1 bacterium
CGGGCCGCGCCGCGTCGGCCGCGGGGCCGGCGTCGCGCGCGGCGTCCGGCCCGGCGTCCTCGACCGCGGCGTCCGGCCCGGCGTCCGCGACCGCCGCGTCCGATCGGCGCGCGTCCGTCGCGTCGCCTGCGCCGCTCTGCCCGCACCCCGCCAGCAGCAGGGCCGCCGCCCACCCGATCCACCGCACGCGCGCGCTCCCGTCCCCGATGTGCACGGTGGCGCGGCGTCTGCACGGCCCGTGCCGTGCGTCGACTGGCGGCCACCGTTGCCGCCGCGGTGTCCCTCTGCCACCGTACCGCCGAACCACTGGAGTCACCCGATGACCGACAACGAGAAGCCCGTCCTCTTCCACATGGTGCCCTCGCGGGGCATGGTCGCCCGCTGGATGCTCGAGGAGGTGGGCGTGCCCTACGATCTGCGCCTGCTCGACGGCAAGAAGGGCGAGAACCGCGGCGCCGACTACCTGGCGCTCAACCCCATGGGCAAGGTGCCCGCCCTGCGCCACCGCGGCGTGCTGATCACCGAGAACCCGGCCATCTGCGCCTACCTCGCCGACGCCTTCCCCGACGCCAACCTGGCGCCGGCCATCGACGATCCGCGCCGGGGCACCTACTACCGCTGGCTGTTCTTCGCCCACGGCTGCATCGAGCCGGCGGTGATCGACAAGGCCTTCGAGCGCCCGCCGGTGCAGCGCGGGGCGCTGGGCTACGGCTCGTACGAGGACGTCTTCGACACGCTCGAGGCGGCGCTGGCGCCCGGGCCGTGGCTGCTGGGCGAGCACTTCACGGCGGCCGACGTGATCGTCGGCGGTCAGGTCGCCTGGGGCCTGCAGTTCGGCACGGTCGAGAAGCGCGCGGCCTTCGTCGAGTACGCCGCGCGCCTGGCCGCGCGCCCCGCGCACCAGCGCCAGACGGCCCTCGACGGCGCGCTGATGGCGGCCGCCGAAGAGGCCGCGCGCACGGCGTAGGCGCCTACCGGACGATCAGGTCCTGCATCCAGGGCAGATCGTCCACGCCTTCGGTGCGCAGCCGCTGGCGCCACTCTTCGTCGGTCAGGCGCTCGAACTGCTCGGTGACCAGCGCGTGGGCCGTCGCCACCGGGCCGACGTAGGCCCGCGGCCCGGTGCAGGACTCGACGGTGACCACCATCAGCCGCACGGCGCTCGTGCCCAGGTGCAGCACGCGCCCGACCGCGTTGCCCTGCGCGTCGAAGGGCTGGGTGTGCACGTCCACGACCAGCTCGTCGGCCTCGTAGCGCTGCTCGGGGTCGAGGATGAGCTCGGGATACCAGCCGCCGACGACGAAGCCGATGTAGTCGTCGGGCGCGACGTCGACGGCCTGCTCGAGCCACATCACCTGCTCGGCGTCGAAGGGCACGCCGGTGATCTGCTGACGCGCCAGGTCGCCCAGGCGCGACGACGCCGCGTGCAGCCGGCCCCACCAGCCGGCGACCTGCTCGGCGTACGCGGGATCGAGCTCGGCCAGCGGGCCCTCGGCCACGGCGCGGCCGCGCTCGGCGAGCGCCACCAGCGCGTCCCAGAAGGCGGGCACGGGCTCGACGTAGCCGTCGGGGTAATCGCAGCCGGCGCCGCCGGTGTAGCTCTGCTTGGCGTACAGCACGGTGTCGTGGCGCAGCTCGGCCCAGGACGCGATCTGGGTGTTCAGCAGGCGCCGGCCCCAGGCGTCGGTGCCGACGACGGCGGGCCGGCCGGCGGCGGCGGGATCCGCGACGACCTCGGTGTCCGGCGACAGGGCGCGGACCGCGCCCAGCCAGCCGCCGTACAGGCTATCCGACCAGGCCTCGGGGCCCAGCGCGTCGGTGAGATCGCGCATCGCCGCGAGGTGGCCGGCGTACCCGTAGGCGCGCAGCTCGGGCTCGAGCAGGGCCGCGGCCTGGTCGTTGCCGAACGCGGCGAAGGCGGCGTCGAGCGGATCGGGCAGCATGCGCATCGGCTTGCCCGGCACCTGCACGCGGTCGTGCACCACGTTCGCGAGGACGTGGCTGTCGACCACGTAGCGCTGCCCGAGGAGGGTGAAGCTGAGCGCCAGCGGCACCGGGCGCCCCGGGATGTAGAAGGCGATGACGTGGCTGGCGATGCGCTGGACGCCGAAGCCGCCGGCCAGCACGCGCGTGGTCAGCGTCACGTCGTCCACGGCCGCCAGGCCCGCGGCGTCACGGCGGGGCAGCGCGAGGGCGTCGACCAGGTCGCCCAGGCGATCCACGGTCATGAAGTCCTGCGGCCCGACCAGGCTGGTCAGCACGGCGTCGATGCGGGCCCACTGCGCGCGCAGGTCGTCGTCGATCAGATCGGCGAACGCGAGGGTGGCGGCGACGGCGTCGCGGTTGAGGCGCTGCGCGCCGCCCTCGTCGGTCTCGACCATGCGGACGTCGATGCGGCCCAGCCAGATCGAGGCGCGGAAGTAGCGCGACAGCTGCTCGTCGTCGGCGTAGTGGCTGCGCGGGCGGAACTGGCTGAAGTCCACCTGACGGCGCTGCCCGAACAGGGTCGCGCCCCCCAGGCCCTCGGCGGCGAGGGCGCCGGTCAGCAGCGGGGTCAGCAGCGCCGGATCGAGATCGGTGACCGGCGCGACCGCCGCGCCTCGCAGCAGCGACAGGGCGGTGGTCAGGTAGAGGTCGATGTCGCGCTCGGCCTGGTCGCCCCAGGGGGCCGCGGCGCCGTCGGCCAGGCGCGCGCGCAGACCCTCGAGCCAGGCGTCCAGCGCCGGCATCAGCGCGCGGCGCTCGGTGTTCTGCAGCAGCGTCGAGAACGAGCGGTGCAGCACGTGCAGCATGCTGTCGGCCGAGAAGTACACCGGCAGATCGGCGTTGTAGATGCGCTCGTAGCCGGCGACGAAGTGGCCGAGGGGCTGGCGCGCGCTGATGACGAAGCCGTTGTGGGCCAGGGTGGCGAGCTCGTCGTCGTCGAGGGCGAAGGGCGAGGCCTGCACCACCTCGAGGTTCTGGGCGTCGAGGGGGTCGTAGCCGAGGGACTCGGCGAAGGGCACGGCGTGGCGGGCCAGCAGGGCGTCCGCGTCGAGGGCCGCGGCCTCGTCGACGACGGCGCGCAGGCGGTTCAGCTCATCGTCCAGCGCCGGCGGGGTGGGCGCGTCGACGACGACGCCGACGTCCGGGCCGGCGGCCGAGGCGGTGTCGTTCGAGTCGTCGCAGCCGAGCAGCGGGACCAGAAGCGCGAGGGTGAGGACGAGACGAGCGCGCATGGCGACCTCCGGGCCGGTGCGCCCTACCCGACGCCCGGCGCGCGCCATCTTACACCCCAACGGCGCGCGCCGATGACCCGAGGCGCGCGGCGGCGTGGCGTCCACGGCCGCTTGTGATAGCTTCCCCCGGATGCGCGCCCTGCCCTGCCCGATGCTGATCGCCGCGCTGGTGGCCGCCTGCGGGTCGCCGACGCCGCCGGAGGTGCGCCCGGCGCCCGCCGACACCACGCCGCCGCCGCCGCCCGTGGCCACGATCTGCCCCGAGCGCGGCGAAGCCCCCGAGGATCTGCCCGGCGTCGAGCCGAAGCACCGGTCGCCGGCCTTCTGGCTCGAGCGCGGCGGGGTCGATCCGGACGAGGTGCTGCTCACGCCCCAGGCCATCGCCGATCACGACGCGGCCCTGCGCGCCGCGCAGGACGACCTGCCCTTCGGCGTCTACGACCTGGCCGCGCCCCTGGACATCGCGACCTTGCGGCAGGATCTCACCGAGCGGTTCGCCTGGCTGGGCAGCCGCTTCGACGACGCCAAGTACGTCGACGCGCAGGGGCAGGCGCTGGGCCCCGCCGCGCGGAGCGGCTTCGACGCGGGCGCCCTGCGCGACGGGCTCGTCGGCGCGGTGCACGTGGCGCTGGACGACGTGCAGATGCGCTGCGCGCCCACCCTGCGCCCCTTCTACACGCCCACGCTCGACCTGCGCTTCGACCGCAACCGCTGCAGCACCGTGCGCGCGCAGGCGCCGGTGCAGGTGATCACCGACTGGCCGGGCGATCTGCTGCTGGTGCGCACGCGCTACGCCTACGGCTGGGTGCCGAAG
>JAUHXL010000071.1 GCA_030426945.1 bacterium
GATCGCCGCGCCAGCGGCCGCTACCTGGCGCAGGTGCTGGCGCCCCAGGGCATCGCGGTGATCGCGTCGGACGCCCTCGAGCACGGCGAGCACCCCACCGCCGACGGCATGGGCGAGCCGGCGCTGGCCTTCCTGGGCCTCGACCTGGCCGGCCTGAAGGTCGACACCAAGGCCCTGCGCGGCAACTTCAACCAGACCACGCTCGACCGGCTGCAGCTGCTGGAGCTGGTGCGCGCGAACCCGGACGTCGACGGCGACGGCGCGCCCGACCTCGACGGCGGGCGCGTGGGCTACTGGGGCATCAGCCTGGGCGGCATGCTGGGCAGCAGCCTGCTGGCCATGAGCGACATGCTGCAGACGGGCATCCTGTCGGTGGCGGGCGGTCAGCTGATGCTGTTCATCACCGACACCGGCATGATCGCGCCGCTGCGGCCGGCCCTCGAGAACCTGGCCGGCGGCGCGGACCGGCTGCACCGGCTGCTGCCGGTGGCGCAGACGCTGGTCGACGCGGCCGATCCGGCGATGTACGGCGCCCAGATCCTGCACGACCGCGGCGTCGAGGGGCCCACGCCCCACGTGCTCTTCCCGGTCGCCAAGGACGATCAGACGGTGCCGCCCGCCTCGGGGCGCGCGCTGGCGCGGGCCATGGGCATCCCGCACCTGGCGCCCCAGCTGACGCCGGTGGAGCTGATCGACCTCGTGTCGGGGCCCCAGACGGGCAACGTCGACGGCACCACCGCCGCCTACTACCAGTACGACCGCGTCTCGCAGGGTGGCGGGCGCTTCGCGGCGGCGTCGCACGGCAACACGCCCCTGGGCCCGGAGCCGCTGCTGCAAGCGCTGACCTTCCTGGGCACGTGGCTGGACGAGGGCGTGCCGACCATCATCGACCCGTTCGCCGAGTGAGCCCGCCGCCCGACCTCGACGTCGCCATCGTCGGCGCCGGCTTCGCGGGCCTCGGGCTGGGCGCGCGGCTGACGATGCAGGGTGGCCGCCGCTTCCGCATCTTCGAGGCC
The DNA here is from genome assembly GCA_030426945.1 of bacterium. GTDB lineage: Bacteria > Myxococcota_A > Bradymonadia > UBA7976 > UBA1532 > JACKDN01. Next base: position 1,017 of record JAUHXL010000071.1, read on the forward strand.
GCCGCCGACCTGGGCGGCACCTGGCGCGACAACCACTACCCCGGCGCCGCCTGCGACGTGCCGTCGCACCTGTACTCGTTCTCCTTCGCGCCGCATCACGGGTGGACGCGCACCTACGCGCCGCAGGGCGAGATCCTCGCCTACCTTCACCACGTCGCGGACAGCTTCGGGCTGCGCCGCCACGTCCGCTTCGGGTGCGGGGTGGTGGCCGCCGACTTCGAGGCGGATCGCGGGGGCTGGCGCCTGACGCTGGCCGACGGTGAGATCGTCCGGGCGCGCGTCTTGGTCGGCGCGACCGGCGGGCTGAGCCGCCCGATGATCCCCCCGCTGCCCGGCCTGGGCGACTTCGCCGGCCCGGCCTTCCACACGGCGCGCTGGGCCCATGACGTGCCCCTCGACGGCGCGCGCGTGGGCGTCGTCGGCACCGGCGCCAGCGCCATCCAGGTGGTGCCGGCCATCGCGCCGCGCGTCGGGCGGCTGCACCTGTTCCAGCGCACGCCCCCCTGGATCCTGCCCCGCGAGGATCGCGCGCTCGGCCGCCGCCGCGCGGCGCTGTTCCGCCGCCTGCCGCTGCTGCGCGCCGCCGAGCGCGCCCGCATCTACCTGGGCCTCGAGTGGCGCGTGGTGCCCTTCGTCTTCACGCCCGAGGTGATGAAGTACCCCGCGCGCGACGCCCTGCGCTTCCTGGCCGACAGCGTGCCCGACCCCGATCTGCGCGCCCGCCTGACGCCCCGCTACGCGCTGGGCTGCAAGCGGGTGCTGCTGTCCGACGACTACTACCCGGCGCTGAACCGGCCGAACGTCGAGCTGGTGACCGACCCGATCGATCGCTTCGACGCCACGGGCGTCCGCACCGCCGACGGCGCGCACCGGCCCCTGGACGTGCTGGTGCTGGCCACCGGCTTTCACGCCGCCGAGCAGGGCGCGCCCTTCCCGGTCACCGGCCTCGACGGGTGCGACCTGGACGCCACCTGGGGCGCTCACGCGCAGGCCTACAAAGGCACCACCGTCGCCGGCTTCCCCAACCTGTTCCTGCTGACGGGGCCCAACACCGGGCTGGGCCACAGCTCGATGGTCTACATGATGGAGAGCCAGTTCCCCTACGTGCTGGCCGCGCTCGACCACCTCGACGCGCCCGACGTGCGCTGGCTGGACGTGCGCCCCGCGGCGCAGGCCGCCTACAACCGCGCGCTGCAGCGCCGCATGAAGCGCACCGTGTGGTCCACCGGCTGCGACGCCTGGTACTCGACCGCCGACGGCGTCAACACCACGCTGTGGCCCGGCTTCACCTTCGAGTTCCGCCGCCAGCTCCGCCGCTTCGACCGCGCCGCCTACGCGACCGGCCCTGGGTGACTCGACCGCCGGAAGGCGGTAACGTGCCCGCCGATCGGGAGGTTTCGATGATCCGACCCACGACGATCTCCGTGGCGCTGCTGCTGACCCTGGGCGCCGGCGGCGCCGCCGCGCGCGGTACGCCGTGCGACGACTGCGCCGCCTGCACCACCGCGCTGGCCGCGCCCGGCGCCGACGTGCAGCAGAGCGGCCCGCTGAAGAACAGCGGCGCCGGCGCCTGCATCACCATCACCGGCGCCGGCGCCACCTTCGACGGCGCCGACCACCCGATCAGCGCGGGCGAGGGTGTCGGTGTGAAGGTCGCCGCGGACGATGTGCTGCTGCGCAACGTCCGCGTCGAGGGCGGCGCGACGGGCATCGAGGCCGCGTCCCGAGACTTGACGATCTTCGACAGCGACGTGCGCGGCACGGCCGTCGGGCTGAGCGCGGCGAAGGCGCCCGGCCTGCGGATCGATCGCTCGCGGTTCGAGGCCGGCCGCGTGGGCCTCGCGTTCGGGGCGCCGAAGGGCGGCGCGTGCCCCGCGGGCGAGCTGCAGAGCCCCGGCGTGGTCGTGCTGAAGTCGACCGTCAGCGGCGCCGAGGTGGGCATCGCCGCCTGCACCGCGCGGCCCGTGCTGGTGGACAACACGGTGCGCGGCAACGGCCTGGGCCTGCTGCTGGGCGACCCCGCCCCGCCCGCCGACGTGCGCGGCCCGGCCGCTCGCGGCCCCTACGATCCCTGCGCGTGCTCGCCCCAGCTCGAGGGCGTGAAGCCCGGCACCACCATGCTCTACAGCTCGGGCTGCGGCGGCTGCCTGGTGCACGAGGGCTGGCTGCCCGACGTGCGCGCGCAGGGCCACGACGTGCTGCTGCGCAAGTCGGGCCTCGAGAACAAGGACGCCCAGATCGGGTTCGACGCCTGGGTGCGCCGCTGCGCGCCGGCCATCGTCGACGCCATCGGCACGCCGGGCTGCGTGCCCAACTACGCCTGCCCGGCCACCGGGGCGCTGTTCAAGCGCAAGGGCGAGGGGGGGCGGCTGGTGTTCGAGAACCAGCTCGACAGCGCCGAGGCCGTCGCCGGCTTCGCGGCGGCGTGCGCCTCGGCCGCGGCCACGCATTACGACGACGCCGGCGCCTGCCTGAAGAACCCGCTGCGCGGCAACCAGCTGTGCGGCAACACGACGGCCGACGTCGCGGGCGCGGCGGGCGCGCTCACCGGCGCCGACAACGCCTGCGGCAAGGTGCAGGGCGACGCCGATCCGCAGACCCTGGGCTGCCACGGATCCTGCGACGACGCCGCGCCCACCGGCGCCGCGGCGCCCACGACGGCCCGCCCCGCGCCCGCGCCGACCCCGCCGGCCGCGCCGCCGCCCCCGCCCGCCGCGCCGAAGCCCGCGCCCCCGGCGCCGCCGCCCGCACCGGATGGGCCCGCCGCCGAGCCCGCCGCCGCCGCGCCGACCGCCGAGGCCGAGGCCGCCGCGCCCACGACCCCGGGCCACGCCCCGGCCTTGCCCCAGTGGACGATCCTCGTGATCCTCGCCGCCGCCGCGGGCGCCGGCTGGATGTGGCAGAGCGGCAAGGACTGACCGACGATACGCGCAGCGCATCGACGCGCCGAACGTATCGCCCGCCGCCGTCCCCTCGCCGAGAGTCCGCCGTCTCGGCGCTGGCACGCCCCCTGCTCTTCCGGCTCCCCGCAATCGACACCGGGAGGACGAGATGAGCGACCGCCACTACGACGTGATCGAGACGCCGAACAAGCCGATCAAGGCCTGGACGCGCGGCGTGCTGTTCGAGGACGAGGCCCGCGCGCAGCTGCGCAACCTCGCGAGCCTGCCCTTCGTGCACAAGTGGGTGGCGGCGATGCCCGACGTCCACGCCGGCCTGGGGGCGACGATCGGCAGCGTCGTGCCGACGGTCGGCGCGGTGATCCCGGCCGCCGTGGGCGTCGACATCGGCTGCGGGATGATGGCGGTGCGCACGACGCTGACCGCGAGCGACCTGCCCGACGACCTGGCGCCCCTGCGCTCGACCATCGAGCGCGTGGTGCCGCACGGCCGCACGCACAACGGCGCGCGCAACGATCGTGGCGCGTGGCGCGATCCGCCGACCGAGGTGGGCGAGGCGTGGGCGGCGCTGCTGCCCCGCTTCGAGGCGCTGTGCGCGAAGCACCCGCGGCTGGCCAAGGCGAACCACGTGAGCCACCTCGGCACCCTGGGCACGGGCAACCACTTCATCGAGGTGTGCCTCGACGAGTCGCAGGCCGTCTGGTGCATGCTGCACAGCGGGTCGCGTGGGGTGGGCGGCCGCATCGGCTCGCACTTCATCGGCGCCGCCAAGCGCGAGATGGAGCGCTGGTTCGTGTCGCTGCCGGATCGCGACCTGGCCTACCTGCCCGAGGGCAGCGCGCTGTTCGACGATTACGTCGAGGCGGTCGGCTGGGCGCAGGACTTCGCGGCGACGAACCGCCGGCTGATGATGCAGCGGGTGATCGCGGCGTTGAAGCGGGTGCCGGGGCTGCCGCCCTTCGACGTGACGTCGATGGCGGTGAACTGCCACCACAACTACATCGCCCGCGAGCAGCACTACGGCAAGTCGTGCTGGGTGACGCGCAAGGGCGCGGTGCGGGCGGGCGAGGGCGAGCTGGGCATCATCCCGGGCTCGATGGGCGCGCGCTCGTACATCGTGCGCGGGAAGGGTCAGCCCGAGTCCTTCTGCTCGTGCAGCCACGGCGCGGGGCGCGCGATGTCGCGCACCGAGGCGCGCCGCCGCTTCACGGTCGAGGATCACGCGCGGGCGACGGCGACGGTGGAGTGCCGCAAGGACGCCGACGTCGTCGACGAGACGCCGATGGCCTACAAGGACATCGACGCGGTGATGGCGGCGCAGGCCGACCTGGTCGACGTGGTGCACACGCTGAAGCAGGTGGTGTGCGTGAAGGGGTGAGGCGCCGCGCGCCTCGACCTCAGCGCGAGCTCGGCGCGCGGGCGAACACCGCCAGCGCCCGGCGATCCGAGGCCGCCTCGTCCACCACGACCCAGCCCCGGCGCGCCAGGATGCCGCCCGCGGTGTCGGTCGCGGCGTACAGCCTCTCGAAGCCGCGGGCCACCGCCTCGGCCTCGATCGCCTCGACCAGCCGCGCGCCGATCCCGCGGCGGCGCGCGGTCGGCTCGACCAACAGCCCGGACAGCCACGGCGTCAGGTGCGCGTGCGACCGGATGGAGGTCGCGGTGAGCGCCGCCGTGCCCAGCGGCGCGCCCTCCTCGTCCAGCGCCACGACGCCCACCGGCAGCGCCGCGCGCTGCGCGCGGGCCTGTAGATCCGCGCCCGCGTCGCCCGGCCCGGAGGGGCCGTAGTACGCGGGCCACTCGGTGACGAGCCAGCGGCGAAGCGTGGGGATCAGGTGGGGCGCCTCGGCCAGCGCGAGGATCCGCACGCCGACGCTCATGGCCGCGCCCTCGCCGCCTGGCCCCACGGCGTCGCGTCGGCGGGCACCTTCGCGGGCGGCGCCACCGTCACCACCGGCGCGCCCGCCGGCTCGGTGGCCCGCATCACGCTCAGCGTGCGCGCGGCGGCCGGCGGCGCGCACGCGGGCAGCGCGCCCTTCAGCTTCTCGGCCAGCGTCGTGCACCGCTCGCCGGCCGGCGCCTCGCCCAGCGCCTTGAAGGCCGCGCCGGCGGCCGCGCAGTCACCCAGCGCGTCGATCAGCGCGGCGAGCGCGGCGCCCGAGCGCCCGGCCGGCCCCGCCGCCTCGAGCGCCGCCCGCACCCGCTGCGCGTGGATCGGATCGGGCGCGTCCGGCCGACCCTCGGGGCCGCCGCGGCGCACGGCCACGACCGCGCTCGGCGCGGCGCTCAGCACCCGCGCGACCAACCAGGCCGGCGTCGCCGCGTCCGCGTACAGCGTGACGCCCTGCTCGACCCCCGGCGTGGCCCTCACCAGACCCTCCACGCGCCCCAGGCCCCGCGCGTCGTCTGCGCCGCTCGGGATGGGCGCCGCCCCCGCCGCCGAGCGCACCGCGTCCGCCGCGACGACGACCGGCACGGGCCGCGGGGCGACCGCGACCGGCGCGGCCACCTCGGGCAGCCGCGCGCCCGGCTGCCCCGACGGCCCCATGCCGCCGCCCGCGCAGAAGGCGTCCAGCCACGCGCCGACCGCCGCCGCGTCCGGGGCCACGCCCGGCCGGCGCCGGAGCGTCACGTTCGCCCCGTCGCCGGCGACGTCGACCGCGCCCAGCGCGACGGCCACCCCGGCCAGGCCGCGCAGCAGCGCCCCCTGACCCGCCTCACCGTCCGGCGATCCGGTGAGCTGCCCCATCAGCCCGGGGCCCCAGGCCGACAGCGCGCGCAGGACGCCCGCCAGGCCCACCCCGTCGAAGCGCGGCGCCGCGCCCTCGCCCGCCAGCAGGCGCCGCGTCAGCGCCGGGTGCGTCGACAGGGCCACCGCGCCGTCGAGCGCCACCAGGTGAGGCCGCGCGTCGTTGGCCAGCGCCCAGCGCGCCACCGTCAGGTCGCGCCGGGCCACCGCCGCGGACAGATCCGGCGCGAACGTCGGCCGGCCCAGCCCCAGGTCCACCGCGTCCCACGGGATCGGGCCGCCCTCCCCCGCCGCCGCGCCGAGCCCAGCGGCGAGCGCCGCGCGCGCCGCCTGCAGGTCGCCCGGCCAAACCAGCGCCACCTGCGGCACGGGCAGGCCCGGCAGCCGCACCTCGGCCCGCTCGCCCTTGCGCACCACCGTCGCCTCGAGCGCCGCGTAGGTCGTGGGGTGGCGCACGACGACCGCCACCCCGACGGCGTCGGCGGGCAGCGCCTCGGCCAGCGCGGCGGCCGGCGCGCCCCAGGGCCCGAGCAGCGTCGCGAACATCTCGACGGCGCCGCGCGGTGAGGCGGCGGGCCAGGCCCAGGCGATGTCCGCGTCGGCCGGCAGGGCCCGGCGCAGCGCGGCCGGCGCGGCGTCCAGGCCGCGCACGGCCAGGCGCACGCCGTCGGCCTCGCTGGTCAGGCGCGCCGCCGGCCCGCCCGGCGCCCAGCGGGCCGCGAAGCCGAGGTCGGGTTCCCCCTCGCGGGGCAGCGGCGGGCCCAGCGCCACCGTCAGCCAGGGACCGTCCCGCTCGACGTGCAGCGTGACCGGCAGCGCGGCCAGCGCCGCCCGCGTCTCGGCGTGGGGCACGGCGTCGAGCCGCTCGCCCAGCACGTCCCGCAGGCGGCCCTCGAAGCGGGCGCTCTCACCGAAGGCGGTGCGCACCCAGGTCTCTGCCGCGCTGGCCCCCTCGACCGTGCGGAAGCGGAGGTGGGCCGTCAGCCGGGGCAGCCGCGGCGCCTCGACCACCCCACCGCGCAGCGCCGCCAGGGCCTGCGCGAAGGCGGGGCGGGCGGCGCCGTCGCCGCGCACGACGACGCGATCGGGCACGACGTCGCGCTGCGCGACGAGGCCCAGGGACAGGACGGCCGGATCCAGCAGCCCCGGCTCGAGCCCGGTGGCGGCCAGCCAGTCGCGCAGGGCGGGCCCCTCGAGGGCCGCGACGGTGGCGGGCTCCTTCAGCCAGGCCAAGAGCGGCGTCAGCGGATCGTCCAGCACCAGCAGGGCCGGTGGCCCCGGCGCGCGGTCGAGCGCGGCCAGCGGGCCGCTCGGCGCCAGCAGCGCCGCGTCCGGCGTGGCGGGCGGGGGCGCCGGGGGCGTCGGCGGGGCGGGGGGGTCGCAGGCGGCGACGCCGCAGAGCAGGAGCAGGGGGAGCGCGCGCATGGGCCGAACGGTGCCACCGGACGCCCGCGAGGGCAATCGAGCCTGCACCCCGGCTCACGCGCCGCTGCGCGCGCGCGGCCGGCGGCGGCGGGGCCACAGGGCGTACAGCAGCAGGGGGGCGAACCACAGCGCCTCGGTGGTGGCGACGTGCAGACCGCGCGGCGACAGGAAGCCGCGGCCGATGGGGGCGACGGGCAGCGGGTTCCACGGCGCGAAGATGCGGGCCTCGTCGAAGGGCCAGAGCAGCGCCGCGCCGAGGCCGCCGTCGGTCAGCGTGTCGAGCAGACCGTGGCTCATCGCCACCAGCGAGGCCAGCACGAACACGCGCCGCGCCGGGTGGCCCGACCGCGCCGCCAGCGCGGCCGACAGCGCGCCGAGGGCCACGCCGAAGAGCAGGCTGTGGGACGCCCCGCGGTGGCCCCACGCGTCGCCGTAGGCGATCCCGAAGCGGAAGCCGAGCACGTCGAGATCGGGCACCAGCGACAACACCGAGAAGGCCACCATCGGGCGCCAGCTCGGCCGCCCACCGGCGCCGGCGTACCAACGCCCGGCCGCCATGCCCACCGCGATGTGCCCGATGCTCGCCATGGACGCCCGAACGCCCGACTGCGCCGAGCACATTCCGCCCGGCCACCGTTTCGGGCTACCTTCGCGCGGTGCGCCGCCTGCTGCCGCTGCTGCTGGGGCTGGCGCCCGCGGTGGCCGCGGGCGTCGAGCAGGACGTCCGCGCGCGCACCGACTACCTGCACCTGACCGACGGCGCCGACGGGGCGCCCGGCACGCAGCTGTGGGGCTACGGGCTGCGGGCCCGGCTGCGCGAGCTGGCCGACCTGCTCGGCGGCGACCTCGAGCTGCACGTCGAGCTGCGGGCGCGCGAGGATCTGCTGCGCGCCGCGGGCGCCCGCCGCGGCGTGCCCGAGGCCCGCCTCACCCTGCGCGACGCCGGTCCCTTCACGCTCAGCGTCGGCCGGTTCGGGGTCGGCGAGGGCACCGCCCTGCTGCTGGTCGACGGCGCCGAGCTGGCGGCGCGCGTCCACGACGCCGTCGAGCTGGCCCTGGCCGGCGGCCTGCGCGCCGAGGACGACGACCTCACCCCCGACGCCGACCGACCGGTGGTCGCCGGCACGGCGCGGGTGCGGATCGACGACTGGCTGGACGGCGCGGCCAGCGCGAGCTGGGGCCGCGAGCGCTTCGCGCCGCCCAACCGCGCGGCCGAGGGGCAGCGCCAACGGGACGTGATCGACGCGGCCCTGCGCCTGCTGGTGGTGCCGACGCCGACGACCTGGATCTTCGCCAGCGCCGAGACCGCCGACGTGGCCGCGTGGTCGGTGCCGGCCGGCGATCCGCGCACCTGGCTGCTGACCGACCAGGGCTTCGCGCTCACCCAGGTGTACGTCCAGGCGGGCCATCGCCCCTGGCGCCCGCTGAAGCTGGACGCCGGCTGGCTGCTGCAGGCCAGCCGCTTCGCCGCCGCCGGCTCGACCGACCGCTTCCAGGACATCACGGCCCGCGCCCGCTGGCGCGCGCTGCCCGGGCTGCGGTTGATGGCGCGCGGGCGCGCCCGCCTGCGCGACCGCCTGGTGCTGGAAGACGACGGCGGCCAGTCCACCCAGGACGAGCTGGCCTGGCGCGCCCAGGGCGCCGTCGAGCTCACCGACGCCTTCGACCTGGGCCTGGCCGCGAACCTCGGCGCCGTCCACGATCACGAGCCCACCCGCAGCCAGACCGCGCTGACCGGCGAGCTGGGCTGGCAGGGCGCGCCGGGCCATGCGTTCGCCGGCCTGCGCACGACGCTGCGCGATCCCGACGACACCTTCTCGACCTTCACCCCCGAGGCCCCCGGCGCGCAGGTCGCGCTCGATCCCTACAGCCGGACCGTCGAGATGGCCGCCTACGCGCGCGCCGCGGCGCACGCGCGCTGGGGCTACGTCGCCGCGCAGGTGGACTACGACCTGGCCGCCGCGCAGCTGCTGGCCTTCACGCAGGTGGGCCTCGCGTGGCGCTGACGCCCTCCGGGTCACCGCGCGCCGACGCCGCCGCCGTTCACGCGCGCCGGGGCAGCCGGCGCGCCGTCTCGGCGCGCGCGCGCGTCGCGCGCCTGCGCCCAGCCGGAGGCCGCCTGGCGCGGACGCCCCTCGTCTCGCCGGTGGGTCACCCTGCCGATCGCGTGTTGCTGGCCCTTCTGGTCCTGTGGGCCGCGCCGCTCGGCGCGCGCGCGGACGACGCCGGCCCCCCGCCTCCGACCGCCCCCGTCTCGCTCGACGCCGGCGCGCTGCCTTCGGCCCCGGTCACCGCGCTCGACGCGGGCGCGCCGGACGACACGGCCGCAGCCGACGCCCCCCTCGCTGCCGAAGACGGCGCCGCCCCCCCGGACGCCGCCGCGCCCGACGCCGCGCGCCCGGACGCCGCCGCGCCCGACGCCGCGCGCCCGGACGCCGCCGCGCCCGACGCCGCGCCGCCCACCCCGCCGGCCCCCGCGCGCTGCGCCCTCGACCTGCGCCCGCCGATGAACGCCCTGCCCTGCGGCCTGTGCCACGTCGAGCCCCCGCCCGCGCCCGTCGACTGCGCCCGCTGCCACCAGCAGCCCCCGCCCCACGCCGATCTCGGCGCGTGCGTCGACTGCCACCTGCCCGACCGCCCCTTCGCCGACGCCCCCTTCGACCACGCCGCGCGCGCCGGCTTCGCGCTGACCGGCCCCCACGCCCTGCGCCGCTGCGCCGACTGCCACCCGCCCGGCGCGCCCCCTGCCCGCGACGCCTGCGTCGCCTGCCACGCCGACCGCCACCGCGGCGGCGCCGGCCAGACCTGCGCCGACTGCCACACCGCCGACACCTGGCTGCTGGTCCGCTTCGATCACGCCACCACCGGCTTCAGCCTCACCGGGCGCCACCTGGGCGTCCCCTGCGTCGACTGCCACCCGGCCGGCCGCTTCGTGGGCCAGCCCGCGGACTGCGTCTTCTGCCACGGCGAGCAGCTGCCCCGCGGCCACCGCTTCGCCGGCGCCCGCGACTGCGCCGACTGCCACCGCCCGACCACCTTCTCGGCGCCGGGCTTCGTGCACGACCCGCCCGTCGCGACGGGCGGCGTCCACGCCCGCGTCGCCACCGCCTGCGGCCGCTGCCACACCGGCGCCGCCCTCGACGCGGACGACTGCGCCCGCTGCCACCTGCGCGATCTGTCCGCGCCCCACCGCGCGTTCCTCGTCGACGCCGGCGAGCTGCTCGACTGCACCCGCTGCCACGACCGCGCGGCCCCGTGGACGGCCAACAGCTTCCGCCACCCGCTCACGCTCACCGGCGCCCACGTCGGCCTGCCCTGCGGCGCCTGCCACCCGCTGCCGCCCGCCATCCGCGCCGGCGCCGAGGCCTGCCGCAGCTGTCACCTGGCCGATCAGCCGCCCCGCAACCACCCCGCCGGCCGCGACTGCGTCGACTGTCACACCACGGCCGCCTTCTACCCGGCGATCTTCCGATGAGCCGTCGGATCACCCGTGTTCGGACAAGCGCTGCGGTGAGCCCGTGCCCGTGCCCGTGCCCGGATGGCGGCCCGATCCGCCGGGCGGGACAACCAGACAAGCGCTTTGTTTTCAGACCGTTGGACAGCCAACCGCTGCTCCGCAGGCGTTCGGGCACGAGCCGCCGCCTGCTCGCCCTCGCCGTCCTGCTCGCCGCCTGCGCCAGCGAGCGCGGCGAACCCCAGCCCGTCGCCGCGCACCCGGCCGTCGCCGCCGACGCCCGCTGCCGCGACTGCCACGCGGCCCCGGAGGATGCGCCCGGCGACGCGCCGCCGGCCCCGGTCTGGCACGTCCTCGACTGCTGCGGCCCCGACTTCGCCGACTGCCGCCCCTGCCATACGACCGAGGCCTTCCGCCCGGCCCTCTTCGACCACGCCGGCTGGCCCCTCGACGGCGCGCACCGCGTGCCCGATCCCGACGCGCCCCTGCGCTGCGACCGCTGCCACGCCGCCGCCCTGCCCGCCGACGACGCCGCGCCGGCCCGCTGCTTCGACTGCCACGCCGCCGACCGCCCGACCGTCAGCCACGGCTTCGCCAGCGATCGCTGCGCCGACTGTCACACCGCCGCCGCCTTCGCCCCCGCCGCGACCGCGCACCCGGACGCCTTCCCCCTCACCGGCCCCCACGCCGATCACCCCTGCGCCGCCTGCCACCTGCCCGGGCTGGAGCGCGCCCCCCTGCGGGCCGACTGCGCCTGCTGCCACACGGGCGAGGCCCTCGGCGCGGCCGTCGCCCACGACTTCCCGCTCCGCTGGCGCCCGCTCCCGCCGGGCGCCGATCCGGCGGCGCGCGTCGCCTGCGCGCAGACCGACACGCTCGAGCCCGGCCTCGACTGCGACAGCTGCCACGCCGCCGGCTTCGCGGCCGCCACCTTCGCCCACGACGGCTGGCCCCTGACCGGCGCCCACGCGGGTGAGCGCCGCGTCGGCGACCGCGCCTTGCCGCTGTGCGACGCCTGCCACCTCGATCGCGCCGAGGCCATCCCCACCCGCTGCGACGGCTGCCACGTGGCCGGCGGCCGGGCCTCCGCCGCGCCCGGCGACCACGCGCCCATCGATCGGGACTGCGCGGCGGCCGGGTGCCACGCTGCCGACGCGAGCGCCTGGTGAAGGCCACCTTCGGCGCGCTCGCCCTCGCCACGATCGCGGTCGCCGCGGCGTTGATGATCCTCGGCGCTCCGCTGAAGACCGATCCCGCGCCCCTCGGCATCGTCAGCTTCGAGCTGGCCGCCGACGTCCACACCGCCCAGGCCATGCTCGACAGCTGGGGGCCCGAGGGCGCACCCCTCGCCGCCCGCAACCTGGGCCTCGACGCCCTGTTCCTGCTGCTGTACCCCGCCACGCTGGCGCTGGGCCTGTGGCTGCTCGGCGCGCGCCGCCTCGCCCGCGCGATGCCCCTCGCCGGCGCCCTCGACCTCGCCGAGAACGTGGCGCTGCTCGCGGTCCTCTACGACGGGCCGACGGCGACGCTGACGCTGGTGGCCTTCACCACCGCGGCCCTCAAGTTCCTGCTGGTGATCTGGGGCACGCTCGCCCTGGCGGCGCTCGCGGCGCGCTGCCTGCTCACCCGTGCTGCTTCGCCCACCAGGCGTTCGTGAACGCCGCCGCCTTCTCGTAGCTCTCGCGCACGCTCTTCTCGGCGAACTTCTCGAAGACGCGCCCCACCCCGAAGATCGACACCTCGACGTCGGCGGTCACCTTGCGCGTGCTGCCGCCCGAGGCGTCCGGCTCCAGCCACATCGTGTGCGCGATCTTCACCTTGTCGGCCAGCCGCGACAGCACGATGCGCGCGGTGTGCGCCCGGCGCGCGGCGTCGAAGTGGCCGTGCTCGTGATAGCTGAAGCGATCCCCCAGCAGCTTCTTGACCGGCCCGGGCATGGCCAGCCGGGGCGTCACCTTCAGCACCCGATCACGGTCGCCGTCGGGCGTCGTCGTCTCGGACTCGACGCTCACCGACTCGAAGCCGAGGCCCTCGAGGTACAGCGCGTCGTTGAAGGCGCGGTCGAAGAACAGCGCGCCCCAGAAGTCATCGGGGCCCATCGCGTAGTGGTGAGAGAACTGGAACTGCACGGACACCTCCGAAGAACGAGGGGCTCCTCTCGGTCCGGCCGTGGAGGCACCCACGGCCGGCTATCAGCTGTCAGCCTTCAGCTGTCAGCGTGGCGGTCGTGGTCGCGAGCCGAGCACGGCGCGTCAGTGCCGAGCGAGACCGGCTGAGAGCTGACCGCTGAGAGCTGACAGCCCGTTCGTGCGACCACAGCGCCGCGATCCCCGATTGAGCCCCCCTTGGTGAAGGCGCCCAGTCTGGCGCAGCGCTCGGCGCCGCGCCAGACCCCCGGCAGCACCTACTCGATGGTGACCTCGTTGCAGCCCGGCCCGAAGGTCGCGGTGTGCGACTGGTTGCCGTCGCTGATGGCCAGCGTGCCGCCCGTGGCGCAGCCGTCGGTCAGCTCGAGCGCGTAGGTCGCGGTCAGATTGGTGGGCAGCGTCTGGGTGCCCAGCATCGGGATGTCGATGGTGGCCATGATGTTGACCTGGAAGACACCGTCGATGCGGGTGTCGGTCACCGTCAGCGGGGTCGGCGTCTTCTCGGTGACGCGCACCTCCTTGATGCTCGGGGCCGCGCCCGGCGCGCCCGCCGGCACCGCGCCGGCGTAGCTCGAGGGGTCGACCACCATCTGCACGTCCACGCTGACCTGGTCACCGTTGACCGTGACGCTGCCGTTGAAGGTCGCGCCGCCCTCTTCGCAGTTGTCGAAGGTGGTCGAGCCCGTGTTCATGTCGACGGTGATGCACGCCTCGTCGAGCGCGTCGTGCCGCACGGTCAGCCGCCCCGGGATCTGACCGCCGCCGGGCAACATGCCGCCGCCGGGCAGGTTGCCCCCGCCGTCGCCGGCCGCCTGCGCCTCCTGCGCCTTGATCTGCACGTCGAACGCCTGCAGGTTCGCGTACATCTTGTTCAGCGTGCCCAGCACCGCGCCGTCCGCGGGCTGCTCCTTCACCGTGTTCAGCTCGACCGCCGCCGACGCCGAGTTGGCCGCCGCGCCCTCGGGCGACCCCGCGGCGCCGCCGCTGCCCCCGTCGTCGTCGTCCCCGCACCCGGCCAAGGCGGCCGCGGCCAGCGCGACGATCAACCCGATTCCCCGTGCCTTCATTCGCTCTCTCCCTCCCAGCCGGCCACCCCAGCGACCGACACCACGTGAATGCTGTACGGCGGCCGCAGCATAGCCGCCTCCCGCCGTACCTCACAATGTCACCGCGCGAGCCCCTCCGCGCGCTCGGCCAGCGCCACGAAGTCCCGCCGGTAACCGTGCCGGTCGGCCCCCAGGGCGCCCCGGGCGCGTTCGACAACGCTGGGGTAGCTCGCGTTCCCCCGATGCGCCGAGCCGCGCAGCAGCAGGCCCAGCTCGGCCACAGCACTCGCGAAGCGGAACGCGTCGCTGGTCGCGCCCAGGGCCAGCCCCTCGTCCCGCACTGTCCCGGTCACCAGCGTGCTGGTGTCGCCCTCGGGCGCCTTGTACCGCAGCTTCACCGTCGCCAGCTCGCCCGAGCCCGCCGCCGCCGTCGCGGCCGCCTGCTGATAGCGCAGCGCGTCCACCGCCGCCCCCGGCACCGGCAGCCCCGCCGGCACCACCTCGTACAGCGCCGTCACCGAGTGGCCCGCGCCCAGCTCGCCCGCGTCCTTGCGGTCGTCGGCGAAGTCCTGCGCGTCGAGCAGCCGGTTCTCGTAGCCGATCAGCCGGTAGGCGGCCACCTCGGCCGGGTTGAACTCCACCTGGACCTTCACATCCTTGGCGATCGTCGTGAGCGTCCCGCCCAGCTCGTGTACCAGCACCTTGCGCGCCTCGAGCAGGCTGTCGATGTACGCCGCGTTGCCGTTGCCGGCGTTCGACAGCTTCTCCATCTTGGCGTCCTGGTAGTTGCCCGTGCCGAAGCCCAGCACCGTCAAGAACACGCCCGACGCGCGCTTCTGCTCGATCAACCGCACCAGGCCGCCGTCGCTCGACACGCCGACGTTGAAGTCCCCATCGGTGGCCAGCACCACGCGGTTGTTGCCGCCGGGCACGAAGTGGCGCTGCGCCACCGCGTAGGCCAGCTCGATGCCCGCGCCGCCCGCGGTGCTGCCGCCGGCCGACAGGCTGCCCAGCGCATCGAGGATGGCGCCCTTCTCGTCGCCCGAGGTGCTGTCGAGCACCAGCCCCGCCGCCCCCGCGTACACCACGATGGCCACGCGATCCTGCGGCCGGAGCTGCTCGACCAGCAGCGCGAAGGCCTGCTGCAGCAGCGGCAGCTTGTCCGGCGCGCTCATCGAGCCCGACACGTCCAGCAGGAACACCAGGTTCGACGGCGGCAGATCGGCGAGGTCGATGCGCCGCCCCTGCACGCCGACGTGCACCAGCCGGTGGGCCGGGTTCCAGGGCGCCGCCGACACCTCGGCCACCACCGAGAAGGGGTGCGGCCCCTCGACCTCGGGGTAGGCGTAGTCGAAGTAGTTGATCATCTCCTCGATGCGCACGGCGTCCGGCGGCGGCAGGCGCCCCTGGCCCAGGAAGCGCCGCACGTTGGCGTAGCTGGCGGTGTCCACGTCGATGGAGAACGTGGACAGCGGCGCCACGCGCGGATCGAAGAAGGCGTTCTCGCGGATCGGGTCGTAGCCCTCGCGGTCGAGGCCGGCGGGCGCCTCGGCGACCGCCGCCTGCGCGGGGGCGCGCACCGCGTCGGGGTACGAGAGGCCGCCCCCGCCGCAGCCCCCGAGAGACAGCGTGGCGGCGAGCAGGGCGAGGGACGGGCGGAGCGTTCGAACGCGGCGCATGGGCGACCTCCTTTGCTGAACACAGCATCGCGGACCCCGCGACCGCGCGGGTCACCCCGCCATCATTGGGCCGTCACGGTTCGGTCATGACGCGGGTGCCCCCGCCAGCGGCTCTGTGGCAGGCTGCCGCCCTGCCCTCGAGGATCCCCCGATGTCGCCCCTGCCCCTCCCGCTCGGACGCCGACCGCATCGTGTCCCCCGCCCCGCGTCGCCGCTGCCGTGGCTGCTGGCCGGGCTCCTCACCGCCGCCCCCGCCGCCGCGACCCCGCTGAGCGCCGCGAGCGCCAAGTTCGATCTGCGCTACGACCGCATCGAGGGCCGCGCCAAGGAGCGGCTGCAGGGCGCCGTGCGCCTCGGCGTGCGCCTCGACCTCGCCGGCGTCGCCGACGTCGCGCTCGACGCCTCCACCGGCGAGACCTACGCCTCGCGCTGGTCGACGCTGCACGACTTCACCGGCGGCGACGCCGGCAGCTTCCCCATCTTCGTCCGGCGCCTGTACCTCGAGCGCCGCCTCGGACCGGCGCGCCTGCAGCTGGGCGCCATCCCGCCCATCAAGAACATCGCCTCGAGCACGGGCATCGATCCCGACGGCTGGATCGACGGCGCCCGCTTCGACCTCGAGATCGGCGACAGCGTCGTCGAGCTGGTCGCGGGCTCGCTCTCCGATCTCGAGACGCCCAACGTCTTCTCGCGCGACCACGCGCTGGACTACTTCGAGCTGGAGCTCACCCAGCGCCTGAGCCGGATCCTGCTGGTCGAGGCTTCGGGGGAGTGGCTGGGCGCGGGCCGGTTCCTGCGGGGCGAGGCGCGGTTCGATCTGGCCCCGCTGGTGGGTCGCGGCCTGCACGCCAGCGCCGAGGGCGTCTACGATCCCCGGCGCCACACCGGCCTCGCCGGCGCGACCGTGGGCGGCGAGCCGCTGGCCGATCTGGGCGAGGCGTGGCGACGCGCCCTCAGCCTGCGTGTCTTCTATGCGTACATCGACGAGGACGTCGGCCTGCGGGGCGCCATCGCCGACGACTTCGTGCAGTTCGGGCACGCCCTCTCGCTCTTCGGCGACGGGCGCATCACCCGTGACGGCGCCCTGGGCTGGTTCGCGCGCTACGTCGTCTCGGAGACCCCCCGGGTGACGGTCGGGCTGAAGGTGTCGACGAAGCGCTGAGCATCGGCCCGAGAGGAGGCACCGTGCGCACCCTGCTCCCCCTGCTGCTGGCCCTGGCGGCGACGCCCGCCGCCGCCACGCCCACCCTGACCGTCGGCGGCATGGGCGAAGCGCGCGCCCGCGTGGCCCATGCCGAGGCGACGGACACCGTCGGCGGCGTCGAGCTGGTCACCGCCCGCCTCCGCACCGAGGCCCGGCAACCGGACGCCGGCGGCGTCGTCGTCCACCTGCAGGGCAACGACCAGGGCGTCCAGCTGCTGGACCTCGTGCTGCGGGCCGAGCTGGCGCCGACCGTCGACGTGCAGCTCGGCCGCTTCAAGACCCCCGTGTCGGCCGAGTTCCTGATCCCGCTGCCCAAGCTGGTGTTCGCGCGGCGCGGCCACGTGGCCGACCTGGCCCTGCGTCGCCTCGACGGCGCCCAGCTGCGCTGGCGGCCGGCGGTGGGCGCCTACGGCCTCGACCTGCGCGTCGCCGCCTTCAACCCCGCCGGCGCCGTGCCCGAGGACGACGCGGGCGTGGTGCTCGCCGGCCGCGCCGCCCTGACGCGCGGCGGCTGGACCATGCACGTCGCCGCCGCCGAGCACGTCGGCGCGGACGGCCCCGGCCCGGCCCCCGCCCTGCCCCTCGATCGGCAGGTGGACGTCGCCCTCGTCTGGGTCGACCCCAGCTGGTCGGTCCACCTCGAGGGCGTCGCTGCGCTCGACGCCCCCACGCCCGAGACGCCCTACGCGGCCTACGCCCACGTCGCGCGGCGCTTCGGACCCTGGCAGCCCGCGCTCGGCTACGACCTGCTGCAGACCGGCGCCGACGACACCCTCACCCACCGGATCCAGGCCGCCCTCAACCGCCAGCTGGCCGGCGACGCGCTGATCGCGACGCTGCACTACGGCCTCAGCCGCGCCGACGCCACGGCCCACGAGGGCATCCTGCAGCTGCAGGCCACCTTCTGATCCCGGCGCGCGCCGCACGACCCGGCGCCCGCCCGAAGCCCCCTGACGGGCGAGGCCCGCCGTCGCCCGGCCGCCGACATCGATTCTCAGAATGCCCCCAAGTCTCGGGGACATGGACCGAATCCATCGCGCCGCGGCCGCCCCTTTGACCGCCGCCCGACGCGCCCCCTATACCTCCCCCGGATCGGCGAAAGGAAGGTGCGACCGTTGGTCGCGGGCGGGCAGCAATCGGACAGCCGGCGCATCAGACCGGGCGTCGTCCTCTGGACGACCGTCGGGGTGGCCGGCGTCGTGAGCGCCGCGGCGGTGTGGATCCTGGGCGACGTCTACTACGCCCTGCCCGTCGCCGCGCGCCCCTGGGCCACGCTGCACCGGACGCTGGGCTCGGGCGGCAGCCTGGGTCACCTGCTCGGCATCGCCGGCTCGTCCTTGATGGTGCTCAACCTGCTCTACCTGGTGCGCCGCCGCTGGGCGCGCCTGGGGCGCTTCGGCCCGCTGTCGACCTGGCTGACCTTCCACGTGGCGGCCGGCGTCGGCGGCGTCGCGCTGGTCCTCACCCACACCGCCGGCGACTTCGGCAACCCGGTCGCGCGGTGGTGCACCGTCGCCGCCCTCGTGGTGCTGTTCACCGGCGGCCTGGGCCGCTGGATCTATGGCCAGGTCGCGCACGGCGTCCACGGCGACGAGGCCGCCGAGGCGGATCTCGTGCGGCGCATGCGCGCGGCGCTGGCCGGCCTCGACGAGGACATCCGACCCATCGCCGAGCAGGCGGAGCGACGCCTCTTCGCCGCGCTGCCCCCGTCGGTGACGCGCCCGGGCGCCGCGATGCGCGCGCTGCCCCTCGCGCCCCTCTACGCCCTGCGCCTGTGGTGGGCCCGGGCCGCCGTGCGGCGCGGGCTGATCGCCGAGCACGGGCCCGATCGGGTGCGCGCCGCGCTCCAAGCCGCCGATCAGGCCACGACGCTGCGCCTCCGCGCCCGCCGCCAGCAGGGCTTCAAGCAGCTGGTCGGCACCTGGCGCGGTGTCCACCGCATCGCCACCTTCGTCCTCCTGACGACGCTCGCCGCGCACGTCGTCTCGCTCTACCTCGTGGGCGCCGTATGAGGCGGGCCCTCCCCCTCGTCGCCCTGCTGGCGCTGCTGCCCGCCGGCGCACGCGCTCAGGCCCTGTCCCCCGGCCCGCTGGCGAAGGATCACGCCCAGCTCGACGACGACGACCAGTGCAACAAGTGCCACCAGCCGGGCGCCGGCGTGGTGGGCGCCCTGTGCCTCGACTGCCACCGCGTGCTCGCCCAGCGGGTGCGGGCCGGCACGGGCTACCATGGCCGCGCGGTCAAGGGGCGCCCCTGCGCCGAGTGCCACAAGGATCACCTCGGCCGCGACGCCGCCCTCACGCGCTGGCCGGGCGGCCGCCCCGAGAACTTCCCCCACGGCCGCACCGGCTTCCACCTGATCGGCGCCCACCAGGACGCCGGCTGCCGCGACTGCCACCGGGCCGCGCTGATCGTCGACGCCGACGCGCGCGCCCTCGAGGGCACCTACCTGGGCCTGCCCACCACCTGCGTCGGCTGCCACGGCGCCGAGGATCCCCACCAGGGCACCCTGCGCGATCAGCCCTGCAGCGGCTGCCACGGGCAGGAGGCCTGGCGCCCGGCCCCCGGCTTCGACCACGCGAAGACCGACTTCCCCCTGCGCGACAAGCACGCCGAGGTCGAGTGCGGGGAGTGTCACGAGGGCACGGTGTTCGCGCAGTCCAAGCGCACCTGCGAGGCCTGCCACACGAACCCGCATCCGAAGAAGACCGGCTTCGCGCCCACCTGCGCCAC
>JAUHXL010000072.1 GCA_030426945.1 bacterium
GGAACAACCCCCACCCCTCGCCGGTTCGATCCCTTTCGATGAAGCCCCTCGCCCGCCGCCTCGCCCGCGCAGTCCGCGCCCTCTGGCGCCTGCAGCCCCTCACGGCCCTCGGCTGGGCCGTCGGCGTCGGCGGCTGGCTCATCTACGACCACTACGGCCGCGACGAGTCCGACTTCGTCCTCCGCGCCGCGATGCTCCTGACCCTGACCATCCTCATCGTCGCGGTCGCCTTCGTCCTCCTCGCCACGCTCTACCTCCTGCTCCGCCTCCGCGGCCACGGCGCCCAGGTCACCGAGCGCGCGGTCGACGGCGGCACGCCCATCCGCACGGGCCTCACCCTGCCCGGTCTGCGCTTCTGGCCCCTCGTCGACGTCGATCTCAGCTGGGAGCGCCCCGCCGCCGTCGACGTCACGCTCCAGCGCGAAGGCGGCGACCTCGTCGAAGAGGTGACCCCGCGCACCCGCGGCCGCTACTCCTCCATCCGCCGCCTCTTCACGGTCCGCGACATCTTCGGCCTCGCCGCCATCCGCTTCCCGCGCACCCAGGCCGCTGCCCTCCGCTTCGCGCCCGCCCAGGGCGCCGCCGACGTCGCGCTCGCCCTGCGCCACGCCTCGGGCGAGGGCTACGCCCACCCGGCCGGCGAGCCCGAGGGCGATCTCGTCGAGATGCGCCGCTACGCCCCCGGCGATCCCCTGCGCATGGTCCTGTGGAAGGCCTACGCCCGCACCCGCCGCATGCTCGTCCGCATGCCCGAGCGCGCGATCGCCCCGCGCCCGAGCACCGTCGCTTACTTCGTCGCCGGCCCCGGCGACGAGCCCACGGCCTCGGTCGCCCGCCTCTTCCTCGAGCAGGGCCTGCTCGGCGACGAGTTCCTCTTCGCCGCCGACGGCGCCGACCACCCGGTCACCCTGCCCGACGAGGCCCTCGACGCCGTCATCGACTCCGTCCGCGCCCGCGACCGGGGCGGCGAAGGCGTCGGCCACTTCCTGCGCGGCGTCGACCACGCCCAGCTCGGCAACTGCGTCTTCTTCGTCCCCGGCGAGCGCGGCCCTTGGCTCGACCGCCTGCTCGAGGCCACCCGCGCCCTCCCGGCGCCCCCGACGATCGTCGTCGGCATCGACGGCGCCCTCACGCCCAGCCGCCAGGGCCGCGCCGCCCGCGTCCTGCAGGCCGTCCCGCCCGCCGATCGCTCCATCGAGGCCCTGCCCGCGGTCCACCGCGCCCTGGCCCACACCGGCGCCGTCGTCCGCGTCGTCCACCGCTCCAGCGGCCGCCTGCTGACCGACGACGAGCTCAGCCGCGTCGGCCCGACGGAGGCCGCCGCGTGACCACCCGCCCCGCCGCCGAGTCCAACGGCGTCCTCGCCACCCTCGCCGTCATCCACGTCGGCGTCGTCTGGCTGTACCTGCGCGAGCTCGCCACCGACGCCGCCATCGTCACCGGCGGCCTCGCCGCGGTCGCCGGCGCCCTCCTGGCCCGCTCCGCCGACCGCCGCTTCCTCCGCCTGCCGCTCGGCGCTCTGCTCGGCCTCGGCACGGCCCTCGTCGCCATCCCCCTCGGCCGCGCCGTCCTGCACGGCGGCTGGGGCCCCAGCGCCAAGGGCACCATCCTCATCGGCGACGCGGTCACCTTCGGCCTGCTCGCCCTCGGTGTCGTCTTCGGCCTCCGCTTCCTGGCCTCGCGCGTCCGCGTCTTCGCCGCCCTCGAGGCCCTCTACGTCGTGGGCTCGGTGAGCTACATGTTCGCCACCCACCGCAACCAGATGATCCACCGCCCGCGCTGGCTCTCGGACTGGGCCTGGTCGCGCGGCATCGATCCCCAACTGCTGCTCCAGGGCTTCGGCGTCGCCGTCGCCGTCCTCGCCGTCGTCACGCTCCTGCGCCGCCAGAAGGCCCTCAAGCTGGCCCTCAGCGCCCTCACGCTCCTGCTCGTCGGCTGGCTGGTCTACCGCGGCGCCGAGCACCTGCACATCGAGCCCGACATCGACACCAGCGGCCTCTCGCTGACCGACGACCAGAACGGCCGCGGCGGCAAGGGCGACAGCGACGGCAAGGGCGACAAGGGCGGCGGCGGCGGGCAGGGCGACCAGAAGTCCGACGGCACGTCCGGGGGCGGCTCGGGCTCGGGCGGTGGCGCCGGCCCCCAACCCCCGCCTCCGCTGCCCGTGGCCGTCGCGGTCTTCCACGAGGATTACGCCCCCGAGGGCGGCCTCCTCTACTTCCGTCAGCAGGTGCTCAGCCGCTACGACGGCCACCACCTCGTCGCCGCCGACGCCCCCTGGGACGCCGACGTCCTCACCACCTTCCCGACGGACGCCACCCTGAAGGCGCCCCCCGTCCAGGCCGAGGCGTTCCACAAGCGCATGCCGGTCTCGATGTTCCTGCTCGTCGACCACCCCCAGCCGGTGGCCCTCACCGCGTCCGTCGAGCTGGCCCCCATCGACAACCCGGCCCCGCGTCGCTTCGTCGCCGCCTACTCGGCCATCAGCTACGTCCTCGCCCAGCCCACCATCCGCCTCGTCGGCCGCAAGAGCGTCCCCGCCGACTGGACCGAGGATCAGCGTCGCCACTACCTCGAGACGCCCGACGACCCGCGCTACGCCTCCCTCGCCGACGAGATCCTCCGCGACCTCGACCCCCGCTTCGCCGGCGACGACCTGATGAAGGCCTACACCATCAAGCAGTGGCTCGAGGAGAACGGCTTCTACACCCGCAAGGAGCGCCACGAGTCCGCCGACGATCCGGCCGCCTCGTTCCTCTTCGGCAGCCTGCGCGGCTACTGCGTCCACTTCGCCCACGCCGCCGTCCACCTCTTCCGCAGCCAGGGCATCGCCGCCCGCGTCGCCATCGGCTACGCCGTCGACAACCGCATGCGCGGCGCCGGCAGCACCGTCCTCATCCTCGGCGACCGCGCCCACGCCTGGCCCGAGATCCACCTCGCCGGCGTCGGCTGGGTGCCCTTCGACATCTACCCCGAGCAGAGCGACGAGCCCCCGCCGCGCATCGTCGACCAGTCCCTCGAGAGCCTGCTCGGCGAGCTCGCCCGCGACGACAAGACGGGCGGCCGCGCCGAAGAGCCCCTCAGCGATCCCTTCCGCATCCCCTGGGCGGTCGTGGGCTTCTGGCTGCTGCTCGGCTTCGGCGTCACCCTCGCCCTGGCCTACGCCGTCAAGGTGGGCCGCCAGCTCGCCTGGATGGCCGGCGGCGATCCCGTCCGCGCTTACGTCGCCACCCTCGACCGCTTCAGCGACGTCGGCGTCGCCCGCCGCCCCGACGAGACCCGCGAGCGCCACGCCGCCCGCCTCGCCGCCCTGGCCCCCTCGATGCCGCGCCTCACCGCGCTGCACCTGAAGCTGACCCTCGGCGCGCCCACCGACGAGGCCCGCGCCGAAGCCCTCGCCCTGTGCCGCCAGGTGCGCCGCGAGCTCGCCGGCTCGGTCGGCGCCCCCAAGCGCGCCCTCGGCTGGCTCAACCCCCTCGGATGGTGGTTCACCCGATGACCTTCAGCACCCCGCCCAGCCTCGACAAGCCGACCCCGGGAGGTCCCGTGTCCGTGCAAAGCCTCGACGACGCCCGCGCCATCGCCGAGCGCATCCGTGCCCGCGTCCGCTACGACGTGATGGGCCGCGACCCGGTCATCGAGCTCGTCCTCGTCGCCCTCTTCGGCGACGGCCACGTGCTGCTCGAGGACTACCCCGGCTCGGGCAAGACCACCCTGGCCAAGGCCCTCGGCAACTCGATCGTCGACGACCACCAGGACGATCACATCGTCGACTTCCGCCGCGTGCAGTTCACGCCCGACCTGCTGCCGTCGGACATCACCGGCGTGATGATCTTCGACACCGAGACCAACACCTTCCAGTTCCGCCACGGCCCCGTGTTCGCGCACATCCTGCTCGTCGACGAGATCAACCGCACCTCGCCCAAGGTGCAGGCGGCGCTGCTCGAGGCCATGGCCGAGAAGCAGGTCACCGTGGACAACGTCAGCCACGCCCTCGACGACCTCTTCTTCGTCATCGCGACGCAGAACCCGCTCGACTCGGTGGGCACGTATCCGCTGCCCCTCGCTCAGCTCGACCGCTTCCTCTTCAAGATCCGCATGGATCACGTCGACCGCGAGAGCGAGCTCGAGGTGCTCGCGAGCTGGGGAAAGCCACGCCAGCGCCCGGAGCACCTCGAGCGCGTCACCCGCAACCAGCTCGTCCAGGCCCGCGCCCTCATCCGCGAGCAGGTGGTCGTCTCGCCCAAGGTGCACGAGTGCCTCGTCGACATCGCCCGCGTCATCCGCCAGGACCGCCGCGTCACCCAGGGCGTCTCGACGCGCTCCCTCGTCCTCGCCATCCCCGCCCTGCAGACGCTCGCCCTGCTGCGTGGCCGCGACTTCGTCGCCCCCGAGGACATCGAGCACCTCGCCGTGCCCATCTTCCGCCACCGCCTCGCGGTGATTCCGGGCGTCGACGATCCCGGCAAGGTGGTCAGTGAGGCGATGCGCGGGCCGCTCGATACCTTGGCGCGGGCCACAATCCGCTGAGCCCCCCAATGCCGAGCACCCAAGATCGTGGTCGTGGTCGTGGTCGTGGTCGTGGTCGATGCAGCCCGACGAGCCACGACGATTGGTGCGCGCAGCCCAGCGGCGAGAAACCGGCGGGCCAGCACGACCCGATCCGACCACGACCACGACCACGACCACGACCACGACGACGGGGCGGCCTCGCGTCCGCTCTGCGTCCGTCGGCCCTCGTCGCCCTCATGATCGCCCTCATGTTGGTGATGGGCCCCCCCGCGCACGCTCAGATGGCCCTCGGCTCGGCCCCGGCCCAGCAGGCCCTCGTCAGCCTCGAGTCCGGCAAGTTCGCCACCGCGCGCGAGCAGGCCGAGAAGGTGCTCGACGACGACGCGAGCGACTTCCTCGCCACCTACGTCCTCGCCTCGGTCCACTTCCGCGCCGAGGGCAACCTGGCCCGCGCGCTGTTCCTGATGCGCAAGTCCATCGACCTGCTCACCGGCCAGTACGGCGGCGTGCCGCCCACCGACGAGCGCGCCCGCAACTGGCACAAGCGCCTGCTGCACGAGCTCCAGTGGCTGCTCGGTGAGATGGACCGCCGCCAGGATCAGCTCGACGTCATCGCCGAGCACGACGCCCATTACCGCCCCCCGCGCGAGGTCTACCGGATCTGGCCGTTGCTGAAGCTGGGCCGGTTCGACGAGGCCCGGGAGATCGGCAACCGCCTCATCCTCAGCGACGACGTCGACATCCGCGAGCGCGCCTACAACGGCCTCATGGCCATCGAGGACGAGGCGCGCAACCGCAAGGCCAGCTATGACTGGGGCCTGCGCGGCTACGAGAATACGCGCGGCGAGTCCTGCATCATCGCCAGCAACCTGGCCCTCGCCGCCCGCCGCGTCTTCCGCTTCGACGAGGCCGAGCGCTACGACCAGAAGGCCCTGAAGACGAAGGACGGCAGCTGCCCGACGTCGCCCTACGCCCAGCTCGCGGTCGTCTACCTCATCGAGGGCAAGTTCCAGCAGTCCATCGCCGCCCTGCAGGAGCTGCGCAAGATCCCGCGCCCGGCCGACCTGCGCGTGCAGAACGAGATGATGATCAAGGGCCGCCTCGTCGAGACGCTGCACGCCCTCGGTCAGGTGCAGCAGGCCGAGACGCGCGTGCGCCAGATCATGGAGGCCCCCGACCGCGCCGGCATGACCAGCGCGTCCGCCGAGAACCTGCAACTCGCGAACGCGCTGCTGTTCGAGACCGTGCTGACCACCCGCATCCACCAGGAGGCCGAGCGCGCCGCCGTCCGCGACCTGTGGGACAGCGTCGACCACCGCGTCACCGCCCGCACGCTGATGGGCGCCCGCTGGGAGAACCGCCGCCTCGCCCTGCGCCTGTCCGCCCAGGGCACCCTGCTGCTCGACATGGTGCGCCCCTACTACACCGACGTCCTGCCCTGGTACTCCGGCGGCCTCACCGAGATGCTTGGCGAGGGCCTCATCGAGCAGGTCATCGAAGAGGCCCGCGCCAACGAGCCCGACTACGACGGCATGGCCAACCACTGGCTCGACGCGATGGAGGCCGAGCTCCGCTGGCGCAGCGACCAGCTGCCGCGCGCCCGCGCCCTCGCCGAGGACGCCCTCGCCAAGCTGCCCAAGGACGACGCCCTGCTGCGCCTGCGCGTCACCGCCATCCTGGCCGACATCCTGCGCCAGCAGGGCCAGCTCGAGGCCGCGCGCCCTCACTACCACGCCGTGCTCACCGCCTGGCCCACCGTGCTGCGCCTCATCGACGCCCCGCTGCCCGTCAGCATCACGCACGACAACTCCGCCGTCGCGCAGGAGGCCGCCGACCGCTTGGCGGACTCCCCCCGCATCCGCCGCCAGTCGAGCCCCTTCACCGTCTTCCTCGGCGCCACCGACGACGGGGCCGAAGCCTGCCTCGAGGGCCCCGGCGGCCAACGCTACAACTGCGTGCAGGTGACCCAGAAGGATCTCGAGGACCCCGACATCGTGCCCGAGGGCACCCCGCTGCCCCTCGCCTTGTGCGATCGCTTCCACGACGTCGTGCTCGCCCCCAAGGTCGAGCTCACCCAGAGCGACCTGACCAGCCTCGACGGCCGCCCCGTCCGCCTCGACGCCGACAAGGCCCTCGAAGGCATCTTGGGAGAGAAGCCATGAGGCGCAAACCCACCTCCACCCGCCTCGACGCCCACGTGCCCGTGCCCGTGCCCGTGCCCGAGACCACCCAGTCCGCGGCCACGCCCCCACCCACTCCCGGCACCCACGCACCCGTGCCCTTGCCCTTGCCCTTGCCCTTGCCCGAAAGCACCCAGGCCACGGACCAACCCCAGCCCCCTCCCGGCACCCACGCCCACGTGCCCGTGCCCGTGCCCGTGCCCGACACCACCCAGCCCGCGTCCACGCCCCGACCCGCACCCACCACCGCCGTCCTGGCCGCCGCATTCCTGCTGATCGCCGTCCCCCTCCAAGCCCACGCCCAGGACGCCGGCCCGCCCGACGCCACCGCGGACGCCGCGCCGCCGGCCGAGCCCGCGCCCGAACCCCAAGGCCCCGCCACCCGCGCCGACTGCACTCGCGCCGGCGGACGCTGGCTGGCCAACGACAAGTTCAGCGGCTGCAACATCGGGGGTCGCCGCGAGGGCCTGTGGACCGTCGCCGCGCGCCCCGCCGAGGACGTGCGCGAAGCCAAGGGCTGGATGCTGAACGGCAAGCTGCACGGCCCCTACACCGAGATCCACACGAACGGCCGCCCCGCCATCGAGGGCCAGTACCGCGACGGCCTGAAGATCGGCACGTGGAAGGGGTTCTACCCCGGCGGCCAGCCCAGCTTCGTCGAGTCGTACGTCGCCGATCAGCGGCAGGGCCACGCCACGCGCTGGTACTCCAACTGCCAGAAGGCCAGCGAGGGCGACTTCGACGCGGGCCAGAAGCACGGCCCATGGACCACCTGGTACCCCCGCGGCCACAAGACCGACGAAGGCAGCTACGCGCACGGCCAGCGCACCGGCGTCTGGACCTTCTGGCACGAGAAGGGCCCCCAGATTCGCCAGGGACCGTTCGTCGACGACCTCGAGCAGGGCGAGTTCACGGAGTGGTCGCTCAACGGCCACGTCTGGCGGAAGGTGCAGTTCGAGAAGGGCGAGCGCGTGGGCGAGGCGCAGGACGCGTGCCGCAAGCGCGAGGGCTTCTGGTTCGTCGACTACGAGACCCGCGAAGACGGCTGCATGCTCGAGGACGAGCGCGTGGGCCTGTGGAGCGGCTACTACGGCGACGGCAAGCTGCAGTGGACGGGCTACTACGAGGGCGGCGCGCTCGACGGCGTCTTCACCGAGCACCACCCCACCGGCGAGGTGCTGCGCCGCGGCATGTACGTCAAGGGCGTGCCCTACGGCGCCCACGTCTTCAAGGCCCCCGACGGCGCCGAGATCGGCCGCTCGACCATCGAGAACGGCACCGGCGACTGGACCGCCTGGTGGCCCACCGGCCAGGAGCGCGAGACCGGCCGCTACGAGGCAGGCGCCCGCGACGGCGTGTGGCGCTGGCGCTTCGAGAACGGCAACCCCGACCGCCTCGAGACCTACGCGGGCGGCCGCCGCACCGGCCCCGCCAAGTCTTGGTTCGAGACCGGCGAGGTGAAGGCCGTCGGCGGCTACAGCAACGGCGCCCGCGCGGGCGAGTGGATCGCCTACTACCGCAACGGCCGCGAAGCCTGGCGAGGCCAGTACGACATCCTCGGCAACCGCGACGGTCGGTGGAAGTTCACCCACTGGGAGTCCTTCCCGAAGGCGGAGGGCCCCTTCGAGGGTGACGAGAAGGGCGGCACGTGGACCGAGTGGCACACGAATGGAAAGAAGGCGGGCGAGGGGCCGTACAAGGACGGCCGCAAGCACGGTGAGTGGCAGGAGTGGTGGTACAGCGGCGAGCCCTGGCGCACCGTGACGTACGAGAACGGCGTCGAGGTCAACCCCGCCCGCGAGCAGTGCAACGCCCGCGATGGCGACTGGATGGTCGACTACGAGGAGCGCCGCGTCGGCTGCCGCATCTGCCGTCCCACCGACGAAGGCGAGGTCGAGCTGCTCGCCGTCGGCGAGTGGACCTGGTGGCACCCCAACGGCCACGTCGAGCGCCGCGGCGAGTTCGAGATGGGCCAACAGCACGGCGCGTGGATGATCGCCTACGACGACGGCCAGCCCATGCTCGAAGGCACCTACGCCGACGGCAAGGAGCAAGGCGCATGGCGCGGCTACTACGAGAGCGGCCAGAAGCGCTTCGAGGGCCGCTACGTCGCGGGCAAGGAGGACGGCGCGTGGACGACGTTCCACCCCGACGGGACGAAGTCGGGGCAGGGTGCGTACCGCGAGGGCAAGAAGGTCGGCGCCTGGACGTATTTCCACCCGGGCGGCGGCAAGAAGTCCGAGGGATCCTACGACGACGAGGGCCGCGAGGTCGGGACGTGGCGCTCGTACTACCCGAGCGGGGCGAAGAAGTCCGAGGGCAGCTACGAGGCGGGCAAGCGCGAGGGGCGCTGGCTGTGGTGGCGCGAGGACGGCAGCGAGTGGCGCGCCGCGGAGTACGTGGGGGGCAAGGAGAAGGGGTAGGGGCGCGGCCGAGCCCTGCCGAAACGGGACCGTCGCGGACTTGGCGGCTGGGCGCGTCGTGGGGCGTTTTTCGCGCAACAGGCCGGCGTTTTGTCCGATATCCCCACATCGGGTGGGTGGGGGTTGGGGATGGTGGCGCGGCGCTCGCCTCGAGCCGGCTCGGGCCGACACTCAGGCTGGTGCACGGGCGATCCGCGACCTCTTCGGACCACGATGCCGGCATGCGGCGCGGCGCCCACGGGAGCCTGCACGCCGGCCGGCGGGCGAGGGCTACGTCATGACCGCGGGACTCTGGGCCTACGTCGCGACCTGGTGCCTCGCCTCCGTGGCGGGGCTCGGGCTGCTGTGGTGGGGCCGAGCACGCTTCGTCATCACGCGCTCGACCTACTGGCGGTGGCTCGGGCGGCCCTGGCGGTTGGTGACCTTCGCCGTCGGGCTGGTGGGCATCGTGGTCATCGCGCCGTACACCGGGGATCCGTACTGGGACTACGTCGACGCGGCCTTGATGGCGACGCTGGCGTTCACGACGGCCCCCTGGGCGGTGGCCACGCTGTGGCGGGCGCGCCGGGCGGGACTGGGGCCCGAGGTCGTCGCGGCCGTGATCGTCTGGCTGTTCTCGGCGAGTTGGTCGTACGACGGCTGGATTCTGCTGCGCGACGGTGCCTATCCCCTCACATGGCTCGACAACCTGGTCGCCTCGAGCTGCCTGTACGCATTCGCGGGCGTCTTCTGGGGACTGGACGGGCGCGACGGTCGAATGGCGTGGGCGCCGGCCGATGCGGCTTGGCCGCAGGGCGTGCATGGGGGCTTTCGGGCGGTCTGGCCGCTCGCGGGCGTGATCATGCTCTTCATCGCGCTGCTGATGCTGTCGAGCGTGCTGGGCTGGGTGTAGGCCGGCCGAGTCAGTCCATCGCGCCCCGTCGCTGGCCCGCGCGGGTGCGCGGGTTCGTGCCCGCGCGGGGCCGACCATGGCGCCCGCGGGCGTCGCGAGCGGCCGCCCGCCCCGTGCGTTCGGCCGCGAGACCGACCCTCAGTCGGACCCGAGCCCGATCTGCGCCTTGAGGTCGCCGATGAACGTGGCGTCGTCCTGCTGCTGGCGCTTCGTCAGCAGCACCTCGGCGTCCGCGCCGGCGCGGTACCGCAGGGTGTCGGATTCATCGTGGGCGGCCGTCCAGATCGCGTCGGCCACGACGCCGGGCTCGGACGGGCTCGCCCCGATCCTGCCCCAGTAGCCGAACAGCTTCTGCACCGTGCCCTGGTACTCGGCCATCGACTCGTCGTTGCAGAAGTCGAACGAGCGGCCGCCGAAGTTGGTCTTGATCATGCCGGGCTCGACGATCTTGACCCGCACGCCGAACGCCTCGAGCTCGTAGTGCAGCGCCTCGGAGAGGCCTTCGACCGCGAACTTCGTGCCGTGGTAGAGCGTGCCGAGGGGGAACGTCATCTGCCCGCCGATCGACGAGATGTTCACCACGACGCCGGCGCGCCGGGCGCGGAAGTCGGGCAGGAAGGCCTTGGTCACGGCGAGCAGGCCGAGCACGTTGGTGGCGAACTGGCGCTCGATCCGGTCCATCGTGAACGCCTCGAGCGGACCGTAGGCGCCGTAGCCGGCGTTGTTCACCAGCACGTCGACGTGGCCGAAGCGTTCGACGGCCGCGTCGTGTGCGCGGGCGATCGAGGGGGCGTCGAGCACGTCGAGGCGGGTCACCAGCACGCGGTCCAGGCCGGCCAGGTCGCCCGCGTTGTCGGGTGATCGCATGGTCGCCACGACGTTCCAGCCGCGCTCGTGGAAGTGATGGGCCGTGGCCCGGCCGATGCCGCTCGAGGCGCCGGTGATGAAGAGGGTCTGGGTCATGTGATCGCTCCTCGTTCGGAGATCAGGTCGGGCCTGCGTTCAGGGTCAACATCTGCTCCATGCCGTTCGCCGCGTAGATGCCGCGGGTCACCTCGCCCAGCGCTTCGTTGTAGCGCGCGATGCCCTCGCCCATCCCCGAGCGATCGGCGACGACGCGGAACGGCTTCTCGCCGGGCGGCGCGTCGATGACGTCGGCCACGATCGCGGCGACCATCTCGGGGCGCTGATCGGCGACCGTCTGCAGCCACCCGATCATCCCCCGCAGGGACGGCTCGAGCGCGGCGGTCTCGGGGGCGTAGTCGTCGCTCTGGTCGCGCGGCGTCAGCATGCCGTCGAGGAAGGGCGTCGGCAGCGCGCCCGGCTCGACGATGAACGAGTCGACGCCGAAGCGCGCCAGCTCGGCGCGGTAGGCCTGGGCGATGGCCTCCAGGGCCCACTTCGAGGCGCAGTAGGTCGCGTAGA
Source organism: bacterium (assembly GCA_030426945.1). Taxonomy (GTDB): domain Bacteria; phylum Myxococcota_A; class Bradymonadia; order UBA7976; family UBA1532; genus JACKDN01. The sequence continues at coordinate 11,433 of JAUHXL010000072.1, forward strand.
AGGGGATGGACACCCGCCCGATCAGGCTGGAGGTGTAGACGACGGTGCCGGCGCCCTGCCGGCGCAGCACGGGCAGGACCGCCCGCATCACGCGCTGCACGCCGTAGACGTTTACGTCGAAGACGCGGTGCATCTCGTCGGCGCTGAAGAGCTCTTGAACCCCGTACGATCCGATCCCGGCGTTGTTGAAGACCACGTCGAGGCCGCCGAGCGCCTCGAGGGCGGCGCCGACGCCGCGGTCGACGCTGCCGTCGTCCGTGACGTCCATCTCGACGACCGACACGCCCATCGCGCCGAGCGCGCGGGCCACCTCGGCGTTCTTGCCGTCTCGGGCGCGCAGGGTGCCCGCGACCCGGTGGCCGCGCGCCGCCAAGAGCTCGCACGTGGCGTAGCCGATGGCGCCGCTGGCCCCGGTGATCAGGACGCGCTTCGTGGCGTCGGGTGCGCTCGTCTGCATGCGGTACCTCCTCGCTCGTTCGATCGAATGGGTGCGACCGCGCAGGACGGCGCGGTGCCCAAGCTACGCGCCGCCGCGGAGGCTGGCCTGCCCGATCATCTCCGATGCGTGTCCGATCCTCCGCGACCGCGGAGGATGTGGTTGCCGGCGCGGGGCCGGCGCCGTAGCGTGCGTGGCGGGACGGAGGGGCGGATGAACCTCGAGCAACTCGCGGTCCGCGCGTGCGGATTTCTCGCCGCGGAAGAGGGACTGTGCCGGCCGCTGGCGGACGTCATCGTGCTGCGGAGCAGCCGGCCCACGCCGCTGGGGGCGACGCTCTATCAGCCGGTGGCGTGCCTGATCCTGCAGGGCGCGAAGGAGGTCCTGCTCGGAGACGCGGTTTTCCGTCTGGGGCGGGGGGATGTGCTCGTCGTGAGTCACGACGTACCGGTCAACGCGCGGATCACGACGGCGAGGGCGGGCGAGCCCTACCTGGCCGTCGTCCTCTCGCTCGACGTCGGCCTGCTGCGCGGCCTGTACGACGAAGCGGGCCGCGCCGCCACCGAGGTCGACGAGGATCACGCTCCGGGCCCCGCGCTGGCCTCGTGTACGGCGGACTCCCGGCTGGTCGACGCGATCGGCCGCTACCTCGCGCTCGCCGACGACGACGTGGAGGCGAAGGTGCTCGCGCCCTCGATTCGGCGCGAGCTTCACTTCCGCCTGCTGATGGCACCCAGCGGCGGCATGTTGAGGCGCCTGCTGCGCCACGACAGCCACGCGAGCCGGGTCACCGCCGCCATCGCGCGCATTCGCGCAGGGTACCGCGAGGCCATCGCCGTCCCCGAGCTGGCTCGACAGGTCGGGATGAGCCCGTCGTCGCTGCACAAGCACTTCCGCGCCATCACGTCGACGACGCCGCTTCAGTTCCAGAAGGACCTGCGCCTGCTGGAGGCGCGCAGGCTGCTCATCGCCGGGCAACACGCGGTGTCCGACGTGGCGTACGAGGTGGGCTACGAGAGCCCCAATCAATTCAGCCGGGAGTATGCGCGCAAGTACGGGGTGCCTCCGAGCTCGGACCTGCGCGCCGCGACCGCGGCAGGGCCTTGAGACCGCTCGGTTCGCCGCCCGACGCTCAGAGGGGGTTCCCATAGCGCGCGCCAACTGCGCAGCCCGCTGTCCTGCGGTACCGCCAGCGCCTTGGTCGGCCCGTCCTCGACGTGCCCCGGGCACGCCTGCGGCGGACCTCGGTCGGCGCCGTCGGCTCGCGACGGACACCGGGCCGCTCGCGACGGCACGCGCCGAAAGGCGGATCCGCGACGCGGCTGCGCCTCTCTCTAGCGGAACACCCTCTCAGGCGCGCCGCGTCAGCACCACCCGCTTGGCGGCCCACCGGTCGTGCTCCATGTCGTCGTGTGCCTGCGCGATGTCCTCCATGGCGTACACCTCGACGGGCCAGGTGATCTCGCCGCGGTGGATGGGGTCGGCGATGTCCGACAGCACCTCGCTGGCCCGATGCGCCAGCCGGCGCGACGCGTCGGCCCGCACCAGCACGAACAGCTCCTGGTTGCCCTCCGACACCTGCGCGTCGTTGGCCAGGATGGTCGTCGTGCCGGCGCTGCGCGTGCGGGCGTAGGCGACGGTCGGCGACACCACGACGACCTCGTCGATGTCGAAGTCGACGTCGAGCCGGATCATGCCCAGGATCTCTCGGTAGGCCGGCTCGATCCGGGCGCACCCGACCGCCGGGGGACGATGCTGGGCCATGAACACGCTGTCGTCGGCGTAGAGCGCGACGATGGCGTTCACGTCCGCGGCGTTCAGCGCGGACTCGCCGCGACGCAGGAGATGGCGGACGGCGTCGCTGTCGGCGGGCGCGCCGGCTACATCGGGCGGACCCTGGCGCGCCATCGTCACCGGCTGGTCGCCGTGCCGGGCGATGTCGCGGGCATCGTCCTCGAGCAGCCCCAGGACCTCCGGCGACTGGACTGTGCGTGCTGGCGCTCGGCGGCGCAGCCCGTGTGGCAGCTCGGAGACACCGCGCTGGTCGTGGAGCCGGTCGTGGCCACCAACGACTCTCAGCACCTGCTGCACCTGGCGCTGCGCGGGCACGTGGTCACCGAGCTGCCGCCGTTTCTCGCACACGCGCCACTGTCCCGGGGGCAGCTGGTCGAGGGACTGCCCGAGCATCCGTTGCCCCGGCAGACGGTGCGTGCGCTGGTCGCCGATACGCGGCTGCTGTCGCCGCGCGTGCGTCACTTCCTCGACTTCGTGGCCGAGGTCGTCCCGCCCACCCTCGACCCGTACGTCGGCGGCTGACTGCAGGTGATCGCGACGCCGGGGGGCCTCGAGCGGTGAGGCGGTGGGGTCCGGGAGGGTCGCGTCGCGCGGGTGGCCGGGGCGGAGCGCTGGGGCGGGGGGTGGCGGTGCGGCGGGCGGAGGCGGAGGCGGTGCGTTTTCGCGCAACACGGCGGCGGTTTGTCCGATAACCCCACATCGGGTGGGTGGGGGGTTGGGATGGTCGGACGATCGGGTAGGGGGGTCGGGGTGGTCGGCCGGTCGGGTAGGGGGCCGGTCGGGTGGGGATCGGGAGGGTCGGACGCTCGGCAGGCCGGCGGCGAATGGGCGGGTCGAGGCGGCGCTCGGGTTGACCCCCACGCGGCGCGCGCGGATCATCGGCGCATGGTCGGCAATCCCCGCCGCGCGGCGCTGTTTCGCCGGGCGCGTATCGCCCAGCATCGACACGAGGCGCACGCCATGACGCCAGCCGACCGACTGGCGGTGGCGCGCCGGCTGATCGAGCTGGCCGATGCGGTCGGCGCCGACGCGGTCGAGGCGGGCAGCGACGAGCCGCCGGCGTACTGGCTGAACCGACACCGGCAGCGGACCGCGTGACCGATCCCCTCGGGCTGGCGCGGGCGGCGTCGTTCATCGACGCCTGGCCCTATCCGGTGGCCGTCGTCGGCGGCATGGCGGTGTTGCTGCGCGTTCGCCCTCGGTTGACCCGGGACATCGATCTCGTCGTCGTCGCCCCGGCGGAGACACACGACGCGCTGCTCGCCCAGCTCACGCGTTCGGGCTACGCCTACGACGACGACATCGCCGAGTGGCTGCAGGGCGGCCTCGTTCGAGCTACGGCCGCCGATGCCCAGCTGGATCTGATCCTGGCGGACGACGCCTTCCTGGTCGCGGTCGCCGAGCGGGCACGACCGGTCGACGTCGAGGGCAAACGGTTGCCCGTCGCGACGCTCGAGGATCTCCTGTTGATGAAGCTGGAGGCGGGACGGCCCCAGGACCTGGACGACGCGCTTGCCATCAAGGACGCCCTGGCCGATGGCCTCGACCGGGGCTATCTGGCCTCGGCCGGCGCCGCCCTGGGGGTCGACGCGCTCCGCTTCCTGGCGGTCGAGGCGTAGCGCACGTGGGCGCGCTTCGATGTCGGCCTGGGCCCTGGCGAGACGGGCGAGCACGCGTATGGACGAGGAGGACTCCATGACCGCCGACGAAGTCATCGCGCTGATCGAGGCGCGCGCCGATCCCCGCGGCGTCGCGCACTGGCAGAAGCGGTTTCCCGACAGCGCGCTGCGCAGCTTCGGGGTCGGGCTCACCCAGCTTCGCAAGCTGGCGAAGCAGGTGGGGCGGGATCACGCGCTGGCCCTTCGGCTGTGGCAGAGCGACGTCTACGAGGCGCGCGTGGTGGGTCTGCTGGTCGACGAGCCGGCGAAGATCACCCGGGCCCAGGCCGAAGAGCAGGTCGAGGCGCTGGGCGAGGGTCAGCTGGCGCACGTGTTCTCGTCGTGCGACGCCTCGCTGGCCAAGGTGCCCTTCGTACGAGACCTGGCCGGCGACTGGGTGAGGAGCGACGACCCCGTGCGGCGCCGCTGCGGCTACGGCCTGATCTACGAGCTGTCGAAGTCGAAGAACAAGAGCGCGCCGAGCGACGACGACTTCGCGGCCTGGCTGGCCCGCATCGACGCGACCCGCGGCGACGCCGATGTCGACGAGCTGATGGCGATGGGCACCGCGCTGATGGGCGTGGGCAAGCGCAGCGCGCGGCTTTGGCCGGAGGCGCTGCGGCTCGCCCGCGCGATCAGCCCCATCGACTGGGATCCGACCGGGGCGTGTGATCCTTTCGACGTGGTCAAGCACCTCGACAACGACGCGCTCAAGTCGAAGCTCGGCGTCGGCTGAGGGGGTGTTCCCCTGGGCGCAGGCGCAGCCGCGCCCATGGAGCCGTCTTTCGGCGCGTCTGGTGGGAACACCTTCCGAGGGCTCGGGACGGATCGGACCTCCCGGTGAAGCCGGGCGGCTCACCGTCCCTCCGCCGGCGAGGCCGGCGCCGGTCGGGCTGCCCGGGGTGCCGTGTCGGTCCCGGCTCGCCGGGCGGCAACCTCGAGCCGACGACGCCCCGGTCTGATGGTGGTCACCGCTCGGCGCCCTCGGGGTGAGGCGGCCGCCCTGGGTGGGGTCGGTCCCGTGGAGGGGCGATCGGTGGGCTGGGCGGCGCAGGCCGCGCGGCTCGCTGGCTCGGGCAGGCCGCGCCGCTGCTCTTTGCCGGGCCGGAACGTCGACCCCGAGGTGTGGCGGCGCTCGCGGGCCTCGGTGCCGACCGCCGACCTGGACGCGGCCGGCTGATCATTTCGTGCAACACGGGGCCGCGTTGTCCGATACCCCTCAACGGGTGGGTGGGGGGTTGGGATGGCGAGGCGGCGCAGGCGGCCGACACCACGACGGCCGCCGCCCTGCGCTTGACGGCCCGCCGACCCGCCCACCAGACTCTCCTCCCGTGGACCTGCCCGCCCCCGAGCGCCTCGTCGAGGTGCTACGCCGACGCTTCGGACTCGACGCCTTCCGCCCCGGTCAGCAGGCCGCCATCGAGGCGCTGTTTGCCGACCGACGGCTGCTGTGCATCCAGCCGACCGGCTACGGCAAGTCACTGCTCTACCAGCTTCCGGCCACGCTGCTACCCGGGCTGACGCTGGTGATCTCGCCGCTGCTGGCCCTCGTGCGCGACCAGGTGGGCCAGCTCGGCGCGCGCTTCGACATCCCGGCGGCCTCGATCAACTCCGACCAGGACGACGACGAGAACGCGCGCGCGATGGCCGGCGCCGCCGACGGCCGCGTGAAGATCCTCTTCGTCTCGCCCGAGCGCCTCGACAACCTCGAAGCCTGGCGCTTCCTGCTGGGGCTGCCCATCGACCTGATCGTCGTGGACGAGGCGCACTGCATCTCGACCTGGGGCCACGACTTCCGGCCGTCCTATCGCCAGATCGTGCGCGCGGTGCGCGCCCTGGCCGAGCGACGGCCGGCTCTCCGCGTGTTGGGCCTCACCGCCACCGCGAACGCGCGCACCGAGGCCGACATCGCGCGGCAGCTCGCGCCGGACGAGGCGACCCCCCTGCGCGTGATGCGGGCCACGATGGATCGCCCGAACCTGTCGCTGGCGGCGGTCCACGCGTCGGGGACGCCCGCCAAGCTGGCCTGGCTCGAGCGCTTCGTCGCCCAGACGCCGGGCAACGGGGTCCTGTACTGCGCGACTCGGGATCAGACCGCCATCGTCGCCGGCTATCTGGCCCAGCGAGGGCTCGAGGTCGCGGCCTACCACGCGGGCTTCGAGCCGGCGGCCAAGCGGCGCCTGCAGCGCGAGTTCCTCGACGGCCGATGGCGCGCGATCGCGGCCACCAACGCGCTCGGGATGGGCATCGACAAGTCCGACCTGCGCTTCATCGTGCACGTGGACGTGCCGGGCTCGATCACCGCCTACTATCAAGAGGTCGGGCGGGCCGGGCGCGACGGGCTGCCGGCGCGGGGCGTGCTGCTGTACGACCCCGCCGACCGGCGCATCCAGACGCACTTCATCCGCTCGGCCCAGCCGACCCCCCAGGACTTCGAGCGGATCCTGTCGGTCATCACGCCCGACGCGGACGGCGCCTGGCCGAACCTGACGCGGATTCGGGTGCGTTCGGGCCTGCACCCGACGCGGGTGACGGTGGTGCTGGCCGAGCTGCGCGAGCAGGGGCACGTCGAGAAGGTGCTGATCGACCGCACGCAGGTGTATCGGCCCGTGCAGGGCGCCGACACCCCGCTCGATCTCACCCGGTACACCCGCCAGGACGCCGTTCGTCGCGCCGAGCTGGACGCGATGATCCGCTACGCCGAGGGCGCGGTGCCCTGCTTGATGCAGGCGCTGCGGCGCGCGCTGGGCGACGACTCGGCGCCGGCCTGTGGGCGCTGCACCGGCTGCGTGCGCGAGGCGTGGGCCGATCTGCCCGCGGTCGAGGCCAGCGAGGGCGTCGCCGGCTGGCTGCTGCACCGCGACGTCGAGATCGCCGGCAGCCGGCGCCCGCCGATGGCGCCGGGCCTGGCTCTGCTGGACAGCCAGCACCGCGCGCCGCCCTTCGTCGACTTCATGCGGCGGCGCACGCAGGTCGGGGAGGCCCTCTCGCCCGCTGTCGTCGATCTCGTGCGGCGGCAGCTGGACACGCTGGCGCGCCGGCACACCTTCGATGCCGTGCTGCCGCTGCCGTCCCGCACCTGGGTCCAGGGCGAGGCCCTCGCCGCGCTGGCGGCCGAGCATCTGGGGGTGCCTTGGGGGGCCGACGTGCTGACTTGGCGCGCGCCGCCGCCGGCGCGGCAGGGCGAGCTGCTGAACAACGATCAGCGTCGGCAGAACGTCCGCGGGCGGATGGCCGCGCACCTGCCCGGTGACACCGCGAACGCCCTGTTGCTGGTAGACGACTACGTGGGCAGCGGCGCCACCCTGGCCGAGGCGGTGCGCGCCCTGCGGGCAGCCGGCCACGCGGGAGAGGTGGTGCCCTTCACCGTCGCGAAGGTGCGCTGGCGCCTCGGCGCGCGGGGCATCGTATGAGCCCCCGGCCGGGCTGCAGCCGGGTCGACTGAGGCGAACGTGATGTGTCGCTACGCCGCCCCCTACAAGCCGCACCTCGCCTGCTTTGCTTGCCGCAAGTGCTTCAAGCGGCGCCTGCTGTCCGACTTCGACGGCGGCGGCGAACCGCGGCCCGCCCGCTGCCCGCAGTGCGGCGGCCCGGTGGCGGACATGGGCCTGGACTTCGCGCCGCCGAAGCAGCGCGACGAGAAGGCGTGGCGGGTGGTCGAGAGCCTCTTCGTCGCGGGCCAGACCTTCCACAGCTGCGGCTGCAGCGGTCCCGGCTACCGCCCCCGCGAGCCCGCCGCGCTGCGCGCGTACTTCGTGCGTCTGCTGGCCGAGTACGAGCACGCCGCGCTGCAGGTGGATCCGGCCAGCCTCCCGCGGGTGCGCGTGCCGAACCCGGCGGGCGGGCGTCCGCGGTGGCGCACGCGGACGGTCGACGAGGTGCGGGCGTATTGGAACGAGCGCGCCCGCGTCTTGCGCGCGGCGCTGGCGGCGCTGCCCTGACCGGGCGTCCCCGTCGCCGAGTCGCGCGCCTGGGTGTTCACCCACTTGACGCGGAGGGTCCATGCGCGCCCCGTTGACGTTCGACGCCCCGCAGCGGTTCTTCGGCCTCGAGATCGGGTGCCGGATGACCGTGCTCGACACCGGAGACGGCCTGCTGCTGGTGTCACCCATCGATCTCGAGCCGGCCGCGCTCGCGCCCCACGGCACGCCGCGCTGGCTGCTCGCACCCAACAAGCTGCACCACCGGTACGTCGCGCCGTGGCTCGCCCGCGGCCTCGAAGGGTGGGCCGCGCCCGGGCTGCCCGAGAAGCGCCCCGATCTCGACTTCGCGCACACGGTCGACGCGGCGGGCGAGCCCTTCGGCGACGCCGTGCGCCTGATCCCGCTGCGCTGCTTCTCCTTGACCAACGAGGTCGTGGTGCTGCACCGCCCCTCGCGGACGCTGGTCGTCACCGATCTCGTCTTCCACTTCCCGCCGACCGCGCCGTGGCTGACGCGGGCGGCGATGTGGTGCTCGGGCGCCTACCCTGGATGCCGGGCGTCGCTGCTCGAGCGCGTGGGCATGGATCGCGAGGTGGCGCGCGCCGAGATCGGCGCTCTCCTGGCGTTGGACTTCGAGCGCCTGATTCCGGCCCACGGCGCGCTGATCGAGGCGCGCGGCAAGGACGCCCTGCGCGGCGCGTATCGTTGGCTGGGGCTCTGACCGGAGGGCGGCCGTCGGCCGGGTGAGGTCCATGATCGAGAAAATGAGCGGCTGGGCGTGATCGCGCGCAACACGGGGCTCGTTTGTCCGATACCCCTCAACGGGTGGGTGGGGGATAGGGATGGCGAGACGCGCGGCGGCGGCCCCCGGCGCGGCGCCGGGGCCGCCGCCGCGTTGGCCCCCGGCGCCGCGCCCGCGCTGGCGCGGCGCCGGCCCCCGGCGCAGGCGCACGCGCCGGC
>JAUHXL010000638.1 GCA_030426945.1 bacterium
CCGGCCGCCGCGGCGCGCCGGGCCCGCTGCTCCGCCTGAATCGCGGTCAGCGCGATGGTGTAGACGATGTCGTCCACCAACGCGCCCCGCGACAGGTCGTTGACCGGCATCGCCAGCCCCTGCAGCAGCGGACCGATCGACACGACGTTGGCGGAGCGTTGCACCGCCTTGTACGTCGTGTTGCCCGTGTTCAGATCCGGGAAGACGAAGACCGTGGCCCGACCCGCCACCGGGCTGTCGGGCGCCTTGCTGCGGCCGACGCTCTCGACGCTGGCCGCGTCGTACTGCAGCGGGCCGTCCACCAGCAGGTCCGGGCGGCTCTGCCGCACCAGCGCCGTCGCCTCGACCACCTTCGCCACGTCCGCGCCCTGCCCCGAGCTGCCCGTCGAGTAGCTGATCATCGCGATGCGCGGGTTGATGCCGAAGGCCAGCGCCGACTCCGCCGACTGCACCGCGATCTCGGCGAGCTGCGCCGCGGTGGGATCCGGGTTGACCGCGCAGTCGCCGTACACCAGCACCTGCTCGGGCAGGCACATGAAGAAGACGCTCGACACGAGCGAATAGCCGGGCGCCGTCTTGATGAGCTGCAGGGCCGGGCGGATGGTGTTGGCCGTCGTGTGCAGCGCGCCGCTGACCAGGCCGTCCACCTCGCCCATCTTCAGCATCATCGTGCCCAGCACCACGTTGTCCTGCAGCTCGCCCTTCGCCTGCACCGGATGCAGACCCTTGTGGGCGCGCAGGGCGACCAGGGGCTCGACGAAGCGATCGACGTGGTCGCGCGGATCGAGCACCTCGACGGCCTCGGGCAGCGTCAACCCCTGGCGCTTGGCGGTCGCGGCGATGACATCCGGGTTGCCCACCAGCGCGCACCGCGCGATACCCCGTCGGGCGCAGATGACCGCCGCGGTGATGGTGCGCGGCTCCTCGCCCTCGGGCAGCACGATGCGCTTGTTCGCCGCGCGGGCGCGCTCGATGAGGCTGTAGCGGAAGGCCGGCGGCGAGATGTGCGGCTCGCGGTCGTCGCGCACCACCGCCGACAGCGCCATGAGATCGAGGCCGCCGGCGACCGTGTCGATGACCCGCTCGGCGCGCTGCGGATCGTCGTGCGGCACGTCGCGCGCCAGCTGGGTGGCCTGTCGAGCGGCGGCGAACGTGTTCTCGGGCACGCGCAGGACGGGCAGCCCGGCGGCGAAGGCCGGCTCGCACAGGCTCATGATCTCGGGGTCCGGCTCCAGATCGCCGGTCAGCAACACGCCGGCCAGCTGCAAGCCGGCCTGCTCCGCCAGCGCGCAGGCCATCAGCGCATCGCTCCGGTCGCCGGGCGTGATGACCAGCGTGCCCCGGCGCAGCCCCTTGCGCACCAGGTTGGGGGGCGTCATCGCGCCCACCTCGATGGCGTGGACGCGCCGCTCGAGGCCGCCGGCGCGCAGCACCTCGGCGCCCAGCGACTGCGCCACCTCGCGCACCCGCGGCGCGGCCAGCACCGGTGAGAAGGGCACCAACCCCAGGCACTGCACGCCCTCGTCCTTGAGCGCCGCGCCGTAGGTGCGCCAAACCTCGGCGGGCACCGCCGCCACGCCCACGTCGTCGAACACCTCGCCGGGCGCCTCGTCGTCGTCCCGCACCTTGTTGATCACCGCGCCGAAGAGCCCGTCCCCCACCGTGCCATAGCTGCGCGCCGCCAGGCCGATCGCCGCCGCCATCTCGCCCGGCGAGCGCCCCTCGGGCGCGCCCACCAGCACCACGCGCGCGTCGAGCGCCCGCGCCATGCCCATGTTCAGGCCCGTGCCGTAGACCGCGTCGTCCACCGGCACCAGACCCTCGACGATCAGCACGTCCACGTCGCGCGCCGCGCGGTGACAGGTCTCGACGACGTACTCGAGCAACAGCTGCTCGTCGCCCGCGGCCAGCATGCGCTCCACGTCCTCGCGGGGGATGGGGTCGGGGGCGTCCACGTGGGCGACGCGCCGGGCGAGCGCCACCGCGCCGTCCAGCTGCTGAGCGTCGGCGTGCGGCTGCGCCACCGGCTTGCAGAAGCCGACGCGCACGCGCAGGCGCTGGAACGCCCGCACCAGCCCCAGGCTGATCGAGGTGAGCCCGTTGCCGCGGGAACCCGCGGAGATGACGAGCAAGGTCTCGGACATCGGAGCGCTCCCAGCCGACCGTGCCGGCGCAGGGTGCCGGAAAGTGCGTTTCAGGGGAAGGGGCCGGGCGTGACGTTGCCGTGACGCGCGGGGGCCCGCCGCGGTCCCGGATGGCCGCGCGGCGGGGTGCGGGCAGACTCCCCCGTCCACCCCGAGCGTCCGACCACCGTTCCGCCCACCATGAGCGTCTACGCCCACCTCGACGCCGAGCACCTCGACCGGGAGCGAGCACGCCTCGACGGTCAGGCCGGCGCCTGGTGGTCCGCCGAGCGCGCGATGCTCGGCCAGCGCCTGCTCGACGCGCCGACGGGCACCGTGCTCGACCTCGGCTGCGGCACCGGCCGCGTCAGCCACGCCATCGCGGACGCCTGGCCCGGCTGGCGGGTGGTCGGGGTGGACGCCGATCCGCGCATGGGTGGACCCGGCACCGCGCGCGTCACGTTCGCCCACGCCCCCGCCGGCGCGCCCCTGCCCCTCGCCGACGCGAGCGTCGACGCCGTGTACGGCCGCTTCCTGATGCAGCACGTCGGGCGCCCCGCCCCCCTGCTGGCCGAGGTGCGGCGCGTGCTGCGTCCCGGCGGCAAGGTGCTGCTGCTCGACGTGGACGACCGCGGGGTGGTGTTCGAACCCCGCCCGCCCAGCCTGGCCGATCTCTACGCGCGCGCCGCCGAGGCCCAGCGCGCCGTCGGCGGCGACCGGCACGTCGGCGCCAAGCTGCCCGGGCTGCTGCACCGCGCCGGCTTCGCCGACCTGCACCACGAGGTGGTGCCCGTCACCGGCCAGAGCTTCGGCCTGCGGCCCCTGCTCGCGATGGCGCTCGGGCTCAAGGGCGCGCTGCTCGGCGAAGACGCGGCGCGCGTGGAAGCCATCGCCGACGAGCTGTGCGGCCTGCCCGGCTTCGTCGCCCTGATCCCGCTGTTCGTCGCCCGAGGAGTCCGACCGTGAGCAAGGGACTGCTGGTCACCTGCGGGGGCTACCCCTACACCCCCTCGTCGCTCTTCCCCGACAACGGCCTCGCCACGCTGGCCGCGGTGCTGCAGGCCGCCGGCCACCAGGCGCGCGTGTGGGATCTCAACACGCTGTCGGTGATGGAGCGGCTGATGACGGCCGAGCTGCGCGCCGAGATGCGCCGGCTGGTGCCGCTGTTCGACCGCGTGGGGCGCGACGCCGAGGCGACCGCGTTCGCCCGCGGGGTGGACGCGCGGATGAACGCCCACATGGCGCTCGAGGCCGATCGCATGGCCGACGATCTCATCGCCGAGCTGCGCGGCGGCGCCTACGACTGGGTGGGCTTCAAGCTCTACATGGGTGACGGCCTGCGCAACTCGGTGCACATGGCCGAGCGGGTGAAGGCGGCGCTGCCCCGCGTGAAGGTGTTCGCGGGCGGGCCGCAGGTCGACCTCGTCGGCGCCGCGCTGTTCCGGCGCTCGGCCGCCTTCGACGCGGTCGCCACCGCCGAGGGCGAGCCGGCGATCGTCGCGCTGGCCGAGTGGGTGGACGGCGCGCGCCGGCAGGACGAGGTGCCCAACGTCGTCTGGCGCGACGGCACGCGCCCGCGCGAGGCGCTGCGCGTCGAGGATCTGGGCGCGCTGCCCCTGCCCGCCTACGACGTCGACACCTACCCCGCGATGGTCGGCGACGAGAAGCTGCGCATCCTCACCTACGACGAGAGCCGCGGCTGCCCGTACACCTGCGCGTTCTGCATCCACGCCAGCAAGAGCGGGGTGCGTCGGCGCGTGAAGCCCGCCGATCACATCGTGGCCGAGCTGACCGCCCTGCGCCGCCAGCACGACACCCGCGGCTTCCGGTTCGCCGGCTCCGCCACCCCGTTCTCGACGATGGCCGACGTCAGCCGAG
>JAUHXL010000639.1 GCA_030426945.1 bacterium
GCCCCCGGCGCGCCGCCCGCCCCCGGCGCGCCGCCGATGCCCGGCTGACCACCCGCCCCCGGTTCACCGCCGGCCCCGGGCGCCGCCCCGTCGAGCGAGGCACCGCCCCCTGCGCCGGGCCCGGCGTCGCCGGATCCGCCGCCGGTCGGGTGACAGCCCCACCCGCACACCGCCAGCGCCACCACCGCAAGCCCGCGCATCGTGGTCATCCGACGTGCCTCCATCGCGGCCGGTGGCCGCGCTCAGAATGAAGCGTGCCAGCCCACCGCGGCCCCACCCGGCAGCGGCTGCAGCGCCACCGCGGGCGCCTCGGGCTCGAGGAGGAACAGCGTCACCGCGGCCGCCGCGAACAGGCCCGCCCCGCCCCAGGCGAGGTTGGCCGCGAGGGCGGCGTCCTCGGCGCGCTGGGCGGTGTCCGCCTTGTCCGGGCCGGTGCGCGCCGATGCGTGATCGTCCTCGGCGCCGGACGCCTCGACGCCGAAGTAGATGGCGACGCCGGCGGCCGCCGCCGTCAGCCCCACGGCCGTGTAGGCGTAGGGCCTCAGGCTCGGGCCCGGCGCGGTGCGCGCCTCGGCCGTCGGGGTCTCGGGCGGTGGCGTCTCGGCGGGCGGAGGCGCCTCGGCGGGCGGCGGCTCGACCGGCGGCGGCGGATCCGCCTTCGCCGCCTCGATCTCGGCGAGCAGGTTGCGCATGGTGCGCACGCGGGCCTCGACGTCGGCCCGGTCATCACCGTCGGGCACCCGCGCCAGGTACAGCTCGAAGTGCTCGATGGCCTGCGTCCAGTGCCGCATCTCCTGGTGCGTGCGCGCCAGGTTGTAGAGCAGCACCGGCGAGGGATCGAGCTTGTAGGCCCGCTCGAAGCGCTCGAGGGCCTCGGCGTAGTTCTGGGCCTTGAAGGCCGCGACGCCCGCGTCGTAGGCGGTGGTCGCCTGCGCGCGCGCCGCATCGCTCGGCTGCGCCCGGGCGGGCGAACCGAAGAAGCACAGCAGCAGCAGCAGCAGCGGTCGACGCACGGCCGCGACGATAGCAGAGCCCCCGGCCCGTTTCATGACCGGCGCGCGCGACATCACCGGCTCACGCGGGATCGTGAGGCAGGCTGCCGCGCGGCGAGCGCAGGTACTCGAAGGGGGTGAGCCGCTCGAAGTTGCTGACGCGCGACGTGTAGACGTCGGCGTACCGCTCCACCTGCCGGGCCAGGTGGCTCTTGTCGTTGCCCGCGCGCATCAGCAAGCCCCAGCGCGGGCTGCGCAGCCGTCCGAAGGCCTCGGCCGCCGGCGCGATGCGCGCGTCGAGGGCCAACAGCGCCTCCCGCACGCCCTGCACCTCGGCCTCGATCTCCGCCTGCCCCCGCGCGTCCTTCGGGCCGTAGCCGTGCCGCAGCCGCTGCAGCGCCAGCCGCAGCGTCGAGTAGGCGTACTCGAGATCCTGCTTCTCCTGCATCATCACCGACAGCGCGGCCTGCTGGGCGTCGAAGGCCGCGATGGCCTCCACCTCCTCCTCGAGCTCGCGCATCACCAGACAGGTGCGCCAGCGCAAGACGCTCTTCGCGACGTTCACGTCGACGAAGATGTGGTCGCCGACGTAGAGGATCTCGCCGCCCTCCAGGCCCAGGCTGTCCTCGACCAGGGCCGCGTTGCCCCCCACGTAGCAGCCGCCGTGACCCAAGGGCCCGCGGTGCTCCCGCAGCAGCCCCGAGTCGTCCACCACGGCGTAGGCCGCCGCGCTCGTCGAGAAGAAGTCCGGCTTGCGGGCCGCGAACAGCGACACCTCGAACAGATCGCGCCAGGTCATGTCGCCGGGCAGAAAGCGGTCGACCGCGAAGTGCAGCATCGGCGCCGCGTACGACCACTCCGAGTTGGTGATCAGCAGCAGCTGCTTGCCCGCCCGCTTCTGATCCAGCAGCGCCAGGGGCATCTCCGGGTCGAGATCCACGAAGGCGTCGGGATCCGCGATGATCTCGGCCTTCAGCTTGCCCTCGGCGTGCGCGCCGTCGAGCGTGCGCCGCACGATCTTGTACAGGTCGCGATAGGTGTAGGCCGCCTTGAACTCGCCCGCGTCGTACAGCTCCACCAGCTGGCTGAAGAAGCAGGCCTCCGAGATGCTGAACAGCGTGTTGAGGAACACCCAGCGGTCCTGCCGCAGATCGACCAGCGTCCGCGAGTAGGCGCGGCGCTGGGCCTCCCAGGTCAGGGGCGAGGTGCCGTGGGCCGCGCGCTTCACGTAGCCGAAGCGGTTGGCCTTCACCAGGTTGCCCAGCTCGAGATCGATCATCAGGCCGCGCGCCGCGAGATCGGGATCGAAGGTCAGATCCCCCACCGGCCAGCCCTGCGCGAGCAGGCCCTGCTTGATGTAGTCGTAGGCCCGCTGCTCCCACCCCTCCATGCGATAGTGCACGAGGGTGTAGTCCATGTCGTAGCCGATGGCCTTGATGCCCCGCAGGTTCAGCGTCCGGTTGCAGAAGACGCCACGCGGATCGGGCGGCCGGTGCATGCCGTGCCTCCAGAGGTCGTGATGGGGCGTTGTACACCGGCCCGCGCGTGCGCCGCTACGGGGCCGCGCGCACGGGCAGGACGGGGGCCGGCAGCGGCCCGGCCGAGAGCAACGCCGCCAGCTGCGCCGCCTGCCCGGCGAAGCGGCCCTGGGGCACCACCCGCAGGCCCGCCGCTTCGGTCCACGGCGGCTCGGCCAGCCCCTGCACCTCGCCGTCCACCGTCACCGCCAGGGGCCGGGCGTCGGCCACGGCCCGCGCCACCCGCGACGCGGCCGCGGCGTCGAGCTCCACCGCGACGATCGACCCCTGCGCCCTCGCGCCCCGCACCGCGTCCGGCGGCACGACCGCCAACCCGGCGTCCCGCGGCACCGCCAGGCGCACCTCGAGGGCGCCGGCGCTGAACACCAGCGCCTGCACCCAGCCCGCGTCGGCGTCCAGCGTGACCGCCACGTCCAGCCGGTCGTGGCGCGGGAAGTGGATGGCCGCGCGCCCGGCCGGCAGCCGCGCGAGGCGGTCGCGCACGACGTCGGCGCTGCGGTTGAACGCCCGCTTCTGCAGGGCCACCAGCAGATCCGGCGAGGCGCGGAAGAGCGCGCCCTCCGGCCCCTCGATCGGCGGCAGGAAGCCCGGCCCCAGCAGGTCCGGGGCCCGCAGCGCGCCCAGATCGGCGACGCCCCGCACGCGGATGCCCGGCGGATCGCCCTCCTCGAAGGCCACCGCCGCCGGGCCGAGGCGCCGCGCCAACCGGTCGGCCTGCCAGGCGAGCTGGCGCCGCGCGCCCCGCCCCACGTCCACCTGGCAGGCCAGCGTCTCGTGCCCCTCGGCCAGCGCCGCCTCGGTCCCGGGCCGCAGCCGCGCCAGACCGACGACGCCCAAGCCGACCGCCAGCGCACCCGCGATGACCCAGGGCAGCGGATCCGCGGCGCTGACCTTCACCCGAAGCTGATCGTGTCGGGCCGCTGGTTGCCTTCGGGCGCCTCGCCCGGCACCGTCGCCCGCAGGATGCCGCCGATGGCGCCGAGCGCCGCCACCAGCCCGTCGGCCAGCGCGCCTTCGCGCAGCCCCTCGCGCGCGGCCTCGACCGCCGGCTGCCAGAACGCGGGATCGGTGGTGCCGGGGATGCCGGGCCCCGAGAAGACCGCCACGCGGCGATCCTCGACCGACAGGTACAGCAGCACGCCGGTACCCTCGGCGGTCTCGTACATCTCGAGATCCCCGAAGACGTCGTGCGCGCGCTCGACCGGATCGAAGCGGCAGCGGGCCTCGAGATGCACCCGCACCTCGCCGCGGTTGTCGCGCTCGGCCTCGCCGATCGCCTCGACCACGCGCGCGCTCGCCGCCGCGTCGAGCCACGCGGGCCCCTTCTTGCGGAATGGCCACCAAACCATCGCCGCATGATGGACCGGGGCCCGCCCCCCCTTCAACCATCTGGCGGCCCCTCGAACACGGAGCGCGGCAGGCCGTCGCGCAGGGCCGTGGTGATGGCCTCGCTGCAACGCCCCGCGAGGCC
>JAUHXL010000073.1 GCA_030426945.1 bacterium
GCGGGGCGCCGGCGCCGGCGGCGAGAAGGGCGTCGGCCCCGGCGGCGCGGCGGGCTGCGGCGGCGGCGGCTTGGGCGGGGCCGAGACCGGGCGCGGCGGCGCGCTGGGCCCCGCCGCGGGCTGCACCGGACGGTTCAGTCGCTCCGGCTGGGCGCCGCTGCGCGAGAACAGCGAGGTCGGCTGCTCCGGCTCCGGCGGCGGCGTGATCGCCGCCTCCTCGGTCGCCATGCGCACTGCGTCCATGTCGATGACGGCGGTGCGATCCTCGTCCTCCTCCTCGACGGGCGCCAGCAGATCGCCCCCCGCGGCGGCCCAGACTGCCTCGGTGATCGTCCGCTCCTCTTCCTCCTCCTCGTCGTCGTCGTCGTGGACGGCGACGACGCGCGGCGGCGGGGGGGCCTCGATCGCGCCGGCCACCGTGCGATCCTCGTCGTCGAAGTCGGCGACAGCGGGGGGCGGCGCGGGGGCCGCCGGGCGCGGGGCCGGCCCGCGCTGGGCCTGCGGGCTGGCGGCCGGCGTCTGATCCAGGCTGCGCAGATCGAAGATGACCGACTTGCCCGCCATCGGATCGAAGTCGGCGACCGCCATCAGGCCGCTCTTGTCCTCGGTGCGCGTGGGCGGCAGGGGCAGCACGAAGCGCTGATCGCCGAAGACCTGCAGCATGAACTCGGCGACGCGGCGGCGGCTGAAGCTGGGCCAGTTGCCGTACAGGAAGCCCGACAGCGCGCCTTGCAGGGCGCCGGCCGAAGCGTAGCGGTGCTCCCGCTCCCGGGCGAGCGCCTTGAGCACCACCTGCTCGAGGGCGGGCGGCAGGTCCGGCCGCTTCTTGCGCATCGGCGGGATCTCGGCCTTGCGCACCCGGTCGAGCAGGACGAGGGCCTTCTCCTCGTTGTAGAGCATCTCGCCGGTGATCATCTCGTACAGGCAGATGCCGGTGCTGAAGATGTCCGTGCGCGCGTCGATCTGGTCGCCCCAGGCCTGCTCGGGCGACATGTAGAAGAACTTGCCCTTGATGACCCCGCTCTCGGTCTCGCGGCTGCGCTGGCTGGCCTTGGCGATGCCGAAGTCGACGATCTTCACCTCGCCGTCGTACGAGATGAGGACGTTCTGCGGGCTGATGTCGCGGTGGATCAGGTTCAGCGGGCGCCCGTAATTGTCCGACTTCGTGTGCGCGTACTGCAGCCCGGCCGCCGTCTCGAGCCCGATGTAGGCGATGACGTCGAAGGGGATGTCGATGTCGAGCTCCGAGCAGCGGACCAGCAGCTGGTAGAGGTCCTTGCCGTCGATGAACTCCATCGCGATGTAGTAGGTGTCTTCGATGCGCCCGAGGTCGAAGATCTGGCCGACGTTCACGTGCGACAGCTGAACGGCGATCTTCGCCTCGTCGATCAGCATGTCGATGAACTCTTGATCCTCCGAGAACTTCGGATGGATCACCTTCAGCGCGAGCAGCTTCTCGAAGCCACCGATGCCGGTGGTCTTCGCGAGGTGGATCTCGGCCATGCCGCCATAGGCGATCCGCTTCAGGATCAGGTAGGGGCCGAACTGAGAGCCTTCTTGCACGCGTGATCCGCCGTCGTGAGCGGGGTGAGCCGGTGCGCGCGATTGTATGGGTGCCGGGGCCGTGCGGCAACTTCGCGCGGGCGCGCCCGTGGTCTACCGCTTGCTTGACCGCCGCTGGCGCGGCGCCCTACGTTGATGCACTCGGTGGGGAGGCCTCAGATGCGACAGCGTGCCGGCAAGGGGCGGGCGTGGGTGGTGTACCTGCGCTCGGTGTTCGTTCTGATGACGCTGGTGGCCTGCGGGCAGTCGTCGGGCTGCTCGGGCTGCGACCAGGAGGGCGAGCCGTTCCCCGACAAGGATCGCGTGCACAGCGCAGTGCAGGTGCGCCTGACGTCGAGCGGGCTGACCTTCCTCGAGCAGAACCTCGAGCCCATCCTCGCCGAGGTGCTGCCCCAAGAGGGCCTGAACTTCTGCCTGCCGGGTGACGGCGGCGACATCGTCGGGCTGGTGCAGTGGGGCTACTGCCAAGCCGAGATGTGCGCCGACGGCAGCGGCGCGAACGGCTGCAACATCGGCATCGGCATCGGCGGCGTCGACCTGCAGGCCGTCGAGCCGAACCGCCTGCGCGCCACCGTCACCTTCGAGCAGCTGTCGGCCCGCTTCGACATCCGGGCGACCCCGGTGGTGGACTGCAGCCTGGCGATCGACGGGCCGGGCTTCCCGGTGGGCATCGACCTGGTGCTGTCGACGCCGGACCCCACGCGCGATCTGACCTTCACGCTCGCTGATCCCAACTACATGCTCAGCGATCTCGACATCCGGCTGATGGGCAACGGCGGCGGGCTGAGCTTCCTCTGCGACGCCATCGATGCGGTCATCAACTTCCCGTTCATCGGCGACTTCCTGCTCGACGCCCTCGGCGGGCTGGTCGAGGGGCCGATCATCGACCTGGTGTCGGGCTTCGTCGAGGACTTCACCTGCCGCAGCTGCGAGGACGACGCGGACTGCCCGGTCGAGGGCGGCAGCCGCTGCGAGGGCGGTCGCTGCATGCTCGAGGGCGCGTGCGTGCCGGCGCCGTTGGGCATCGAGGGGCAGTTCGATCTGGGCGATCTGCTCGCGGGCTTCTCGCCGGGGCTCGAGGCGCAGCTGCGCTACCTGGCGACGCCGGGCAGCTACGTCGAGGTGGCCGGCGGCGGCCTGTCCGTGGGGGTCATCGCCGGCGCCGACAGCGAGAAGAACCGCTGCGTACCGCGGCGCCCGCGCCCGGATCCGCAGATCGAGCCGCCGCGGCTCGAGTCGCTGCGCGGCAACGTCGATCCCCTCGGGCGCGACTACGAGGTGGGCATCGGGATCACGCAGACCATCCTCGATCACGCGTTCTGGGCCGTCTTCAACAGCGGCACCCTGTGCCTGGCCATCACCAGCGAGACCATCGACGCGCTGAACGCGAACATCATCGGCGCGGCGGTGCCGGGCCTGCGCGCGCTGCTCGAGGGGCGCAACCCCGCGCTGGCCATCACGCTGTCGCCGCAGGAGGTGCCCATCGCGACCATCGGCGCGAACACCACCATGCCGGACCCCGACGACGAGGGGCAGCTGGTGCTGGACGATCCGCTGATCACGCTGGAGATCCCGAACCTTCACCTGGACTTCCACGCGTACATCAACGACCGCTGGGTGCGCGCTTTCACGCTGAAGGCCGACGTGGTCGTGCCGATCGGCGCGGCGTTCACGCCCGACAACGGGGTGCGCATCATCCTGGGCGACCTGTCGGGCGCGCTGCGCAACCTCGAGGGTGTCAACGCCGAGATCGTCGGCGGCAACGTGAACGGTCTGCTGGCGCTGCTGCCCTCGCTGCTCGGCGGCGCGCTGAACCTGGCCACCGAGAGCCTGACCGACCCGATCACGCTGCCCGACATCATCGGCTATCAGCTGAACGTGCAGGATCACGCGCTGACCGGCATCGATGGCAACACGGCCATCGGTCTCTTCGCGAACCTGCGCCGCGCGCCCACCGATGGCACGGGCGAGGGCGCGGGCTTCAGCGTCGACACCGACTTCGAGGTGCTGGACGTCTACACGCCGCCTGCCGAGCAGATGATCGCCGACGCGCCGCGCGCCTGGCGGCGGCCCTTCGTCAAGGTGGCGATGGACGCCTGGGACGGCACCGACGACGGGGCCGAGATGGAGTACGCGTGGCGGGTGGATGATCACTCGTGGAGCCTGTTCACGAAGGCGCGGGAGATCGACATCCGCAGCCCCGCGCTGTTCCTGCAGGGACGGCACCGGATCCAGGTGCAGGCGCGGCGGGCGGACGACTACCGGACGCTCGACCTGACGCCGGCCGAGGCCGAGGTGATCATCGACGCGCTGCCGCCCGAGCTGACGGTGGTGCAGGCGGGAACGGTGGCCGAGGTGGCGGTGAGCGATCTGGTGAGCCCCGACGCGGCGCTGCGGCTGCAGGTGCGGTTCGATGGGGGCGAGTGGCGGGACCTGGACGGGCGGACGGTGGCGCTCGGCGACGCGGCGCGCGTAGAGGTGCAGGCGCTCGACGAGGTGGGCAACGTGGCGACGGCGGCGCTGGACGTGCGCACCGACGAGCTCATCGGGCGGCTGCCGCCCGACGCCGAGGGCGGCGGCGGGGGCTGCGGTGGCTGCGACGTGGGCCGCGGGCAGGCGCCGGCGCCCCTGTGGTGGGCCGCGCTGCCGCTGCTGCTGCTGGGCCTCGGGCGCCGCCGCGGCGGCCGCGGGCTGAAACTGACGCTGATGGCGCTGGCGGCGCTCGCCCTGGTCGCCTGCGCGGACAGCGCCAAGAGCGACGACGGCAACGGCGGCGCCACCGACGCGGGCAGGCCCGACGCCATGCCGGGCGGGGGCTGCGATGGCGACCAGGCCTGCGCGCCCAACCAGGTGTGCCGCCAGAGCGACGGCGTGTGCGTGCTGGTCACCTGCCTCGACGACGCCACGCTGTGCGACGCGATGACCTGCGAGAGCGGCAACGCCGTCTGCAACAACCAGGGCGTCTGTGAGTGCGAGCCCTTCTGCGCCGGCGGGTGCGGCGAGGGGGAGTACTGCTGCCTCGCGCGCAACGCCTGCGAGACGGCGCCGCCCGCCTGCGAGGCGATGAGCTGCGGGCCGGGGTTCGAGCTGGCGGTGACGCAGGAGGGGCGGGTGGACGAGGAGCGCTGCGTGCGCGCCGACGTCGAGTGCGGCTGCGTCGAGATCGATCCGCTGCCGTTGGGCAAGATCGGGCGCTTCAGCGACTTCGTGGTGGTGGACGGCGTGGCCTGGTCGAGCGCCTACGACGACACGAACGGCGATCTGGTGGTGGCGCGCAACGACGGCGTCGACGGGTTCGAGTACACGTGGGTGGATGGCGTGCCGGCCGACGGCGACATCGAGGGCGCGCCCAGCGGCCCGCGCGGCGGGATCAAGGATCGCGGCGAGGACGTCGGGCGCTACACCAGCATCGCGGCCGGGGCGGACGGGTCGTTGCACATCGCCTACCAGGACGTCGACAACCAGGCGCTGAAGTACGCGTACGGGGCCAAGGACGGCGACGGTGGCCACACCTGGACGACGATCACGCTCGACGACGCCGGCGGCGCGGGGCGCTGGACCAGCATCAGCGTAGACGCGCGGGGGGTGCCGGGCATCGCGTACCGCGTGGAGAGCCTCGAGGAGGGCGAGGGCTTCGTCAGCCAGGTCCGCTATGTGCTGGCCAAGAACGCGGCGCCCGCCGCGCCCGGCGACTGGAACGCGCCCTTCGTGCTGCAGAGCGTCGCCTTGCCGGCGCGGGATCCCGAGACGGGCAGCTACCCCGAGGGCACCGGGCTGCACACCAGCCAGACGCGCGACGGCGCCGGCAACCCGGTGGTGGCCTGGTACGACCGGACGAACGCCAGCCTTTGGTGGAGCCGGCTCGAGGACGCCGGCTTCAGCGCGCCCGAGCAGCTGGGCGGCTGGGGCCATCCGGAGCGCGACCGTGACATGGGCACCAACGTCGACCTGGTCATCGACGCCGAGGGCAACAGCCACCTGTGCCTGCAGGACGGGCTGACCGACTCGCTGTACTACCTGTCGCCGGAGCTGGGGCGGTGGGAGTGGGTCGACGATGGCGTGCGGGTGGGCTTCGACGACCGCGAGCACAGCGTGCACGTCGTCGGCGAGGACTGCAGCGTCCGGCTCGACACCAACGGTCAGCCGCTGATCGTCTACCAGGACGCCACCAGCCAGGATCTGGTGCTGGCGCGGCGGCTCGACGCCGGCCCCGAGGGCGAGGGCAGCTGGACGTGGTCGGTCATCCGGGGCGAGGAGGCCACCTACCGCGGCGCGTTCGGCTTCTACGCCAAGGCGCACGTGGTGGGGCCCGCGGTGTGGATCCAGCACTTCTTCTACGACAACACGCAGAGCCCCAACGTGCAGGGGCTGGAGCTGCTGACGCGGCCGCTGTGACGCGGGCGGCGCCGCGGGCGGCGCCGCCATCCCGAACCCCCACCCACCCGTTGAGGGGTATCGGACAAGACGGGGCCGTGTTGCACGAAAACGACACCCGACCACGGCCCGGCGGCCCGGCGGCCCGGCGGCCCGGCGGCCCGGCGGCCCGGCGGCTCGGCGGCCCCGCGGCCCGGCGGCCCCGCGCCCGCCGAACCCGTCGGACGCACCTGCGCGTTGACAGCGGCGGCCGATGACCACGACCGTGACGTCGTCGCGCCCCGAGCGCCCGATCCGAGGCGGAGAGCTGACCATGCCCACCCTCGTCCGCATCCCCACCCTGCACACCGAGCGCCTCACGCTCGGCGCCCCGGTCGAGGCGGACTTCGACGGCTACGCCTCCATCGTCACCACCGAGCGCGGCCTCGGCGTCGGCGGCCCCTTCAGCCGCGAAGAGGCGTGGCTCGACTTCGCGCAGATGGCCGCCGGCTGGATCTGGCGGGGCTACGGCGCCCTCAGCATCCGCACCCGCGGCGCCCGGGACTATCTGGGCACCGTGCTGGTGCACCACGAGTTCGGCGACGCCGAGCCCGAGCTGGGCTGGCTGCTCACCGCCGCCGCCGAGGGCCGCGGCGTCGCCTTCGAGGCGGGGCGCGCCATGCTCGACTGGGCCTGGCGGGCCACCGAACTCGAGACGCTCGTGAGCTACATGGATCCGAACAACGCCCGGGCGCTCCGCCTCTCCGCGCGGCTGGGCGGCCGGCCCGACTCCCGTGAGGGCGCGACCGTGACCTACCGTGATCACGACTTCGCCACCTACCGCTATCACCGGCCGCCTGGCTGAGGCGCGGGTTCGCACCTGATCACGGCTGCGCGGGGTCCGCTGCCCCCGCTTCAGCGCACCGCGCAGTTGGCGAACGCCACGATCTCGTTGCGCTCGCCCGGCCCCGTGTCCTGCACCGTCCGGTAGCCCGCGCGCAGGTCGGTCGCCCGCAGACCGAAGGGCGCGAACGTCCCCTCGACCGCCGTCGCGCGCCGCCGCAGGTAGAACACCATCAGCGGCGTCGTCACGTCGTGGTGCGCCAGCACGCGCAGCGCCTTGAACAGCCGGCTCAGCGAGATGTTGAAGAAGGGCGGATCACAGACGATCAGGTCCGGCTTCGGATCCAGGGGCCGCGGCCGGTGCAGGTCGTACTCGACGAACCCGGGCAGATCCGCGAACCGCCGGTCGACGTCGAGCACAGCCACCGCGCGCCGATGCGCGTCCCACAGGCGCCGGCCCAGCAGGGGCGTACACACGAGCGCGGGCTGCTGGGCCAGTTGCACGCGCGCGGCCAGCGCGTCGAGCGTCGCGTCGTCGAAGAAGTACTGCTCGGCCTGGTGGTTCTCGTGCATCGGTTCAGCCGGGGGGCAGGGCCGGCGCGGCGCTCAGGTGCCAGCTCCACAGCCCCTCGAGGCGCTTGTTCAGCTCCGGCCCCTCGAGCGGCGCCCCGTGCGCGGGCACCGCGCGCTTGATGTCCCAGCCCAGCACGCCGCGCAGCGCCGCGCCGGCGGCCGCCTTGTCCTTGGTCGACCAGCGCACCATCGGGCTCTGGCCGGCGCGCCCGAACACCCCCAGCAGCTTGAAGAACCAGCGGCTTCGCCGGTTGGCCGACTCGCAGATGTGGAAGAACAGGTCGGTGAGGATCAGCGTGCCGGTCGGCTGATGGAAGAACACCGTCTCGTGCACGAAGGGGATGCCGCCGATGAAGCGCGGCTGCAGCGTCTCGCGCCAGGGGGGCGGATCGCCGTCGGTCAGCACGTGGCCGAAGGTCAGATCGCTGCGCTTCTTCGCCAGCCCCGGCGCGCCCCAGGTCTCGGCCTCGGGGTACCGCTCGGCCGCCGGTCCGAAGTAGAGGTGGTGCACCTTGTTGGGCGCGACGATGTGCTTCACCGGGCCCAGCTCGGCGAGCTGAGCGGCCAGCGCGTCGTCGATGGGCACCGGCGCGTGCAGCCACAGCCCGCCATCGGGCAGGCGCGCGACGGTCATGCGCGTGCGGAAGTGGATGCCCCCAGGCATGAACAGATCGTGCTCGACGCCCCAGAGGTTCTCGTCGATGGCTTGCAGCATGGCACCCTCGTTGTGGCAGCGTGGACTGCGCCGGTATACCCCAAGGGCGCCCCGCGGAGGACCCTGGATGACGATCGCCCCGCCCACGCCGAACGCCCCAGGGGAGGTGGCGCGCCTGCTGCGCGGCGTCGCCACGCTGCCCGCCTTCGCCGCCGACGCGCGCCGTCTGCGCGCGGACCGCGGCGTGCCGGTGCTGGTGGTGCCCGGCTTCATGACCGGCGACGGCAGCACCTGGGTGATGCGCCAGGCCCTGCGCCGGCTGGGCCACCGCGTCCACGGCTGGGCCCAGGGGCGCAACCGCGGCGACGTCGAGAGGCTGCTGCCGGCCGTCGTCGCCCGCCTCGAGGCGGTGGCCGCCGCCGAAGGCGAGCCGGTGCACCTCCTCGGCTGGAGCCTGGGCGGCGTGCTGGCCCGCGAGGCGGCCCGCGCCCGCCCCGACCTCGTCACGCAGATCATCACGATGGGCACGCCCGTCGTCGGCGGCCCCAAGTACACGATGGTGGCCCACCGCTATCGCGAGCGCGGCGTCGATCTCGATCACGTCGAGGCGCGCGTCGCCCGGCGCAACGCCCAGGTGCTGCCCGTGCCGGTGCTGGCCCTCTACAGCCGCGCCGACGCGGTCGTCGCCTGGCAGGCCTGCCTCGATCCCAACCCCGACAACCGGGTCGAGCACGTCGAGGTGCGCGCGGGCCACGCCGAGATGGGCTTCAGCCGCGAGGTGTTGCGGTTGGTCGCGGCGCGCCTCGCGCGCTGAGCCTCAGCCCCCGGGCGGCGGCGCGTCCTCGTCCACCTCGACCTCGGCGGCCACCTCGGCCGCCTTCTTCGCCTCCTCGGCCGCCTTCTTCGCCTTTGCCACCACCACCGAGTGGCGCGTGTCCTGGCCGATGTAGGGCAGCGGCGGATCCTCCTTGCCGCGCCCGTACAGGTGCCAGTAGGTGGCCCAGCTCGACGACACGCGCTTGGTGTACCCGCGCGCCTCCTCGAAGGGGATCGTCTCGACGAACAGGTCCAGGGGCAGGTCGCCCCGATCGTTCAGCCACCGCTTCAGCGCCCCGTGCCCCGCGTTGTACCCGGCCGGCAGCAGGGGCAGCACGGCGTCGGCGTGGTTCTGCACGTGCGCGAGGTAGCGGGCGCCCAGCTTCACGTTCAGATCGGCGTCGGTCAGCGTGTTGCGGTCGATGGTGCCGTCGTCGTCGGTGGCCATGCGCTTGGCCGTCGGCACGATCAGCTGCATCAGGCCCACGGCGTTGGCAAACGACTCGATGCCGGCGTTGAAGCCGCTCTCTTCTCGGATGATGCCCCAGATGAAGTAGGGCGGGATGCCGCTGTCCTTGGCCGCCTGCTCGATCAGCCGGCCGAAGGGCGTGGGGAAGGCGACGTTCCAATGCTTGAGCGTGCCGTTGGCGGGGGCGAAGTGTCTGTACGTAAAGAGCTTTCTCCGCAAGATGTCGTGGCTGTACAGGTGCGCCCCGGCGCGGTCCAGCACCCAGGCGGCCAGCCACAGCAGGTCGCCCCGATCACCCTTGGCGCCGGCCGCGCGCAGGGCGCGGCGCGCGTCCTTGGCCATGCCCAGGCGCGCGTACAGCCGCGCACGCTCCCAGGCCTCGCCGCCCACGTCGGCGGGCAGCGTCATCTGCCACGTCTTCGCGTCGGCCGCCGGCAGCGACGGGCCGAAGCCCTCGGCGGTCAGCGCCGCGGTGGCGGCCGCCGCGGCGGCCTCCGCGTCGACCTCGTGCAGGCGGCTGTAGGCCATCAGCGCGTACCAGCTCAGCGGGTGGCTCGCCAGCACGCTGCGGTACCGCGCCGTCGCCTTCTTCAGATCCCCGGCCTGGTGATCCAGGCGCGCCAGCCAGTACTCCGTGCGCCCGCCGTCGTGGTGGATGTGATCGCGCGGCGGCAGCTTCGCGTCCAGCGACAGCATCGCCCGCGCCACCTTCGGCTCGCCGTCCCGCATGGCCTGCACGGCCACCTTGAACAGCGCCTCGGGCACCATGTCGCCCTCGGGGAACTGCTTGACCAGCCGCGTCGCCAGCGCCTTGGCCTTCTTCAGATCCTCGTCGTCCTGCAGGTGGTGCAGCACCATGTAGTAGCCGGCGTCGTCGGCCAGCCGGTGGTCGCCGTACTTCTTCATCTGCGTCGCGTAGTGCTTCGCCGCCTTGTCCTCGTGGCCCAACCGCTCGGCCGCCTGCCCGGCCAGGTAGCGCGCGCGCGGCGCGAGCTCGTGCTTGGCCCGGTCGCACACCTTCACCGCCTGCTCGAGCACCGGCTGGGCCTCTTCCCACCGCCGCAGCTTGCGCAGCGCCCGCCCCAGCGCGTACCGCTGCCGGCACTGCTGCGCCCGGTCGAGCTTGCGATCCTTGCTCAGCGGCTTCAGCGCCTCGACGGCGGCCTCGTTGCGGTGCCGGTCGTTCAGCCGCTCGCCCCGCGTCAGCTGCTCCTCGCGGCTGCGCTTCTCCCACAGCGGGCGCAGCTTCTTCTCGGCCTTCAGCAGCGCCGCGGCCTCCTTGCGCGCCACGGCGCCGGTCCAGTCGGCGGGGTGCTTCACGTCCAGCGCGCGCAGCAGCTCGATGGCTGCCTTCGTGTCGCCCTGCGCCTGCCGCACCCGCGCCAGCCCCAGCAGCCCGTTGGCCCGGTCATGCCGGCTGCTGCTCTTGGTCATCGCCTCGTACAGCGCCGCGGCCCCCTTCAGGTCGCCCGCGTCGCGCAGCGCCCGTGCGCGCACCCGCCGCGCCTGCTTGCCGTAAGCGTCGTCGAGCGGTACGACGGCGGCCTCGGCGGCGGCCTCGGCGTAGCGCTTCATCGCCAGCAGCGCCTCGGCCCGCACCGTGCGCGCGTGTCCCGCCAGCAGCGGCAGCGCCTCGGGCACGCCCTCGAGCACGCCCACCGCCTCGAGGTGCCGGTTGGCGGCCTCGAGCAGCACGCCGCGCAGGAAGCGCGCCTCGGGCGTCGTCGCGGTGATCGCGTCGGCCGCCGGGCCGAACTTGCCGCGCGACATCAGCTCGCGCGCCAGATCGCCCTTGGGTCCCAGGGGCATGGGCGCCAGATCGGCGTCGGTCAGCACGCGCGGGCCGGTCAACAGGCTCAGCAGCAGGGTCAGGAACAGGCCCATGGTGTCTCCGTGGGCTGGGGTGGTTCTATGTAGGTTCGCATCGTACTGATCGTCCGCGCGCCGTACCAGGGGCACGCGGCCGCGCGCCGTCGTCTGCAACCGCGCCCACGGCGGCGCGCCTTCCCCGCGCGCCCCCCACCGGCTACGCTTCGCCGGAACGAAGCGAGCCGGTCGTTGTCGAAACGGCCGAAGAGCGGTGCCCGCGAGGTGCGGGCCCGGTGCCCGGTGAAGGCGGCGAACGCGTGGACGAGAAGAAGCTCATCCGGCGGCTGAAGCGCCGGGAGGAGGCGGCCTTCAACGAGCTGGTGCTGACGCACCAGGGCCGCGTCTTCAACGTCTGCTATCGCATGCTGGGCAACGCGGCCGAGGCCGAGGACATCGCCCAGGAGGTGTTCGTGAAGGCCTTCGGCGCGATCATGTCCTTCCGCGGGGACAGCGCGGTCGGCACCTGGCTGTATCGAATCGCCGTGAACCTGTGCAAGAACCGGCTGAAGTACCTCGGCCGCCGCTACCACCGCCGCAAGTCCAACATCGACGATGTGCCGGAGGGCGCGTGGGCGGACGGCGGGGCGGGCACGACGATGAGCGAGTCGATGCCGCGGCCGGACGAGGCGTTGGCCGGCGCGCGGGCCGAGACCCGGGTTCAGCGCGCCCTGTTCGACATCGAAGAGGATCACCGCGTCCTCCTGGTCCTGCGTGACATCCAGGGCTTGAGCTACGCTGAGGTGGTCGAGGTGACGGGGCTGCCCGAGGGCACCGTCAAGTCGAGACTGCACCGGGCGCGCGCCGCGCTGCGCCGCGCCTACGATGCGCTGGAGGGTGAACCATGATGCACGCGGACGAGGCTCGCGAGGCGCGCCTCACCGACCTGGTCGACGGCGGCGTCGGCGAGGACGAGGTGCGCGCGCTCATCGAGGCGGATCCCGAGCTGGCCCGGGCGCTGGACGAGGCGCGCGGCGGGCGCGCGCTGCTCGGCGAGCTGGGGCCCAAGCCGGTGCCGCGCGACTTCCTGCGCAAGGTGCAGCGCCGCGTGCGCCGGCGCAGCGGCGGGCGCTTCTTCCACCCGGCGGCGCAGCCCTTCGGTTTCCGCCTGTCGGTCGAGGTGTTCGTGGTCATCGCGGTGGCCGTGATGGCGGCCTGCTGGTTCATGCTCGACACGAGCCGGCGGCAGGCGGGCCCTGGGCCGCTGGTGGAGGAGCCGTCCCTCGAGGCCCCGCGGGCGCCGAGCGAGTGAGCCCCGCGGGCACCCGCGGGCGCCGGGGGCCGCCACCGGTCGTGCGGCATAAGCACTAGAAAATTAAACATCAAACAGGGGTGAGGTTTGTTTCTATATCCCCTGTTTGACATATTCCTGCCCGTGCGCTGGTCCGCGCCGGAGGCCCATCGAGCCACCGACCTGGCGCGCCGCTGACCTGATCGGATCCGCCTGGCGCCCGCGGCGCCCCGGGGCGAGATCCGCCCAGAGGGAGGGGAGGGAAACGTGAAGCAGTTCCGCACCTTCGGCGACATCGTGCTCCGGCGTCGCAAGGAGCTGAGGCTGACGCAGAGCGAGCTGGCCTCGCGCATCGGCTGCCAACCCAATTACATCGTCTACCTCGAGAAGGGCGAGCGACGGCCCAGCGACCGCACCGTGCGCAAGGTGGCCGACGCGCTGGGGGTCGACCGCGGCGAGCTGTACCTGGCGGCCAACCCGCAGGTGCGCGAGTTCCTGCACGTGGACGACGACAACACCGTCCTGCGTGACGACCTGCCCGATGGCCTCGTCGCGCTGACCAGCGACGACGGTCTGCGCGCGGCGCTGCACATCACCGACGAGGAGATCGATGTCGTGTCGGGCGTGCGGCTCGACGGGCGCGTGACCACGGCGCGGCAGTATGCTTCGCTGATCCTGATGATGCGCTACGTGTTCGCCTGAGCCGGCTGCCGCCGGGCGACCCCCCGGAGGCCCTTGGATCTGCTCGACCTTCTGCTGCTCGTCGGCGGCGCGCTGGCCGGCTTCGTGAACACCATCGCCGGCGCGGGCTCGGCATTGACCCTGCCGCTGCTGATGATGACCGGCATGGACGCGGGGGTGGCCAACGGCACCAACCGCGTGGGCGTGCTGTTCCAGAGCGCCGCGGCGACCACCACCTTCCACCGTCGCGGCGTGCGCCCCTGGCGCCCGGCGGCCCGCGCGCTGGCCAGCACGATGGCGGGCGCCGTGCTGGGGGCGGCGCTGGCCACCCGCATCGCGCCGCCCGCGCTCGAGCGCCTGTTCGGCCTCGTCTTCCTGCTGCTGGGCGTGGTGATGGTCGCGCGGCCGCGCTGGCTGACGCCCGCCGAGGCCACCGACATCGGGCGGGATCCGGGCGTGGGCGGGCACGCCGCGCTCTTCGCGGTGGGCCTGTACGGCGGGCTGTTCCAGGCCGGCGTGGGCATCCCGATGCTGCTCGTGCTGTGCCGGGCGCTCTCCCTCGACGTCGTGCGCGCGAACGCGGTGAAGGTGGCGCTGGTGTGCGTCTACACCGTGGTGGTGGTGGCCGTCTTCGCCGGCGCCGGCCAGGTGGAGCTGCGCGCCGGCGCGCTGCTGGCCGTCGGGGGCCTGGTGGGCAGCACGCTGGGCGCGCGGGCGACGATCGCGAAGGGCGCGCCGCTGGTGCGCTGGATGGTGACGGCGGCGCTGGTGGCGGCGGGGATCAAGGCCCTGGTGTGAGCGTCGCGCTCAGTCGGTCAGCTTCTGCATCAGCCAGCGCAGGGCGCTGATGTCGGGCAGCTCGACGGTGACGCGCACCTTCTGGCCGGGGCGCAGCATGGCGTCGGCGTTGTCGAGCTCGGTCACCAGCGGGAAGGCGCCGTCGGGGCCGGCGGCGGCGCCCGGGCGGGCCAGCGCCACGTCACGGGCGCGCTCGGGCTGGCCCTCGGGCTCCAGCCGGCCCGTCTCGGCCTCGTCGAGCGCGCCGAGGTGGGCGCCGGGCACCCGAAGCCGCAGCAGCAGGCGCCGACCGTCGATCACCCGGAACAGCGGATCGGCCGGCTGCACGGTCATCCCGGTGCGCGGGGCCTCGGGGCCGGCTTCGACCAGGATGCCCGGCGCCTTGGCCACCAGCTGCGCGCGCAGCTTGCGCTCGAGCGCCTCGCGCTGCGCCACCGCCTCGGCCAGCTCGTCGATGACCGCGTCCGGGGGCCCCTCGCGCTCGATGCGCGTGCGGTTGCGTTCGGCGGCGACCTGCTGGCGCAGATCGTCCACCCGGGCGCGCAGCGACCGCTCCTTGGAGCGGGCCTCCTCGAGCAGGTCGAAGGCCACCTCGCGGCGGTTGAAGGCCTCGGTCAGCGCGGCGACGGCGGTGGCCGCGGCCCGCTGTTCGCTCTCGGCTTCGTGCAGCGCGCGCAGCGTGGACGCCGAAGGCCCGACCGGCACGACGCGCACGCGCTCCTCGGTGCGCGCCTTCAGATCGGCCACGCGCGCCGACAGCCGGTCGAACTCGGCCTGCACGCCCAGGTCGAGGATCTGGGCGATGACGTCGCCCTCGACCACGGTGTCGCCGGGGCGGAAGTACAGGTGCTCGATGCGGCCGCGGGCGGGCGGGTGCAGGGGCGACTCCTGCGCCGCCTCCAGCGTGCCCTGCAGGGTCAGCGTCCGCGGCACCGGCACCAGCGCGGCGCCCAGCGCGAGGCCGCCGACGAAGGCGGGCACCATCAGCCAGCGCATGAGGCGGCGGCGGCGGCGGCGTTGGGGCGGCGGCGCCTCGGCCAGCTTCTCGAGGCCCGCGGCCGCGGAGGGCGTCGGCGCGCGCACGGGCGCCGCGGGCGGCGGCCCCCAGGCGCCCTCGCCGTCCGGCCGGGGCACCGGCGCGTGGCTGCGGTCCGAGGGGGACGTGGGCGACTCGATGTGCTCGGTCATCCGCGGCTCGCCGTCGGCCGCCGTGTCCTCGATCGCCGCGGCCAGCGCGGGCAGATCCTGCAGGTGCGCCTCGAGGCGGGCGAGATCGGCGGCGCCCACCTGCGCCACCGGCGCGGCCCCATCGACGCCCGTGCCCAGGAGCAGCGTGCCGTCGCCCTGCGGGACGGCGTCGGCCAGCGCGTCGTCGTCCACCACGCGCAGCACCACCTGGTGGTCCCCGATCTGCAGGACGTCGCCCTGCCGGGCGGTCGCGATGCCCTGCAGCGGCGCGCCGTTCAGCCAGGTCTCGTTGTTCTTGTGCAGGTTGACGACGAAGAGCAGCTCGTGCCCGAAGGCGTCCACCCGCACGTGCTGCGCGGCGACGTTCTGGCCGGGCAGGTTGATGGCGCAGTTCAGCCGGCCGATGTTGGTCGACGAGCCGTAGGTGGCCACCGAGCGCCCCGCGTTGATGCCGGCGACGAAGTCGAGCACCAGGTGTACCGGGCTGTTCTTGTAGCTGTAGAGGAAGCGGATGTCGGTCGCGCCGACGCGGATGACGTCGCCGTGGCGCAGCACGGCCTCGCCGACCCGCTGCCCGTTGACCGTCGTGCCGTTGGTGCTCTGCAGGTCGGTCAGCACCAGCTCGCCGACGCCCGCGGCGATGTAGGCGTGGCGCGTCGAGACGCTGCCGTCGTTGAGCTTGATGTCGCAGTCGCCGCCGCGCCCCAGCGTGAAGTAGCGGCCGCCCACGAAGCTCTGCGGCACCAGGGCGTACCAGTCGATGCGGCCGAAGGGATCGTAGACGTACAGGTTGGCCCGGTACGCGCCCGCGGGCAGCATCTGGGGCTGCGGGGTCTTGCTGATGGGCGCCGTCAGGGCGACCAGCTCACTCGACGAGTCGATCGACACCTGCACCTCGTCACTCGCAGAACGCCCACAGTGTAGGGGGTGGCACGGACGGCGGCCAGTTCTGTGCGGTGAGGGGCGGCTGGGGGGGATCAGACTGGTTGGTCCACCGTCTGCCGCGTCCGACCGGCCGGGCTGTCAGCTTTCGGCGGTCAGCGGTCAGCTTCGCCGCGATGGTTGGGACGGTCTGCCCGGAAACCCCGCGGGCCGATCTTGCGCCGCGGTGCCGAGCTCGGCACCGCGTACGGGGCCCGGCTGAGAGCTGAGATCTGATAGCTGACAGCCGGTCGGAGCCCGTCACCAACGGCTCGCAAGCCGACCCGGGCGGTGGGGGTCGTTGACAACCGGCGCGCCGTGCTTAACTCGGTGACCCGTCGAAACCCGCCTGGAGCGACCGATGCCGATCTACCAGTACCGTTGCCGCGCCTGCGGCGAGCTGACCGAGGTGTGGGCGAAGATGAGCGACCCGCCGCCCGCTGCCTGTGAGCACTGCGCGGCGTCCGATGCGATGGAGAAGATGGTGTCGCGCACCGCCTTCCACCTGAAGGGCGGGGGCTGGTACGCGCAGGGCTATGGGGCGTCGGGCAGCGTCGGGGCCGATCGCAGCGGCGGCGGCTCGGGGGGCGGGGGCAGCAGCGGCGACTCGGCCTCGAGCAGCCCGGCGTCCTCCGGTTCGTCCGGCGCGGCCGCCTCCTCGAGCTCGTCAGGCGATTGAAGCGGGTCGCCCTGGCCGCGCTGGTCGGCCTGGCCGCGTGGGCCTGCGACGACGGCGACGAGCCGCCGCTCGGTCCCGCGGACGCCGGCCCGTCGCCGTGCGGTGAGGGGTCACCCCGGCTGACCCTCGGTCAGGGCGAGGACTTCGCGCCCCTCGATCCGCTCGAGCTGCCCCTCGAGGCCGGCTTCCAGGGCGGCTACCACGTCACCGTCTCCGTCCGCGCCGACGGTCCGTTGAACCCCGACGACGTGGACGTCGATCTGGCGCTGTTCAAGGGCGACTGGCGCGTCGCCCACCACGTCACGCTGGGCTGGCTGTTGCACATCCGCGACGAGGGCGCCTACTGCGAGTACCCGCGGGCGCGCCTGGTGCTGCAGGACGAGGAGGGTGGGCTGTTGGCCTATGAGCGCCTGGGCGAGGTGGTCGACACGCCCCTGCGCCTGACCGTCTCGCTGCGCAGCGATCGCGGCGACCTCGAGGACGCCTTCACGATCACGCTGCGCGGGGCGGACGTCCTGGAGTGAAGACGGCTCAGTCGGCGGTCGAGCGCGCCCAGTCGAGCAGGGCGGCGAGGCCGTCGCGCACGGGCGTCTCGGCGACGAAGCCGAGGGCGTCGCGGGCGCGGTCGACGACGGCGCGCGAGTGGCGCACGTCGCCGGCGCGTGTCGGCCCGTACTGCGGAGGCGGCGCGCCGCCGGCCAGATCGGCCAGCGCGGCGTAGAGCTGGTTGAGCGAGGTCGCCTCGCCCCGCGCGACGTTGCACACCAGGCCCTTCGGCGCCTCGACCGTCGCCGCGGCCAGGTTGGCGCGCACCACGTCGGCCACCGCGACGAAGTCTCGCGTCTGCTCGCCGTCGCCGAAGATCGTCGGCGCCTCGCCCTTCAGGATGCGGTCGACGAAGATGCTCACCACGCCGGAGTAGGGGCTCTTGGGATCCTGGCGCGGCCCGAAGACGTTGAAGTAGCGCAGCGCCACGGTCTCGAGGCCGAACAGGGGCGCCCACACCCGCACGTAGTGCTCGGCGCACAGCTTCTCGATGGCGTAGGGCGACAGGGGCGCGACCGGCGCGTCCTCGGCCACCGGCAGCGGGGCCTCGTCGCCGTACACCGCCGCCGAGCTGGCGAAGATCACCCGGCGCGTACCCGCGGCGCGCGCCGCCTCGAGCAGGTTGAGCGTGCCGCCGAAGTTCACCGCGTTCGTCTCGACGGGCGCCTCGATGGTCTTCGGCACCGACGCCACGGCGGCCTGGTGGAAGGCGATGGCGCAGCCGGCGATCGCGCGGTCGACCGCCGCGCGATCGGCCACCGAGCCCACCTGCAGGTCGACCTGCCCCGCCACGGCGGCCAGGTTGGCGCGCTTGCCCGTCGAAAGATCGTCGAGGACGACGACCTCGTCGCCGCGAGCCACGAGAGCCTCGACCAGGTGCGAGCCGATGAAGCCCGCGCCGCCCGTCACCAACACCTTCATGGAGCACCCCTGCGTCGTCCGGGGCCGTTGTCGCGCAGCCCGGACGGCCGCGTCAATGCGGCGTGGTCAGCGGGTGACCCAGCCCAGCGCGGCGAGCGCGTCGATCGAGATCGCCAGGTTGACGTGCATGCCCATGGCCTCCCCACGCAGGCCCCCGCCGAGCACCCCCAGCACGGCGCCGTCCGACCGTCGGAACAGCGGACCGCCGCTCGAGCCGGGCGCGGCGCCCGCGTCGATCTGAAACAACCGCAGGCCCCGCGATTTGCGCGTGCTGTTGATGATGCCCTGCGAGTAGTTGATCTCCTCGCCCAGGTGCCCCAGCGGGTAGCCCAAGAGGCCCACCTCGGTGCCGAGCTCGGCCGGGCCCTCGGGATCCGAGATGTCGAGCCAGTGCTCGGTGCCGTTGGCGTCGTGGGGCTGGATGAGCGCCACGTCGAGGCCCTCGTCGGTCGCGATGACGCTGCACGGGCGGGGCTTCTGGCCGTCGTGGAAGACGACGGACACCTGCGCGGCGTCCGCGACGACGTGCTCGCAGGTGACCATGCAGGCGCCCGGGGTGATGGCGAAGGCGGTGCCGGTGTACTGCCGGCCGTCGTGCGACACGACGTGCACGCGCGCCACCGACGCCAGCAGCCCGCTGGGGACGGCGCGCTCGGGGCCGCCGGAGTGGCGCGAGGGCAGGTAGACGGGCAGCACGTCGGCGCGCGGCGTGGGCCCCTGAGCGCCGCCGGCCTGCGCGGGCATCGGGCCCGAGCGCCCGTCGATGGCGTTGGCCTCCTGCTGCGACATGCCCAGGCGGCTGGCCATCGCCAAGACGCCGCCGAGGAAGCCGCTGCCATCGGCCCGAAAGCGCCAGCCGCTCTTCTCGTAGATCTCGCAGTGGATGACCGCCGCCTCACGGCCGAAGCGCGCGGGCTCCGGCGCGAACGTCGCGATCTTCTCGTTGCCGCTGTCGAAGAGCGTCGCCGCGATCCGCTCGGCGTCCGACAGCGCCCGCGCGTGCTGGCGCTCGGCCTCGGCGACCCACATCACCAGCACCACGCGATCCGCCTGGCCGCGTAGCTTGGTCAGGTCGATGCGATAGCGCAGGCCGCCGGGCGCCAGCTCCACCGCGCCCTGGGCGCCGGCGGGCGAGCCGGGGTGGACCACGTCCACCGGCGCCGCCGCGCCGAGGTTGCCCTTGAACAGCAGCAGCGCGCTGCGCAGGAAGGCCACGTCGCGGCCCTCGCGCTCGACGGCCAGCTCCAGCTTCTGCGTCTCGTCCAGCCGCAGCCGCTGGCCGGCCTGCATCTCGGTCACCTTCACGCGCTCCCTACTTGGAGCCGGCGACCCAGCGAAACCCGAAGCCGTAATGCTCGTCGCATTCTTTGTGCGACGGGAAGTACCGCTCCTCCTTCGTGAACTTGATTTCGGTTCCGGTGTTCTCGATGAGCGTCACCGCGCAGAAGGTCAGCCGCGAATCCGGTGCGTTGCAGAACACCGTGATCTCGTTGCCATCCGAGTCCTTGAGCGTCACCCGGCCGTTCACGGTGGTGAAGTTGGCCGTGCCCTCGTAGATCATCGCGAACACGACCACCCGCTTGATCAGATCCGGGCGGTAGATGGTCATGTTCTCGCCGTCGGTCGACGCGCCCGAGCGGTCGTCCTTGTCGAGCAGGATGTAGGGCTCCTGATGGCGCGAGCCGAAGCGGTTGCCCAGCGGCTGGATGACGCCGCGCAGGCCGTCTTGTGTCTCGAACATGCAGCCGAGGTCGAGGTCGGCGCTCGTCGACCCCTTCCACCACGACTTCTTGCCCTGATCCCAGTTGAGGTTGATGTGGATCGGGGTCGCGCTGGGGCCCTTCTTCAGCGAGATCTTCTGGCTGTCCCCGCGCTTGTCGAGCGTCACCTTGCCCAGGCGCACCTTGGGCGCGGCGGGGGCGGGCGCCGGCGCGGGGGCCGGCGCCGGGCGGGCGGGCGCGGGGGCCGCCGCGGGCGCGGGCGCGGGCGCGCCACCGGCCACCTCGCCGCCGAAGCTCTCGAGCAGCGCCTGCAGGCCACCGTTGAAGCCCTGGCCGACGGCG
>JAUHXL010000074.1 GCA_030426945.1 bacterium
CCCCTTCGACCTGTTCCTGCGCGCGGCGACCCCGGTGACGCCGCGCTGCGACGCCGACTGCGAGGATCCCGAAGGACCGGCGATCACCGCCGACGATCCGGGCGTCGTGATCTGCCCCGTGTGGGACGGGACCGAGCCCACCTTTTGCGACACCCGGGAGGGCTTCTCGTGCTGTCTGGGCCAGTTCACGTCCTGCCTGCGCGACTGCGGCGGCTTCAGAGTGCCGGCCCAGTGCGACGGCCCCGAGGACTGCCCCGGCGGCCTGACCTGCTGCGCGTCGCTGACGACAGGCGCCGCCTGCGCGGCCGCCTGCGACGACGGCGCGCACACGCTGTGCCGCAGCGACGCCGACTGCGACGGCGTCGCGTGTACGACCTGCCCGGTGCCGCTGGTGGGCGAGCTGAGCGTCTGCGCCGACGACTGCACGGGGGTGCCCTGATGCGCCGAGCGTCGCTGCTGATGCTGGGGCTGCTGCTCGGCGGCTGCACGCTGTCCTACCCCGACGTCGAGGACGCGCCCGCGCCGTCGGGCGGCCGGGTGATCGGCCGCGTCGTGCTGCCCGCCGGCGTCGCGGCGACGGCGCTGGCCGGCGGCCACGTCGAGCTCCTGGGCGCAGCGCCGCTGCAGGCGCCCCTGGGCGAAGGCGGGCGCTTCGCCTTCGAGGCCGTGCCCGCCGGCGCCTACGGGCTGCAGGTGCGCCTGCGCGGCTACGCGGGCGGCGTGCCCGAGGTCGATGTGGTCGAGGCCGAGACGACCGACGTGGGCGAGATCCCTTTGCGGATCGCGCAGATCGGCGGCGTGCGCGGCGTCGCACGGCGCGCGGGGGGCGACGCCCACGACGGCATCTTCGTGCAGGTGGAGGGCCGTCCCGACGGCGCGCGCACGGGGCCGGAAGGCGATTACCGGATCGAGACGACGCCGGGCCCGCACACCCTGCGCTTCACGCTGGCCGACCACGCGCCCGCGTCGCTCGACGTGGTGGTCGTGGCCGACGACGAGGTGATCGCCGACGAGGTCGTGTTGGTCGGCCTGCCCGGCCGCGTCGGCGGCACCGTGGCGCTGCCCGCCGGCGTGGACGACGCCGCGATCCTGCGCGCCACCACCCTCACGCTGGCGCGCGACGGCGACGCCGAGCCGCGGACCGCCGCGCCCGACGACGCGGGCCGCTTCCTCTTCGCCGAGGTGCCCGCGGGCACCTGGACGCTGCGCGTCGCCCACCCCACCCTGCGCCCGCCCCCCGAGCGGTCGGTCGAGGTCGGCGTCGGCGCCGCCGTCGAGGTCGGCGCGCTGGTCCTCGGCGCGGCGGCGCCGGCCACCCTGCGCGGCGTGGCCCGCCTCGAGGGCGCGGGCGACGGCGGCCACGGCGACATCGGCGTCGAGGTGCGCGGCCTGGCCGCGCGCACGACCACCGCGCCCAGCGGCGCCTGGTCGCTCGACGTGCCGCCCCTCGACGGCTACACCCTGCGCTTCGTGCGCGCCGGCTACGGCCTGGTCGAGATCGACGCCCCCGCCCTGGCGGCGGGCGACACCCACGCCGTCGAGGACGCCGTGCTGTCGGCCGAGGCCGGCCGGGTGCACGGCGCGCTGGCGCTGCGCGGCCCGGACGGCGAGGTGCTGCCCTTCGACGCGGCGCTGGCCGAGCGCCTGACGCTCACCCTGCGCGACGTCGGCGACGCCGGCGCGGCCCCGCGCGTCGAGGCGCCGCTGGTCGACGGCCGCTTCGCGTTCGAGGGCGTGCCCGCCGGCGACTACGCGCTGCAGGTCGAGCTGATCGGCTACGACCCGCCGCGCGTGCCGCCCATCGCGCTGGCGCCCGGCGAGGCGCTGAACCTGGGCCTGCTCGATCTCACCCCGCGCGTGGACGCCGAGGTGCGCGGCCGCGTGCTGCTCGAGTGCGTCGGCGCCTGCGACCACGGCGGCACGCGCGTCCAGGCCGCCAGCACCGGCTTCGTCGCCTTCACCGCCGCGGACGGCGCCTTCCGCCTGCCGCTGAACGCCGGCACGCACGACCTGACCTTCACCCACCCCGGCTACCGCCCGGGCGGCGTCGACGACGTCGTGGTCGAGGGCAGCGTGCTGCTGCCCGCCCTGCCGCCGTTGGCCCTGCTGCCGACCCCGATCACCGGGCGCGTCGAGCGCCTGCGCCCCACCGGCGGCGCCGCTGCGGCCCCCGGCGCCGCGGTCGCGCTGACCGGGCCCGACGGCCCCATCGACCAGGGCACCACCGACGCCGACGGCCGCTTCCGCCTCACCCCCACCGCGCAGGCCGGCGCCTACCGCCTGACCGTCGGCCTCGATCGCCACGCCGATCTCACCGTGCCCGTGCGCCTGCAGCCCGGCGAGCCCGTCGACCTGGGGCCCGTGGTGCTGCAGCCCCGGCGCGGCGGGCTGACCGGCGCCGTCGCCCTGGCCGGCGCGCCGCTGGCCACCGTCCGCGTGCGCGGCGTCGAGGGCGACGCGCTCACCGACGGCTTCGCGCGCGACCTGGTGGTCGCCGCGCCCGACGCGCGCTTCGCCCTGGCCGACCTGCCCGTGGGCCCCTACCGCGTCACCGCCCGCGCCGACGGCGCGCGCGCGCCGGCCTGGGCGGACGTCGTCGTCGCCGCCGACGCCACGGTCGACCAGCCGGTGGCGCTGCGCCCGGTGACCGCCGCGATCGACCTGCCCACCACCCTCGGCGGCGGCGACGTCACCGCCGCGATCACCGGCGACGCCGACCTGCTGCACCTGCGCTGGTGGGCCGACGCCCTCGAGCCGCCGGACGACCTGCCCTTCGCCGCGCTGCCCGAGGCGGCGACGCTGGACCTGGCGGCGCTCGACGACGGTCCGCACACCCTGCGCTTCCAACTCGCCAACGCCGAGCACCTGACCGATCCCGAGTCGATCGGCGCGGTGGTCAGCGCCGTGCGGGTGGCCGAGGTGCTGCTCGACCGCGAGGCGCCGGTGGTGCGCCGGGTCCAGGTGGCCGGCGGGCAGGCCGTCGTGCACGACCTGACCGTGCCGGTCACCCTCGAGGGCGAGGGCGATCGGCTGGCCGTCTGGAACGACGCCGGCGGCCAGTGCGCCGACGCGCCCGCCTGCCCGGACTCGCCGCGCTGGCTGCCCTTCGCCACCGCGCTGACCCACACCCTGGACGCCCCCGAGGGCCCGAAGCGCGTGTGCTGGCAGGTGTGCGACGACGCGTGCAACTGCACCGACGGCGTCGTCGCGCTGACGCTCGGCGAGTACGTCGCGCGGCCCGCCCCCGTCCTCGACGCGGTGGCGCCCGCCGAGGTCGACGTGCTCGACCTCGCCCGCCTCGAGGCCGATCCCCTGCCCGACACGGTCGGTGGCGGCCTGGGCCTGCGCCTGGTCGGCCGCGGCATCGCCGCCGACACCGCCGCGCGCATCGGCGACGAGGTGTTCCCCTGCCTGGTCGAGGGCGACGCGACGGACTGCACGGCCGACGCCGACGGCGGCTGCGCCCCCGGCGAGGGCGAGCCCGCCGATCCCGCCGGCGCCACCTGCGCCGCCCGCTGCGCCCGCACCTGCTTCGTGCGGCTGGCCGCCGACGAGCGCCTGCTGCGCAACGCCGGCACCTACCCCGTGCGCCTCGTCACCCCGGCCCCGGTCAGCGGCGACGGCCAGTCCGAGGCGCGCTTCCTCGACGTCGTCAGCCCGGTGCCGCGCATCGCCGAGACCCAGCCGCGCGGCGCCATCGTCGTCGATCTGTCCCGCCCCGAGCTGCTGTCGCTCTTCACCCTGGGCCCCGAGGAAGACACCGATCTGCTGCCCCCGGTGCTGCCGGAGACCATCGAGGTCGCCGTCACGGCCTGCCGCGTCGCCGACAACGTGCGCTTCCGCCTCGGCGGCAGCATCGGCCGACCGACCGAGGGCCTGCCGACCGTCGAGCTGCCCACCCCCGTCGACGGCGCCTGCGCGGGGCAGCCGACGCGCCGCTTCCACCTGACCTTCGACACCGACGGCTTCCCCGATCTGCCGGTGGCCGCCCAGCAGATCGTCGCGATCAACCCTGGGCCCGGCGGCGGCGAAGCGCCGGCCCGCTTCGGCCTGGGCGCGCTCGAGCACGGGTGCATGATCGAAGGCCTGTGCGCCGGCGCCCTCAGCGCCCACGCCCCGCCGGTCACCGC
This sequence comes from bacterium, assembly GCA_030426945.1. GTDB lineage: Bacteria > Myxococcota_A > Bradymonadia > UBA7976 > UBA1532 > JACKDN01. The sequence goes on from JAUHXL010000074.1 coordinate 4,131, forward strand.
CGACCAGGGCCTGGCGCTGCCCTACCAGCTCGACATCGAGCAGCGCGCCACGGGCGGCCTCGCCTGGTGGGGCGGCGACCTGTTCTCGGTGCACCAGCGCTACGGGGGAAGCGATCCCGCGAACATCCGCACGGGCGTCGACCTCCTGCCGCGCGGCATCTACCAGCTTCGCCCCGCCTCGGCCGGCGGCCTCGCGCCGCCGTCGAGCGTTCAGATGTTCCTGGCCGGGCCCCTCGACGCCGACGGCCCGCAGCCGCGCTCCATCGTCCGCGCGGTGACGCGGCGCAGCGATGGCCGCTTCGCGCCCGCAGCCCCCCTGGCCTCGGTGGCGCGCGACGTCGCGGACCTCGCGGTGACCGACCTCGACGAGGACGGCCGCCTGGACGTGGTCGCCGCCGTCTGCGGGGCCGACGCGGTGGCCGTGCTGCTGCAGCAGCCCGACGGCAGCTTCGCGGCGGGCGATCAGGCCGCCGTCGGGCGCTGCCCCGGGCGCGTCCGGGTGGCCGATCTGAACGGGGACGGGCACGCCGACTTGCTGACGGCGGGCGCCGACGTGATGGGGCAGATCGTCATCCGGCTGGGCCGGGGCGACGGCACCTTCGCCCCGCCGGTGTCGTGGCAGGTGCCGCCCGTGATCACCGGCGCCCCAGGCCTCGCCGGCCTGGCCGTCGCCGATCTGGATCACGACGGCGCCGTGGACGTCGTCGCGTCCACCGCCGACGGCCGGCTGGTGGTGCGCCACGGGCTGGGCGACGGCAACCTGCGCGCGGCCGTCCGGGTGGGCGACGACCTGCCCGGGATGGGTGCCCTCGCGCTGGTCGACCTCGATCGGGACGGGCGCCGCGATCTGGTCGCGCTCGAGGCGGCGGGCGGCCTGCGCGTGTGGCGGGGCACCGGCGACCGCGGCGTCGGCCTCGAGCCCTTCCACGCGCCCTGGCGCGCCCCGACCGCGCCCGCCGGCGCGCTGGCGCACGGCGACCTGGACGCCGACACGCTGCCCGACGTCGTCGTCGGCGACTGCGACGGGGTGACCGTCTGGCGCGGCGTGGGCGACGGTACGCTGGTCGCCGGCGCCGACCGGCCCGCGCCCGGCTGCGTCACCCGCCTCGAGATCGCCGACGTCACCGGCGACGGCCGCGCCGACGTCGTCGCCGCCTACGCCGGCCCCGGCGTGGTGGTCTACCCCGGCGACGGCGCGGGCGGCCTGGATGCCGCCCGGCCGCTCGCGGTCCCGGGCGCCGCCGACGCGCCCTCGCTGGTGGTGGCCGACCTCGAGCTCGACGGCACGCAGGACGTCCTGGTCGCCGTACCCGGCCCCGCCGACAGCGCCGTGCAGGTGCTTCGCGGCCTGGGCCGCCGCGCCTTCGGCGAGCCCCGCGTCGATCTCGCGGTCGGCGCCTACCCCTGGGGGATCGAGCCCCACGATCTGGACGGCGACGGCGCCCCCGACCTGGTGGTGCTCGATCGCGACCTGCCCGGCCTCGTGCCGCTGCACAACGACGGCGATGGCGATCTCGAGCCGGGTGAGCCGATCCTCACGCCGGGCTTCGTGCCCATCGCCGCGCTCAGCGGCGATCTCGACGGCGACGGCGCGCCCGAGCTGATCGTCGCCGAGCGCGACGGGCGCACCCTGCTGGTGCTCGAAGCCGATCTGACCGTCGCGCGCACCGTCGACCTGCCCGTCGGCCTGCCCGACGGCTGTCAGGCGCCGCCGGCGCGTTGCGCCGACTACGCCGACCGCGGGCGCGACCGCCTCGCGTTCATCGATCTGGACCGCGACGGGCAGCTCGCGCTGGCCGCCACCTGCGGCGGCGACATCGCCCTGCTGACCGACTACGACGGCGCCGGCGCCTTCGACGCCGTCGAGGTGCTGCCCCACGCCGGCTGCACCCACGGCTTCGCGCGCATTGACCTGGGCGGCCGCTTCGCGCTGGTGGCCGACACCGGCGAGGACGACACCACCCGCCTGACGCTGGACGATCGCACCGTCGACCTGGACGAGCCTGCGTACCTGGCGCCGGTGGGTTACCTGGCCGCCGACTTCGATCACGACGGCCGCGACGACCTCGCCCGCGCCCACGTCTCGGCGGATGGAGCCACCTACCAAGCCACCCTCCGGCGCCTCTGGACCACGCTCCGCGCCCTGTCACCCGACCGCCTCGACACCCTCGCGCACGGCGACTTCGCCCTGGACAACCAGTTCCAGCACGGGCGCCTGACCCACCTGGCCGACCTCAACGGCGACGGCTTCCCCGACCGCGTCTCGAACGCCACGGGCAGCTACGTCCGCGCCATCTACGGGCACAGCCCGGTCTTCCCCGACGCCTGGCCCAACAGCAGCGACCAGCGCTTCGCGACGCCGGCCACCGGCCTCGTGACCGCCACCGTCGACCTCGACCGCGACGGCGCGCTCGACATCGCGACGCCGGCGCAGCGGGTGGCGCAGGTGTCGCGTTGGCTGCAGCCCTCGCCCGGCGCCTGGACGCTGTACCACCGACCGTGGCTCGCCCCCACGATCGTGCCGCCGGGCGGCGGCGGCGTCGCGCGGCGCGACCTGACCCACGCCTTCTACACGGTGCACGCCTTCGCCCTGCGGGTGCGCGTCGAGGGGCCGAAGATCGCCGGCACCCGGCTGCGGCTGCGGACGCCGCGCGGCGACACGATCGAGCTGGGCGCGGCGCCCGCGGGCGTCGGCGCGCTGTGGCAGCCGGTGTGGCGCGCGGGCGAGCCGGGCTTCGAGGCGGCGCTCGGCGTGCAGCCGCAGGTGCCCTGGCAGCTCTTCGTGGAGGGCGCCGCCGACACCGACGCCGCGGTCACGGACGCCGAGATCGCGGTGTACGCCTCGCTGCAGCAGACGCTGCCCAGCCGGCGCGCGGCCCGGCCGGATCGGCTGCGCTGGGGCCCCGGGGCGACCGGCAAGGCGGTGCACGGCACGACGCTCGGCGGCGTGGACACCACCGACGTGGGCTGCGCCGACACCGCCGGCGGCCCCGAGGCCTGGTACGAGGTCGAGCTGCCCGAGGCGAACCCGCTCGAGGTGCGGTTGGCGGCCGCCTTCGAGGGGGCGCTCGAGCTGCGGAGCGGCCGCTGCGAGGACGACGGCCCCGCGCTGGCCTGCGCCGCCGGGCGCGACGCGCGCATCCCGCCGATGGCCGTGCCCGCCGGCACCGTGTGCGTGGTGGTCGACGGCCAGGCCGGCGCCCGCACCCAGGCGGGCCCCTACGATCTGTTCCTGTCCGTCGACACACCCCTCACGCCCGACTGCGGCGACTGCGCGCTGCCCCCCGGCCCCGTGGGACCCGGCCTCGACGACCCCGGCGTCGTCGCCTGCAACCACTGGCTGGGCTTCGTCCAGGCCTGCGACACCCGCGCCGGCTTCACCTGCTGCCTCGGCCAGTACAGCTCCTGCGAGCGCCAGTGCGGCCAGGTGACGGTGCCGGCCCTGTGCGACGGCCCCGAGGACTGCGCGGCGGGCTGGTCGTGCTGTGGCGGGGCGCTCACCGGCGCGGCCTGCGCCGAGACCTGCGCGCCCGAACAGTTCGCGGCGTGCCACGAGGACGCCGACTGCCCCGGCGACACGCCGTGCACGGCGTGTCAGCTGCCCTTCGTCGGCGCCGTGAGCGTGTGCACCGCGGACTGCGACGCGCTGTTCTGAGCGCGACGCGGGACAGGCGCGCCCCGGGCCCGCCCTCGCCGCGAAGCCCGCGCCCTCAGCGCAGCGTCACCCGCCGGCTCAGGTTCGCCTCGATGTCGGCGCGCTCGAAGCGCAGGGGCTGGTAGCGGCCCTCGCGCCAGTCGTCGGTGCTGCCCGCCTCGGTCTGGGGCACCGTGAACACCGTCACCGGCAGGCCATCGGCGCGGAACGAGGTCACCAGCCGCCAGACCGAGCCGGCCTCGGCGACGCAGTGCTCGGCCAGGTCGTCGCCGTCGAAGAAGCGGCACTGGGCCACCGCCAGCGTGGTGTCGCCGCCGTCGAGGGGCATCAGCGTGCGGGTCTGGTCGGGCGCCAGCCACTCGCCCCGCAGCACGTCGCCCCAGGTCGGCTCGCCGCGCGCGGCCCACTCGACGCGCGCCGCGTCCAGCGCCCCCACCAGCAGCGCCGCCTCGTCGCCATCCAGCAGCCCGGCGGCGCCCTGCTCGATCGCCAGCACGAGGAACTTGGTCAGGTACACCGGCTCTTCGCCCTCGATGGCCTCGAACAGCAGGTTCATGTCGTCGGCCAGGACGTCGCGGGCCAGGTAAGCGAGGAAGATGCGGAACAGGGCCGCGGGCGCCGAGGCGCGCCGCATGCCGCGATCCCAGTCGAGCAGCGTATCGCGGGCCGCGCGCAGCTCGCCGGCGCGGTCGACGAACACGGCCAGCGCGGGATCCTCCGGGTCGATGGCCTCGACCGCGGCGTCCAGGCGACCGAGCAGGCGGTCGGCCACGGCGCTGTGCACGTCCATCTGCAGCGCGGTCATGTCGTCGACGGTCAGCCCGCCGCGCGCGGTCAGCTCGGTCAGGCGCGCCTGCAGCGTGCCGGCGCGGAAGTGGGGGGCGAAGAACGCGCCGAAGTAGAAGGCGTCGTTGAGCGGATCGCCGTCGGCGGTGTGGCCGAAGGGATCGTTGTTGGCCGACGAGATGAAGGGGCGGTCGTCGAAGACGGCGGGCAGGCGGTCCACGTCGAGGAAGGCGCCGGTCCAGGTCGTCGTCGGGTCGGCGCCGTCCAGGATGCGCGACGCGCGCGGGCGTCCGGCGGCCGGGCCGCGATCGGGCACCAGGCTGCCGGTCTGGTGGCCCATCGACGCGGCGCTGGCCACGTGCCAGTTCTGCATGCCGGTCATCTGACGGCGGGCGGCGGCGCGGAAGTCCTCGACCGAGGTCGCGCGGCCGAAGTCGAAGTACACCGCCATGTCTCCAATGGGGCGGTCGAAGCCGGGCCAGCCGAGCAGCAGGCGGCCGCGGCCGAGCAGGGCGCCGGGCACCGGCAGGATGGACTCGGGCAGCAGGTAGCCGACGCCGGGCACGCGCTCGACGCGCACCGTCTCTTCGGTGACGGTGCCGTCCGGCTGGCGCACGCGGACCACCTCGTCGCGCGCGTCGAGGGGGATCATGCGGTCGCCGTACTGCACCTGGCCGTCGCGCACCTGCACCGTCCACAGATCGGTGCAGTCGGCGAAGGCCGTGGTGGCGCCCCAGACGATGTGGCGGTTCTGGCCGACCTGGACGCCCGGCACGCCGCCGAAGCCGAGGCCGACGACGTCGAAGGCGCCCCCCGCGTCGGCCGAGTTCAGGTGCATGACGTACATCACGTTGGGGTCGTAGTAGCGGGCGTGGGAGTCGTTGGCGAAGAGCGGGCGGCCGTTGGCCGAGGCCGCGGCGCCGACGGTCCAGCCGTTGCTGCCCTCGCCCTGGCCCAGGTCGCGGGTGAAGCGGCGCAGCGCCTTCAGGAAGCGGCGCACCTCGGCGGGATCCAGGTCCGGGCGGCCCTGCTTCGGCGCCGCGCGCCTGGCCGCCTTGGTCGCGGCGCCCACCGAGCCCACGATGAAGGCGGGCGTCGCCGGCGTGTGCACCGCCAGGGCGTCCGCGTCGGCCACCAGGGCGTCGACCAGCGTGTTCAGCAGATCGAAGTCGAGGGTCGACGAGAAGCCGAACTGGATGCGCAGGCCGTGCGCGAGCAGCTCGGCGGGCGTGAAGGGCGCCGGGTCGTAGCCGAGGGCCTCGAAGCGCGCGGGGCGCGGCGCGTCGCCGGCCAGCACCTCGGCCACGCGGCGGTTGAGCCCGCCGGCGAAGGCCACCACCAGGTCGTGATCGCGCGGGCGGTGCTCGGCCAGCCAGCCCACCGCGTCGCGCCCCAGCCGCGCGAAGTCGAGCGCGCGCGCCTGGAAGTCGGCGCTCAGCCGGCCCTCGCCCAGCACCTCGGATTGCGTGCCCAGCGCGGCGCGCCGCGCCATGTCGAGGGCGAAGAGGCGGTCGGTGGCCTGCTGATAGCCGGCGGCGAAGAACAGGTCGAGGTCGTCCTGGGCGTAGAGGTGCGGGACGTTCTGGTCGTCGAAGAGGATCTCGACCGGGGCGCGCAGGGCCTCATAGCGGTCGAGCGGCGGCGCGGCGTCGGGCGCGCCGGCGTCCGACGCGTCGGCGTCGGCGCCCGGCGCCGCGTCCTCCGCGCCCCCATCGGCGGCGGCGTCCGCCCGCGGCGCCGCGTCGCCCCCGTCGTCGCAGCCGCCCAGCAGCAGCACCAGCACGCACGCGATCCACCTGCCCATCACGCCGCCCCCGATCCCGGTGTGACCCGAGCTTGCGGTGGGCCTCGTCCGGGGGTCAAGCGACCGGCGCGCGGGGTTTGCTCACGAGCTGTCGGTGGTTGCTCCCTCCGGCTGTCAGCTATCAGCGTTCAGCTGTCAGCCGGGCCCCGTACGCCGTGCCCAGTTCGGGACCGACCGGCAAGCTCGAGGCGCCGGGCTACTGGGCAGAAGGTACGATCGCCGCGACGGAGCTGAAAGCTGACCGCTGACCGCTGACCGCCCAACCGTCTCGACGGGGCGTACGGTGGCGCCACGGGTCTGCATCACACCCGGGCGTGGGTCACCACGCGCACGTCGCCGGGCCGGCGGTGTCGACCGGCCGGAAGATCAGCAGCTTGCGCGCCCACAGCGGGGGCGCGGCGCCGAAGAAGGGATCGCGCTCCATGGCCGGGCTGCGGTGCCGCCGCCCGCGGTGCTCGACGGTCATGGCGACCGTGCCGCCGCGCGCGCGGAGCTCGACCATGCGGCGGCGCAGCTCGAGCAGCGGCACCTGCACGTCGCGCAGCGCGTAGTCGAACCAGGGCAGGTCGTCGGCCTCGACGATGCGCACCAGGTCGCGCTGGAGGCCGAAGGGCTGGGGCGCGTCGGCCAGCAGCAGGTGGTTGCCCTGCGTGGCGGTGCGCAGGTTGCTGAACATGCTCATCGCGGTGCGGGTCTTCAGGCCCAGGTACGGGCTGCCGACGCTCAGCACCATCAACGCCACCCACAGCCAGCCGGCGCCGCGCGGGCGCAGGGGCAGCGGACCGTCGGGGCGCGCGGGGCCGCGCAGGCGCAGCAGGAGGGGCGCGCCGGCCAGCCAGAGCAGCGGCACACCCAGCGACAGCACGCGGGCGTAGTCCCCGGCGCGCTGCAGATCGCCGTGCAGGGCGAAGAGCAGCGCCCCGATGATCACGGCGGCGCCGCCGACGAGCAGCTCGGCGGCGCGGGAGAAGGGCCGCACGGCCGCCGCCGCCGCCGGGGGCACGAACCCGATCGCGAGCGCCGCGCAGGTCCACGCGAAGGTCGGGTAGCGCAGCCCGAACACCGTGTGCATCAGCAAGACGCCGAGCAGGCCGAGCCAGCGGGTGCGGCCGATCAGCAGCAGGGCGGGCAGCAGCAGCTCGGCGGCGGTGGTCAGCGCGGCCAGCGCCACCACGGCGCCGTCTCCGAGCACCGGCAGGAAGGGCAGGGCCAGCGCCGTTCGCTCCCACGCCCAGCCCACGCACGAGACCGACGGATCGAAGAAGTCGGCGTTGAGCTTGGCGAAGCCGGCGGCGGCGTAGGTGAGCACCAGCAGGGCGCGGGCCAGCCGGGCGACGTGATCGACGCGCCCGAAGGCGGTCAGCAGGCCCAGGTCGGTCAGCAGGTGCAGGTACTCGTGGTTCTCGAGGTGGGGGGCGCGCAGCCACAGCGACAACGTGCGCACGCCGGCGAGCAGCAGCAGCGGCGGGAAGCGGCCCGGGCGGGCCAGACAGGCGACGCCCGCGAGCGGCACCAGCCAGTGGAAGGCATCCACCGAGAACACCGCCGCGGGGCGCAGCAGGTGATCGACCTCGGTGACCGCCACGACACCCCAGGCCAGCGAGAACCAGCGCAGCCGGGGATCAACGGCGGGCGTCACCGACTACTCGTACTCTTCGGCGCGCTCCATGAAGTACAGGTTGGGCGGCAGGTCGAGCTGCATGCCGGTGTTGGCCATGCCTACCAGCGTCGTCGGGATCTCGCCCTTCACGGTCAGCGCGCCGGGGCGGGGCTGCGCGGCGTGGAACGTGGCCTTGCCGTCCACCTTCATGCGCCAGGCGACGTCGTTGGGCTTGGCCTTGCTGCGCAGATCGGCCGGGGCCAGGCGCAGCGAGATCTGCTCGAGGGTGCCGAGCACCTTGCCATCGGCGGTGACCAGCACCACGACCGCGCCGGCGCCCGGGTGGTTGCCGAGCACGGCGTAGGCATCGGCGCCCTTCACCTTCTGGCTGCGCACGTCGATGAGCTTCATGTTCTTGACCGCGCCCTGGGCGGCCTTCATGGCGGCGGCCGGGGCCTTGACGTTCGCGCGGCCGCCGGCGAGGGCGGTGGCCGGGGCCAGCAGACCGAGGGCGAGCGCGAGCGGGGCGATGCGGCGGAGGAGCGTCGGAGTCATCACGGGAACCTCCCAGGCTGGTGGATGACAAGGCGCAACATAGCTCACGAGTCACCGGTCGACCAGACCCTTCCGGAACGCTAGATTCGGCCCGTGCGCGCTCATCTCCTGGTGCCGCTGCTGGTGCTGCCCTGGACCGCCCTCGCCGGCGGCGATCCGGTCGCGCCCCATCGCTTCCGCGACTGGCAAGTGAGCGCGCTGGACGCGGCGCGGAGCGAGGCGGTGCTCGAGCGCGGCGGCACCCGCTATCGCGTGCGGCTGGCCGCCTTGTCGGCCGAGGCCGCCGGCCGCATCCGCGCCGCGCACGCCGCCGGCGCGCCGGTGAACGTGCGGGTGCCCGTGGACGCGATGGACTTCGCCGGCGACGATCTGCGCGGCGTGACGCCCGACTGTCGCGAGCGGGCCTTCGGGTGGGCCGACCTGCGCGCGCTGGCGGCGCGGCACACCTCGGTCGGGGACCTGCTGGCCGCCTTGCCGCGCGACGCCCTGCAGCGGTTCACCTTCGTGCACCAGAGCCGCGCCTCGAACCCGGCGGCGGTGACCGCCGAGCGACCGCGCGTCCTCCGCTTCGGCACCGACGGCCGCACGATCCTCGCCTACACCTGCGCGCCGGGCGGGCCGGATCGCCTCGAGGTGATCACCTTCGACGACGCCGCCGCGCGCTTCCGGCTGCACCTGCTGAGCTACGGCCCCGCGCCGCTGGCCGACGCCGCGGGCGCCACCCGCCTCGAGCGCGTCGGCGCCGGCTGGGCGGCCCACGACCCAGCGTCCTGCCGCGGCTGCCACGGCGGCGACGATCCGCGCCCCAACTGGGAGGGCTATCCCGAGTGGACCAGCGCCTTCGGCAGCGACAACGATCAGGTGGGGCACCTGGACGGTGAGCGCTTCGTGCCCAACGCCGACGGCGAGCGCTACCTGGCCTTCCGGCGCGCCACCGCCGACGACCCCTGCTACGCGACGCTGCCCTGGCCGACCGAGGGCCCCGCCCACTACCCGTACGTCGCGCTGCCCAAGCACGAGAACCTGCGCTTCCGCCCCAACACCGGGCTGACGCTGGCGCTGGCGCGGCTGAACGCCCGCCGGCTGGCGCGCAAGCTGCGCGCGCATCCGCGCTACCCCGACGTCGAGCGGGCGATCCTGCGCGAGGCGCTCCGATGCGCGCCCCAGGCGGAGATCGAGGCCGAGGTGCGCGCCGCCCTGCCGCAGTACGCCAGCGAGCCCGACGAACCCTTCGACTACTACCGCTTCGACCCCCGCTCACCGCGCAGCGGCGGCCCGGTGCTGTACTTCGCGGGCCGCCACCTGGGCCTGCGCGACGCCGACTGGAACCTGGCCTTCGCGCCGCACCCCGACCTGCAGACCAGCCCGCTGTACATCACCGGCCAGTGGCCGATGCCCCGCTTCGTGCAGAGCGTGCTGCTGCGCGATCTGGCCCGCGCGCGCCCCGCCCTGCGCGGCGTCGAGCGCACGGCGCGCCGCACCGAGCGCATCTTCGGCGCGCAACACGCCTGCGTGGACGACATCGCCGGCCAGCCGTGGATCGCCGAGGACGTACGCCAACGCGCGTGCGCCGCGCTGCCCCCCACGCAGCCGACCGCGAAGCCGACCCCCGCGCCCGCGCCCCCCGCCCCCGTCCCGCCCGCCGATCCCGGCCTGGCCCTGGTCACCGCGCGCTGCCACCCCTGCCACGCCGCCGACGAGCCCCTGCCCTTCTTCGCGAACGAAGCCGCGGCCCGCGCCGCCGTCCGCACGCGCCCCGACTTCGTCACCGCGGTCATGGACGCCACCGCCGTCCACGACGACTGGTGCCCCATGCCCGAAGACGGCGTCTGCCTCACCGAGCCCGAACGCAACCTGCTGAAGAACTGGCTCGAAGCCCTGCGCTGAGCGCACGGGGTCGTGCCACACTATCGAACGAACCAGCTCACTTCTTTCACTTTTTCCCTCCCGAGACCGAGGGGGTCGCTCGGGCCGAGGGGGTCGTGCCACACTATCGAACGAACCAGCCCACTTCTTTCACTTTTTGCTCCCCACCCCGAGCCGTCGCCGACAACGAGACCCAGGCCAGCCCCCTCCCCGCCACGCGACGGACGTTGCGCGTGGCCTCGGGCCGCTGCACGCTGCGCCGGTGAGCGACGACGCCGAGAAGAAGAAGCGGGCGGCGCGCCGGCAGCGGCGCGCCGAGCGGCGACGCCGGACCGATCCCTTCCTGCAGAAGCTCGAGCGCCTCGGCCTGAAGGTCACCGCCGAGGATCCGAAGACCGGCGAGCTGAGCGCGGCCGGCCGCCTGCCCAGCGGCGCGCGGGCCACGCTCGCGCGCGTGCGGCTGGACGGCCAGCCCGACGACGCCCGGTATCGGTGGACCCTGACGGTGCAGCACGCGACGCCCGCCGAGTGGACCGTCGGGCGCGAGGATCGCATGAGCCGCCTGGCCCGACGGGTGGGCCTGGGCGACGTGCAGACAGGCGACGCCGCGTTCGACGAGCACGTGCTGCTGCGCGGCGACGCGGCCGAGCTGGTGGCCGCGATGAGCCAGGGCATGCGCCGGCGACTGCGATCGCTGCTGGACGGGGGCGTGACGCTCGACGGCGGCGTCTTCCGCTGGCAGACGCACAACGATGGCAAGCCCACGGGCATCCTCGCGCGCCTGAACACCCTCGCCCGGGTGGCCGAGCACCTGCGGCCCGACCCCGCCACCCGCGCGCTGCGCCTGCTGCGCAACGCCGCGCGCGAGGCCGGCGGCGTGCGGCGCCGCAACCTGCAGGTGCTGCTCGACGGCGACCTCGACGCGCTCGACCCCGAGCGCCGGCGCCACGCGCTGGAGGCCGCCGCGGCGCTGCCCGACCTCGACGCCGCACACGGGCGCGTCACCGCCGGGCTGGAGAGGCTGCTGGGCGAGGGGCACTGCGCGCTGGCCGAGCTCGACGCGCCCGCGCTGGTGCTGCTGCTGCGCGCCGACGCGCTCGATCTGCGGCTGGCGGCGTGCGCCCGCCTCGGCGCCATCGGCGGCCCCGACGCACTGCCCGCCCTCGACGCCCTGGCCGACGGCCTGCTGAGCTTCGGCCCCCTGAAGACCGCCGCCCGCGCGGCCCGCGCCGCCATCACCGAGCGCGAGGGCCTGCACCTGCAGGGCGCGCTGACCCTGGCCGACGCGGTCGAGGGCCACCTCAGCCTCGCGGCCCGCGGCGCCCCCGACGACCCGTGACCGTGGCGCCGGCCCCCGGCCCCAACGGGGCCGTGCCACACTATCGAACGAACCGGCCTACTTCTTTCACTTTTGCCCGCCCGCCCCCCATTCGACCCCCACCGCCGCGTTTCCCGGCCGGTCCCGCCGTCGCGCTGGAGTAGGCTGCGCGGCATGGGAGCCGACGACGAGCGCCGCCGCCGCGGGCCGCCCGCGGGCGACGCCGGCGCCGCGACGGGCGCGGATCCGCCGCCCGATCCTGCGCCGCTCGACGCCAGCGAGGGCGGCTTCAGCGAGCCGGACGCGGCGCCGATGCCCGCCGCCGCCCTCCCGCCCGCGGACGCCGCCCGCTACCAGGTCGGCGCCTTCCTGGGCCGCGGCGGCATGGGCGTCGTCCACACCGCGCGCGACCTGCACCTGGCCCGCGACGTCGCACTGAAGGCGCTGCCCGCCGACGCGGCGGGCGCCGCCGCCGCGGCGCGGCTGCTGCGCGAGGCCCGCATCACCGCCCGCCTCGACCACCCCGGCGTCCTGGCCGTCCACGACGTCGGCGCGCTGCCCGACGGCCGCGCCTTCTACACCATGCGCCTCGTGCGCGGGCGCTCCCTGGCCCAGGCGCTGCGCGCCGACGAGGTCGCCCCCGCGCGCGACCTCGTGCGCCACGTGCTGGCCGCCTGCGAGGCCGTCGGCTACGCCCACGCGGTGGGCCTGGTGCACCGCGATCTCAAACCCGCCAACGTGCTCATCGGCCCCCACGGCGAGACGCAGGTGGCCGACTGGGGGCTGGCCGCGCCCACGCCCGCGGCCGCCCCGCGCTGGGTCGACCTGCCCGGCCCGCGGCCCGCCGCGGGCGGCACGCCCGGCTTCGTCGCCCCCGAGCAGGCCCGCGGCGCCCCGCCGGATCCGCGCCACGACGTCTGGAGCCTGGGCGCGGTGTTGGCGCAGGTGGCGCCCCCGGCCGACGCCCCCTTGGCCGCGATCATCCAGCGCGCGCAGGCGCCCGATCCCGACCAACGCTACGCCGACGCCGGCGCCCTGGCCGCAGACCTGGCGCGCTGGTTCGAGGGCCGGCGCGTGATGGCCCTGCGCTACGGCCCCCTCGACTGGGCGCGCTGGGCCTGGCGGGCGTGGCGGGTGCCCCTGCTGGTGGCCGGCGCGGGCGCGCTGCTGATCGCGGGCGCCGTGGCGGCGGGCTGGTGGCAGACGGCCCGCGCGCGCGATCGGGCCCTCGCCGCCGAGGATCGGGCCGCGACGGCGCTGCGCACCCTGCGCCGCGACGCCGCGGTGCGCGCCGCCGAGGCGGGCGACCGCGCCCGGGCCCTGGCGCTGGCGGCCGAGGTGCTGCGCGACGGTCCCGACGCCGTCGCGCTCGGCGTGCGCGCCGCCTTCGGCCGCCAGCCGGGCGCGGCGCTCCTCACCGAGCGCGCCGCGCCGGACTGCGCGTGGGCGGCGCGCGCCCCCGCGGGCGCGCTGGTCTGCGGCCAACCCGACGGCGTCCGCCTGCTGGGCCCGGACGACGCGCCGCGCTGGCGGACGCCCGGCTTCGCGGAGGGCGGCGTGGTGCGCGCGGCGGCCGGCGTCGTCCAGGTGTGGGACGACCGCTACCAGACCCGCCTGCTGGACCTGGCGACCGGCGCCCTGCGCCAGCACCTGCCCTTCGTCGACGGCGACTGGCTGCCCCACGCGCCGCCGCGCCGTCCCGGTGGCCGGGACGGGCTGGTCGACCCGGCCACGCTGCCACCGAGCGGCTGCGCCTTGCGCATCAAGGTGGTGGCCGTGGCCGACGACGGCGAGGTCGCCGCCCTGTGCGAGGACGGCCGGCTGCTGCGCGCCCGCCCCGGCGAGCCCGTCACCCGCAGCACCGCGACGCCGCTGACCGGCGAGCACGTCGGGGCGAGCCTGGCCTGGCTGCCGGACGGGCGCCTCGTGGCCGGCAGCCTGCGCGGCCGCCTGGTGCGCTTCGACCGCGACGGCGCGGCCGAGCGCGTGGTGCCCACCGCGCGGGGCAGCGTGACCCGGCTGGTCGCCTCGGCGGACGGGCGCTGGGTGGCGGCGGCGGGCACGGCGCCGGGCGTCGCGTTGTGGCAGATGGGGCCGTCCACCGTGGCCGAGGTGATCGGCGCCGACCACGGGCGCCCCCTCGACTTCGGCTTCGTGGGGGACGATCGCCTCGAGATCGTCGGCGCGCGGCGCGTGACCTACCGCCTGCCGGGCGCCGCGCCGCGCGCCGTGCAGGCGAGCGCCGGGCTGTCGAGCGGCGCCGCGCTGGCGGGCGGCGCCGCGTTGCTGCTGGCCGGGGGCGACGGGTGGGTGCACCGGGTCGACCTGCGCACCGGCGCGGTCGGCGGGCTGCGCCTGGGCGGCGGCGTCGTCAAGGCGGTGGGCGCCGGCCCCTGGGGCCCCTGGGCGGCGGGCATGGCGGCGCCCCACCTGGTGCGCCTGACCGACGACGGTCCGGTGCCCTTCGCCGGCCCGCGCCGGCTGCGCCGCGGGCTGGCGTTGCCCGACGGCACCTTCGTGGGCATCGACGTGCACGCCGGCCTCTTCCGCTGGACCGCGCCCGACCGGCCGCCCGCGCGCTTGGGCGAGGGCCCCTTCGCCGACCTCGCCGCCGACGGCCCCGGCTGGCTGACGCTCGACCGCGCGGGCACACTGACCCGCTGGCGCGTGGGCGCGCCGCCGACGGAGGTCGGGCTCGAGCCCGGCGCACAGGCGCTGGCCGCGTCCGGCGCGCGCGTGGCGGTCGCGGGGCGGGGCCGCGTCCGCTGGTGGGACGCCGACGCGCGCGGCGAGCTGCCCCAGCCCGGCGCCGCGCCCGTGCTGGCTCTCGCGCTCGACGCGGCCGGCGCGCGCCTGGCCGCCGGCGACGCGCTGGGCGGCGTCTTCGTCTTCGACCTGCCCGCCGGCGCGCTGCGCGCGGTCCTGCCCGGCCACACCGAGCGCGTGGTCGACCTCGCCTTCCTGCCCGACGGCGACCTGCTGAGCGTCAGCTGGGACGGCACCGCGCGGTTGTGGGCCATGGGCGACCACGCGAGGTGACGGCGCGCCGCCCACCCGCGGTAGACTCCCGGCGGTGTACGCCTGGGTCCAGATGGCGCTGCCCGACGGGCGCGACGCCACCCTCTACGCCGGCCACCTGATCGGGCGCACCGGCGCGGCGGCGCTGCGGGTGGATCTGCCCGAGGTGTCGGAGGCGCACGCGCTGATCAGCCTGCGCGGCGAGCGCCTGTGGCTGCTGGCGCTGCGGCGGCGCTTCCGGGTAAACGGGCAGCCGCAGGACGCCGTGCCGCTGAGCGTGGGGCTGAGCCTCGAGCTGGTGCCCGGCTTCCCGGTGCGCGTGACGGCGCTGCACCTGCCCGCCGAGGTGCTGGGCCTCGAGGGGCCGGGGCTGCCGGCGCAGGCCCTGCTGGGCACCTGCGGGCTGGTCTTCGATCCCCACCCGCGGCTGGTGTCGGGCACGCCGCCGGGCGCCGCGGCGCATTTCTGGGCGATGGAGGGGCGGTGGCGCGCGCGGGTGGGCGGCGCCGCGCCGCGCGCGCTCGAGCCGGGGACCACCGTGGTGATCGAGGGCCAGACGTTTCGCGCGGTCAACGTGCCCCTGGGCCACGCGGGCGAGGCGTCGACGCTGGGTGGGGAGCGGGCGCCGCTGCACCTGGTGACCTTCCACGACACCGTGCAGATCCACCGCGAGCATCACCCGACCGTGCAGGTGGTGGGTCAGCTGGCGCGGGTGATCTCGGAGCTGGCGAGCGTGGGGCAGCCCCTGGCGTGGGACGGTCTGGCGCGCCCGCTGTGGCCGCACATCGACGAGCGCGAGGTGCTGCGGAAGCGCTGGGACGGGCTGCTCGGCCGGCTGCGCGAGCGGCTGCGGGCGGACGGGCTGCCCGAGGATCTGGTGCGCTCGACGCGGGTGGGGCTGGTCGAGCTGGTGCTTCAGCCGGGCGACGTGGTGGACGATCGCGCCTGAGCACCGCGCCCGTTTCCTGTTTTGGAACAACGTGTTGGACGCCGAAGCGCCGGTTCACGAGCCGCCGACCGCCGATCCGACCGGCGGCCCGCCATCCGCTGACAGCTGATCGCCCGACCGTCCGCGTGGGGCGCACGGTCGACCCACGGGTTCGAAGCACACGGGACGCAGCATGCCGTCACCTGGGGGTTGGCTGGGGGTCCGCTGACCCGCCCCCGGCGGGTAGGTGTCAGGGGTGGGCCGCGAGGCCTCGACACGCACCAGGAGCGCGACATGAGGGGTTCGATCGAGAGGCGGACGGCGTGGACGGCGATGCTTGCCCTGGGGCTGGCGCTGAGCGCCTGCGACGACGGCGGCGAGGGCGGGGGCGCGGCCGACGCGGCCGCGGCGGACGCGAGCGGCATGGGCGGCGCCGGCGGCGCGCCGGGTGCGGGCGGGCAGCCGGGCGCGGGCGGTGAGCCGGGCGCCGGCG
>JAUHXL010000640.1 GCA_030426945.1 bacterium
GGGTGGTGCCCCTGCACATCGACGAGGATCACGTCACCCTGGGCTGCCTCGACGATCTGCCCCCCGGCGTCCTGGGCGCCATCGAGCAGCAGCTGCCGGGCATGCGCATCCGGCGCGTGCGCATCACGGCCAACCTGTTCGAGGACATCATGCGCTCCCGCGGCGCGGTGGGCGGCTTCCCCGCCCCCGACGAGCGGGCGCCCGGCGGCGGCTCGTCGGCGCCCCCGGCGGCCCCCCGCCTCGACCCCTTGCTGCGGCGCATGGTGGCCGAGGGCGCGAGCGATCTGCACCTGAGCGCGGGGCAGGTGCCGCGCTGGCGCGTCGACGGCGCGCTGCACGCCCTGGCCGATCTCGGCCCGCTGGGGCCCGACGAGACCCTCGACCTGTTCGATCCCGTGATGACCCCGGCCCAGCGCGCCGCCGCCGAGGCCGGCGATCCGGTGGACTTCGCCTACGAGGTGGACGGCCTGGGCCGCTTCCGGGTGGCGCTGTACGCCGATGTGCGCGGCACCAGCGCCGTGCTGCGCTCGATCCCGGCGCACGTGCCCACCCTGGCCCAGATCGGCCTGCCCGCCGCCGCCAGCCGCCTCACCGCGCCCGGCCCGGGCCTGGTGCTGGTCTCGGGGCCCCGCGGCAGCGGGCGCACCACCACCCTGGCCGCGCTGATCGACCACCTCGACCGCACCCGTCCGGTGCACGTCGTCACGCTCGAGGATCTGGTCGAGTTCGTCCACGAGAGCGGCAAGGCGCTGATCACCCAGCGCGCCGTCGGACCGGATCTCGCCGATCGCCTCGAGGCGCTGCAGGCCACGCACCGCGCGGACGCGGACGTCGTGCTGGTGGGCGCGCTGGACGACGCCGCGATCACCGAGGCCGCGCTGCGCCTGGCGGCCAGCGGCGTGCTGGTGCTGGGCTGCGTGGACGCCCGCACCGCGCCCGGCGCGCTCGAGCGGCTGGTCGAGGCCTTCGACGGGCCGCAGCAGCCGCGGGTGCGGGCGACGCTTGCGCGGGTGCTGCGGGGCGTGGTCGCGCAGGCGCTGGTGCCGCGGGTCGACGGCGGTCGCGCGGCGGCCTTCGAGCTGCTGCTGGCCGACGAGGCCGTCGCCGAGCTGGTGCGGGAGGATCGGACCCCGCGCCTGCCCGACGCGATGCGCGCCCGCGCCGACGCCGGTCACCGCCTGCTGAACGCGTCCCTCGAGGCGCTGGTGAAGAGCGGGCGCATCACCGCGGCGGCCGCGACCATGGTCAGCCCGGATCCCGTGGACCTGGGGCGGCGCCTGAAGCACGCGGAGGCGTGACCGGCCGCGGCCGTGTCGCGCCGCTTGTGGCGCACCGGCCGCCTGGGGTACGCACCGGGGCATGGAGGATCCCTCCGACCGCTACCTCGCGAGCATCCTGACCCACGCCCGCGACGCCATCCTGTCCACGGACGGCGACGGCGTGGTGCGAACCGCCAACCGGGGCGCCGAGCGGCTGTTCGATCGACCGGCCGAGGCGATGATCGGCCGGCCCATCGGCGAGGCCGCGGGCGGGGAGTGGGCCGACGCGCTGCCCGAGATGGTGCTGGCGGTGGGCGCCCTCGCCTGCGTCGAGCGCGACGTGCGCCTGACCCGCGCCGACGGCACCTCGGTCGACGTGGGCCTCGTGCTGGCCACGGTGTCCGACGAGCAGGGCCGGCCGATCGGCGTGTCCGCCATCGCGCGCGACATCACCGAGTACCGACGCGCCCTCCGCGATCTCGCGCGCACCAACGCCGATCTCGAGCAGTTCGCCTTCGCCGCCGCCCACGACCTCCGCGAGCCCGTGCGCAGCATCCGGATGCTGGGCAGCATCCTCGAGGAGTGGTGCAGCGAGGGCGAGGCGGCGGAGTACCTCGCGCGCATCCAGCGGACCGCCGGCCACATGCAGGCGCTGGTGGACGGGCTCTACGATTACGCCCGGCTGTCCGGGCCGCCCCCGGCGCTCGAGCCGGTGGTGCTCGACGACGTGATGGCGGACGTGATGGCGGCGCTCGCCGACCGCGTCGAGGCGGCCGGCGCGACGGTCGACGTCGGTCCCCTGCCCGTCGTGCGCGGCGCGCGGGACGAGCTGCGGCTGCTCCTGACGCACCTGCTGCAGAACGCGCTCGAGTACGCGCGGCCCGACGGCAAGCCGCTGGTCGGCGTCCGCGGGCATCGGGACGACGAGGGCGAGGTGGTGCGGGTCCACGACGACGGCATCGGCTTCGACGCGCGCTATGCGCGCCAGCTGTTCAACCCGTTCCAGCGGCTGCACACCAAGACGGACCATCCCGGCGCCGGCCTCGGGCTGGCCGTGTGCCGCCGCATCATGGAGCGGCACGGCGGGCACATCAGCGCCCGCTCGGCGCCCGACCGCGGCGCCACCTTCACCGTGTGGTTCCCGCCCCTGGGCTGAGCCTCCTCAGCGGGGGCGGCCCAGCCGGGCCGCGAGGGACTTCTGCCCCGCCTGCAGCTTGTCCAGCAGCGCCATCGCCTGATCGCCGTACTTGTTGATGGCCTTCAGCAGCAGCCCGTCGTCGTCGCCGCCGCCCAGGTTGGCCAGATCCGGCATCTCGCCGTCGCCCGAGTACATGGCCTCCATGATCTTCTGGACGCTCATCTTCACCATGCCGCGGAACGGGATCTTGGCCATCATCCCGTACATGGCCGCGTTGCCCGAGGCCGACGCCTCCGGGTGGGCGCGGCACCAGGCCACGGCCTCGCGCACGTCCTCGAGGTAGGTGTCGACCACCGGCAGGTTGTGCCCGTTGACGGTGAGGTGGATGCAGTTGGGCGACTGCTGCCGATCCACCGCCCAGCCCTTCGCCTCGAGGCGATCGGCCACCGCGTAGATGTCCACCGCCTCGTCCGCCGACTGATAGGACACCACCGTCGCGTGGGGCTCGCCGACCACCGCGACGCCGTCGATGGCCTCGATGCCGGCCTTCAGCTTGTCGACCGCCTCGAGGGTGGCCTCCATCAGCCGCAGATAGCCCGACTCACCCAGGGACTGCATGGCCGCCCAGGCCGCCGCGATGCTGCCGCCCGGGCGCGTGCCCGGCATGCTCGGCGAGGCGTAGATGCCGCCCGGCCAGTTCGTCGAGACGAAGAACTGGTGCTTCAGGTAGCTCATGTCGCGGTAGACGATGACCGAGGCGCCCTTCGCCGCGTAGCCGTACTTGTGTACGTCGGCCGAGATGCTGGTGACGCCGTCGACACGGAAGTCCCACACCGGCAGGGTGCGCCCCAGCTTCTCGATCCAGGGCAGCGCGAAGCCGCCGAAGCAGGCGTCGACGTGCAGGGGCACGCCCTTCTGCTCGCAGACCGCGCCCAGCTCCTCGATGGGATCGACGATGCCGTGCGGGTACTGCGGGGCCGAGGCCGCCACCAGCACCGTGTTGCGGCCGATGGCCTTCGCCATGGCGCCCACGTCGGCGCGGTAGTCGGGGCCGACCTCGACGTAGCGCGGCTTCACGCCGAAGTAGTGCGCCGCCTTGTCGAAGGCCACGTGGATGGTGCGCGGCAGCACCATCTCGGGGCTGCGAATCCAGGGCCGCGTGCGGCGCGCGCGATCCCGCGCGGCCTTCACCGCCAGCAGGATGGACTCGGTGCCGCCCGAGGTCATGGTGCCGACGGTGTCGTCGTCGCCGTTGAGCATCGAGGCGGTCATGCGCACCACCTCGGCCTCGAGCCGCTTGAGGCTCTTGAAGGCGATGGGGTTCAGCCCGTTCTCGGCGAAGAACAGGTTGTGCGCCTTCTTGAGGAAGTCGTGGTGCGCCGCGCCCGCGTAATAGACCATGCTCCACGTGCGGGCGTCCTGCCAGTTGGCGTCGCCCTCGCGCATGGCCTGCATCTCGGCCAGCAGCTTCTTCTTGTCGATGCCCTTCTCGGGGATACGGCGCATGATGGCTCCTCCGGCAAACGTCGGCGGAGCATGGTGCGGCGGGCGATCGGATGCAACCCCCCGGACGGTCAGGCGAGGCGCACGCGCGCGTCCAC
>JAUHXL010000641.1 GCA_030426945.1 bacterium
CCGTCGAGGGCGCCGCGGTCGTCCACCTCGCCTTCACCGCCGACGCCGCGGTCGACGCCGTCCTGGCCGACATCCAGCCGCACCTCGCGCCCGGCGCCGTCGTGATCGACCACTCGACCACCAGCCCCGAGGCCACCGCGGCGCGCCTCACCCGCGCCGCCGCCGCGGGCGTCCGCCTGCTGCACTGCCCCGTCTTCATGTCGCCCCAGATGTGCCGCGAGGCCGGCGGCCTGATGCTCGCCTGCGGCGCCCAGGACGATCTCGACGTCGTCGAGCCGCACCTGAAGCAGCTCACCGGCCGGCTCTGGTACGTCGGCCCCGAGCCCCAGCGCGCCGCGGCCCTCAAGCTATTCGGCAACGCCGCCATCCTGGGTTTGGTCGGCGTCCTTGCCGACATCTTCCAGATGGCGCGCGAGCAGGGCATCGAGCCCGAGGACGCCCGCGCCCTCTTCGACCGCTTCAACCCGGTCGGCACGCTGCGGGCGCGCGGCAAGAAGATGGCCGCGGGCGACTTCGAGCCCAGCTTCGCCCTGACCATGGCCCGCAAGGACATCGGCCTGATGCTCGAGACCGCCGGCGACCGCCCCCTCGCCGTCCTGCCCGGCGTCGCCGCCCGCATGGACGCCCTCATCGAGGCCGGCGCCGGCGACCTCGACTGCGGCGTGCTCGCCCGCGGCGACTGACCCGGCGCGCCCGGCGGCACTTTTCTCGACTTTTTCGCCCCTCGCGCGCAACACGCGCTTCCGCTGTCCGATAGAGGCTCCCGCTCGTCGCCGACAACCGGCGACCCCAAGCCCGGGAGTTCCTCATGGCCCGCATCGGACGCAACGCCCCCTGCCCCTGCCACAGCGGTCGCAAGTACAAGAAGTGCTGCCTCGACGCCGACCGCGCCGCCGCCTCGGCGCCGGTCGGCGAGCCGTCGGGGCCCATCACCGCCCTCACCCGCTTCGACCTCGGACGCGCGCCGAGCGTCGCGCATCGCGTGCGGCGGGCCCCGGTCCAGCAGGATCTGCCGGCCATCGACTTCTCGCGCGGCTTCGAGACGCCGCCCACGCACTTCACGACCGAGGCGCTGCGCCGGGCGCGCGGGGCCATCGATCACTTCGTGCGCGGCGGCGGCCTGCAGGCCATCGACGGCGCCCTCGACTTCGTGCGGGAGGTGGGCCCGAGGACGGGTGACGCCGAGGTGGATCGACGCCTCGGCGTCCTGCTGACGGACTGGCTGCTCTACGACGCCAGCCGCTACGCCCCGGGCTCGCGGGGTGCACCGGCCGAGCTCGCCGAGGCCCTCCGTCGCGGGGGTGACGACGAGGCGGCCGACGCGCTCGCCGCGATGGCGGCCAGCACCATGTGGCTGTTCGACGTGGACGCCGTCGACGACACCCACCGGCGCCTGCGGCTGATCCCCAACCGCGGCGCGGGCCCCGACGGCGAACCCATCGAGGTGATCGACGCCTGGGTGCCCCGTGATCTCGCCGCCGGCGATCAGCTCTACGCCCGCGTGCTGCCGGCCGGCGATGGCCAGCTCACCCTCGGCGACGCCGTGCTGACCTTCCGCGCGCCCGTCGCCTTCTTCGGCGATCCCGTCTACCTGTCGCGCTGCGCGGCCCGCGCCTACGCCGACGCGGCCCGCGGGTCCGCCGCGGCCGCCGCCTGACGCCCCCACCCTCACCGAAGGAGCCCACCCATGACCTTCTACGGCCCCACCGCCGACTGCCCCTGCGGCAGCCGACGCCCCTACGGTGACTGCTGCCTCGGCGCGCCGCGCCCGCGCCGCAACGCGGCCCCCGCCGAGCAGGAGCGCCTGCTGCTCGCTGCCGAGCACGCCCCCGCCTTCCCGCCCGCCTGGCGACCCCCGCGCGCCGACCGCCCCATCGGCTTCGAGCACACGGTCGTGGCGCTCAACCGCCTCGCCGGCTTCGTCGGCAGCGACGCCTTCCGCACCCTGCCCGGCCCCGCGTACTGGCGCGCCGTCGTCGGCCCGCCCACCGGCGACGCGCGCATCGACGGCGCGGTCGATCGCTTCGGCGTCGAGTGGCTGCTCTTCGACGCCAGCCGCGCCGCGTGCGAGGGCCAGGGCGTCGCCGGCCTGCTCGCCGAGCGCGCCGAGGCCGCCGCCGAGCTCGAGGTGGCCGCCTGCCTGCGCGCCATGAACGACACCCGCCTCTGGCTGTACGAGGTGCTCGCCAGCCAGCAGCGCAGCCAGCGCCTGCTGCTGCGGCCGCGCATCGCCGCCGCGCCTGACGCCGGCCCCCTCTGGGTCGACGCCGTCGCCCTCGAGCCCTGGCCGCGCAAAGGCGAGACCATCCTCGGCCGGCTGCTGCCGATGGACGGCGACGACTACGCCCTCGCGCACGGCGCACTCAGCTTCGGCATGGCCTTCAGCGCGGCGGTCTACCGCGCCGAGCTCGGCCCGCGGCTCGCCCGCCTGTGGATCGACGTGACGCGCCAGCTGCAGTGATCAGCCGTCCGGCTCGGCCCCGGTCAGCGCCTCCACCCGGGCGGCGCAGCGACGCGCCGCGTCGAGATCACCGACGGTCAGATACAGCCCGGCCGCCATCACCAGCACCCAGGGCTCGTCGCTGCGCGGCGTGGCGTCGTCCAGCCAGGCCACCGCCCAGCCTTGGCGGCCCGCGCGCAGGGCCCAGGCCGCCATGCACACGCGCTCGGCGGGATCCTCACCGGCCACCGCCTCGGCCCGCCGCAGCAGCGACGCGGCCATCTGCACGTCGCCCAGGCGGTCCATCGCCGCCCCCAGGCCCACCAGGTGGCCCGCCCGGCGCAGCGTCGACGCCGTCGCGTCGACCCCGCGCCGCGCGCCCGCCCGGTCCCCGGACTCCACCTGCACCAACACCTCGACCACCCGCGCGGCGTCCACCGGATCGCCGTCGATCGCTTCCTCGTCTCGCATGGTTTGCTCCACCCACCTGCTTGCAGGCTGCCGGTGGACGCGGCACGCTACGTGCCGCAGAGGGCACTTCGTCGCGCCGGGCGCCTCGCCGCGACGGGCACACCCCATGGCACGAGGACGGGACGGCTTGGCCAGCTCCGACACCGCACCCATCGCCCTGAACCTGGCCCGCATCGTCCACCGCCTGCTCGTCGATCCGCGCGGCTGGCGCGTCGACCAGCTGATGGACGCGCTGGAGATCAAGGACCGGACCTATCGGAAATACCGCGCGCGGCTGCAGGACGAGATGGAGCCCATCTTCGACCCCGACGGGCGCCTGAGCGTGGTCGAGGTGACCGAGGGCGACGCGCGCTACCTTCGCCTGCAGACCAACGGCTCACCCGTCGACCAGCACCCCGACTTCCTGGTGCACGTGGCCGGCCTCGAGTTCGCCCGCCGCGCCTTCGCGTTCGCCCGCGACGCCGGCCTCGAGGACGCCCTCGAGGGCGTCTACCACGACTTCGTCAGCCGCATCGCCGACCGACCCTTCTTCTTCGGGCACCTGCTGAAGAACCTCGACCGCCTCATCTTCCTGCGCGAGGACGCGCCGAAGGACTACAGCGGCCAGGGGGAGAAGTTGCAGCGCCTGTTCCGCGCGCTCTTCACCGGCTGCAAGGTCGCCATCAGGTATCCCGAGGCAAACAGCGACGCCCTCAAGCAGCACACCGTCTGCCCGCTGACCATGCTGGTGTGGCGCGCCGGCATGTACCTGGTCGCGGCCTACAAACCCTCCGGGCGGCCCTACCTGTTCGCCATCGACCGTATCGAGTCGGTCGAGGTGTCGACCAGCCGCTTCGAGTACCCCACCGAGGCCGTCTACTCGCCCGCCACGCTCTTCGAGGGCAGCTTCGGCATCTTCACCGTCGCCCCGGACACGCCGCAGACCGACGTCGACCTCGTCTTCCAGAACCAACCCTGGCTGAAGCGCTACGTGCGCGAGCGCCGCTGGCATCCCAGCCAGGTCTTCGAGGATCTCGACGACGGCCGGCTGCGCATGACCTTCCAGGTGGCGTCGATGGTCGAGGTGTGGCCCTGGAT
>JAUHXL010000642.1 GCA_030426945.1 bacterium
CGAACAGCCCGAAGCGCATGTTCAGGTTCAGCGGCTCGACGTGGTCGGCCTTGAAGCTGCCCCAGATGTGGTAGCCGCCCTGCAGCCCGGCGGTGATCCACACCTGCTGCTGGTCCTCGAGCGCCTGGTAGCGGGTGGGGTCCTCGCCGGTGCCGAGCACCACGCTGGCCGGCTCGGTGTCGACCGGCGGGTGGGCGTCGTCGTCACATCCGGCCAGGAGGAGCCCGACCAGCCCGGCGGCGGTGGAGAGGGTGCGCATGGGCCGAGCGTAGCGAGGGCGACCGGGAGAGGCCAGGCGCCTGTCGCCGGTGGTGCGGTCGGGCGCCTCGGGATCCGGCGCGGGCGCGCGCGCCCGGTTTCGCTCGCGCGCCGGCTGGTGCATGCTGCCTGCGTGCAGGTGAACGCCGTCGAAGTGTCGCTGGGCGGGGGGGATCACGAGGTCCGCATCGCGCCCGAGGCCGAGCCCCTGGCCAGCTGCGCCTTCCGCTGGCCTCCGGGGTGGATCCTGGACGCCCCCCCGTGGGTGCCGCCCGATCCCCTGGGCGCGTCGACGCTCGGCGCGCTCGTGGCCGAGGATGGCCGCCTCGACATCGAGGTGGCGCGCTTCGGCATGGAGGTCGACGGCGCCACCTTCGCGCGCGACCACCTCGGCTGGCCCGGGCCGGGTCGCTGGCGTGGGCTCAGCGTGGCGGCGATCGACACCGCCGCGCGCGCCCACCGCGTCGTGCAGGTCGGGCCGGCGGTGCACCTGCTCACCGCGACGGGGACGGCCCGCGATCACCTCGACGCCGCCGCCGCGAGCCTGCGCAGCCTGAGCGGTCTGGGGCCGGCGGCCGAGCCGGTCGTGCCCGCCGCCCTCGGTCCCTTGCGCGCGCTGCGGCTGGGCGGCTGGACCTTCGACGAGCTGCCGTCGCCGCGCCGCTCCCCCGGCGACCACGCCCGCACCCTCCGCCTGCTGACCCCGCGCGGTGATCTGGCGGCCTGGCTGGGGGTCGAGATCCTCGACCGGCGCGTGCACGTCGGGCAGGACGCCGCCGCCTTCCTGGCCGAGGGGCGCGCGCGCTGGTCCTCGGCCGTCCGGGGTCCGAGCCAGCCCGACGCCGGCGCCGGCGGGCCCGCCACCCGCTTCGCGGGCGAGGTGGACGGCCAGCCGGTCGAGATCCGCGAAGCCCTCCGTCAGGTGGGCCCGGCCCTGCTGGTGGTCGGCGGCATCTGGCCGACCCCGGCGCGCGCGCCCCTCGTGCGGCTGCACGCGCGGCGGCACTTCGACCTGCTGCTCGCCTCCGCCCGGCCGCGCTGAGCCGCCGGCGGGGCGGGATCAGCCGTCGGCCAGCTGCTGCATCTTCTTCGAGGGCTCTTCGAGGAGCGTCTGCAGCTCACCGTTGATGAACATCTCGCTGAGGATGTCGCTGCCGCCGACGAGCTCGCCGTCGACGTACAGCTGCGGGATGGTCGGCCAGTTGCCGTAGTCCTTGATGCCCTGCCGCACCTCGGGATCGGCGAGCACGTCGAAGGACGCGTAGCGCACGCCGAGGTCCTGCAGGATGTTGGCCACGCGGGCCGAGAAGCCGCATTGGGGCGCCTGCGGGGTGCCCTTCATGAACAGCATGATCGGGTACTGCGACACCATGCCGCGGATGCGGTCGTGAACGGGCGAGTCCATCTGGGTGCTACTCCGCCCCCGCCTCGGCGGGGGTCACGGTGTTCATCGTCAAGGCGTGGATGGGGCCGTGCATCAGCTCGCCGAGCGCCGCGTACACGCTGCGCTGGCGCTGGATGCGGCTCATCCCTTCGAAGGTGGGCGCGACGATGAGCGCCTGCCAATGGTCGGCGGTGCCGGTCATATCGGTCAGCTCCACGCGGGCCGCCGGGTGAACGGCCTGGATGCGCCGCGTGATCTCCTCTTCCAACGACATCGACACCCTCTCCACCGGTTGATCGCGGGCGACAGCCTGCCGCAGCGGGTGCCCCGGGCGCAACGCCCGGACGGTCTGCGGCGTCCAGTCAGCAGGAGCGATGCCCCGAGCGCGCGGGGGGTCGCACGGTTGACGACGCGCCCGACGGTGAACAGTATGGCCCCTCCCGAACCCGGAGCCCCCTTGGCCGACGCCCCCCTGGAGAGAGAGCGCCCCGATCGCCCCGCAGCGCTGCCGGCGCGCGTCGACAGCGCCGATCTCGTCCGGGCCGACGGCTTCACGCTGTACCTCAACGAGATCCGGCGCTATCCGCTGCTGACCCGCGACGAGGAGTTCGAGTACGCCCGCGCCTATCAGGAGGACGGCGACGTCGACGCGGCCCGCCGCCTGGTCACCGGCAACCTGCGCCTGGTGGTGAAGATCGCGATGGAGTACCGCCGCGCCTGGGTCAACGTGATGGACCTGGTGCAGGAGGGCAACATCGGCCTCGCCGAGGCGGTGAAGCGCTTCGACCCCTACCGCGGGGTCCGCTTCAGCAGCTTCGCGCGCTACTGGATCCGCGCGCTCATCCTGCAGTTCATTCTCAAGAACTTCCGCCTCGTGTCCTTCGCCAACACGCGGGCCGGGCGGAAGCTGTTTTTCCGCCTCGAGAAGGAGCGCAACAAGCTGATGCAGGCCTTCGGGGAGGCCACCCCGAAGATGCTGGCCGACAAGCTCGACGTGTCCGAGGACGACATCGTCGCGGCCACCTTGCTGAAGCAGTCGACCCTCTCGCTCAGCGGCAGCCGCCCCGGCGACGACGGCGACGGCCGCACGCTCTCCGAGACGCTGCCCGACCGCGGCGTCGACGTCGAGGCCGACGTCGTCAAGAGCGAGCTGATGGCCACCGTCGACGCCGAGATGAAGCGCTTCGCGGCGGACCTCGACGACGAGCGGGAGCTGGCCATCTGGCACGAGCGCCTGCTGGCCGAGGATCCCGTCTCCCTGGCCGCGCTCGGTGATCGCTTCGGCGTCTCGCGCGAGCGCATCCGCCAGGTCGAGGCCCGGCTGCGCAAGCGGCTCAAGGCCCACCTCACCGAGAAGCTCGGCACCTCGCTCGAGCTGGACTTCGCCACCCAGGACTAGGACGGGTTCCCCCGATGTCGATCGAGCAGCAGCTGAACGACCGGCTGAAGCAGGCCATGCGCGCCCGCGATCAGCGCATGTTGAACCTCGTGCGCATGCTCAAGGCGAGGATGACCGAGCGCACCACCGCCAGCGGCTTCAGTGGCGCGGTGGACGACGATCTGTGGATCGACGTCATCGCCAGCTACGCCAAGAGCCAGGCGAAGGCCATCGACCAGTACAAGGCGGCCGGCGCGGCCGGGGCCGAGCACGTCGAGCTGATCGAGTGGGAGCTCGCCGCGACCGAGGAGTGGCTGCCCAAGAAGGCCGACGAGGCCACCGTGCGCGGCTGGGTCGACGCGGCCATCGCCGGCCTCGGCGGCAAGGAGAACGCCAAGCTGGGCGCGGTGATGGGCGCGGTCATGAAGGCGCACAAGGCGGACGTCGAGCCCGCCATGGTCCGCCGGCTCGTCCAGGAGGCGCTGGCCTGATCCGGCCGGCGCAGATCAGCCCGTGAGCCGCGTCCCGCGCGCCCTGAGCGCGGCGTGGTTCGAGGTCGATCCGCGCGCCCTCGGCGTGCTGCGCGTCAGCCTGGGCCTCGTCGCCCTCGTCGACGTGCTGCGCCGCCTGGCCGATCTGCGGCTGTACTACACGGCCGAGGGCGTCTGGCCCGCGGCCGTCGCGCAGGCCAACCTGCCGGGCCCCTACACGTTCAGCCCCCTCTTCGCCTTCGACCAGCCGGGCCCCGTGGCGGCGTTCTTCGTCGCCACCGCCCTCTGCCTGGTCGCCCTCGTCCTCGGCTGGCGCACGCGCCTGTTCCACGTGCTCGGCGTGCTCGGCGTCCTCGCGATCCACGCGCGCAACGTGCTCATCGAGAACCAGGGCGACATCGCCCTCGTGGGCTTCCTGGTCTGGTCGCTCTTCCTGCCCCTGGGCCTGCGCTACAGCCTCGACGCCCGGCGCCG
>JAUHXL010000643.1 GCA_030426945.1 bacterium
CCGCCTGCGACGATGGCCGTGCCCGGCTCGAACTCGAGGATCCGGCCGCCGACTCGGTCGTCGTCGTGGCGCCCGACGACACCGACGCCCTCACCGCCGCCTGCGCTCACCTGCGCGACCCCGAGTGTCTGCCCGTCGAGGAGGAGGCCGAAGTTTGGAGCGTCGTATCGGCGTGCAGCGAGGAGGACGCCACCCCCTTCTGCTGGGCCGGCTCCCGCTGCATCCAGGTGGTCTATCAAGCGGACGACGCCGACTACCTGCCGGCCATCCAGCGCGCCCTCGACACCTGGGAGGCGTTCCCCTGCAGTGACGTCTGCTTCGAAGCCCCGCGCCCGGTCGACTTCCCCGCGGGCTTTGTGGTCGACGCCATCAACTTTGGCCCCGTGGTCGAGCCGCATCTGGTCAAGCCGCCGTCCGACGCCTACCTGCAGGTGCGCCCGGTGGTCACCCTCAACATCGCTTCCTCCGAAGACAGAATCTACCGTGCGCGCGTGGGGTGGCACCGCGGCCGCTTTCCGGCCGACGATCCCTGCGTCGAGCCAATCATGCTGCGCGCCGTGGCCCTCGCCCTCGGGGTCGAGGACAGCGGCGTCCCGTCGCCCTCGCTGCTGGGTCTCGACGTCTTTCGGCTCACCACGCACGATCAGGCGGCGTTCTGCGCCAAGTACGGCGCCGGCGGCGCGTGCGGGCGCTGATGGGGTCCGCGGTGACGGATCGCGGTGACGCGCCGCCCCGCTCAATACGCGCAGCGGAAGCCCAGGTCGTCGTCGCGGCGGTCGGCGCGGGTGGTGGCGCGGCGGGTGACGCGCAGGTCGGCGGGGGCGTCGCGGAAGCTGCCGCCGGCGGTGACCGCGGCGGTGGCTGGGCCGTCGGCGGTCCACTCGCGCACGTTGCCGACCAGGTTGATGTGGCCGTAGGGGCCGGCGAACTCGGCGTAGCGGCCGATGGTCAGCGGGTAGTCCTTCGACGTGACGACATGCGCGCGGCGCCGGTGCGGAGGCACGAAGGGCGGGTCGTCGCCCCAGGGGAACAGGCGCGCGTCGTCGCCGCGGGCGGCGCGCTGCCACTCGGCGAAGGTGGGCAGGCGGCCGCCGCGCCAGGCGCAGTAGGCGGCCGCGGCGTCGCGCGGGGTGTGCGTCTGGGGGCGGTGGCGGCCGCCCGCGGGCAGCTTCAGGTCGGGGCAGGCGCCGTCGTCGACGCAGCGCGCGTAGGCCTTGCGCGACACCTCGGCGCGGTCGAGGCGGAAGGCGTCGACGCGCACGCTGCCGTCGGCCTGCTCGACGGTGGGCACGGCGGGGCAGGGCACGCCCTCGGGGCAGGCGGCCTTCTTCAGGCGGCGCACGTCGAGGCCCAGTCGCACGGTGCCCGCGGGCACCGGGCGCGCGCTGCGCGGCGGCTTCCGCTTCCTGGGCGTCGGCTGGAACGCGGCGGCGGCCATGGGGTGCAGGCCGGCGTCGGCGTCGCGGGGCGGGGCGGCGTCGACCGCGACGGCGGGCGGGGCCCCGTCGGGCTGGGCGTCGGCCGGTGCCCCCGCGTCGTCCTGGGCCGCGACGGCAGCGGCGTCGCCCCGCGGCGTGGCGCCGGCAGCGCGCGCGCCGGCGGGCCCGGCGGCCTGCGCCGCGCCCAGCGCGGCGCCCGCCTGCGCCGCGGCGGCGGCCACGCCGCTCGGCGCCGCGACGGCGGCCAGGTCACTCGGCGCCGCGGCCCCTGGCTCGCTCCGGGCGGCGGCGGCGGCGGCGCGGGCGCCCTCGGCGGTGCTCGGCGTGGTCGACGAGGGCCCGCGCGACGCCGCGCCGGACAGTCCGTCGAGGCCGGCGGTGGACGGGGGCCACAGCCAGAGGCCCGCCAGCGAGGCGACCAGGACCGCGCCGGCGACGACGCCGATCGAGACGGCCGTGGCGGTCGCGCCGCGGGGCTGCACGCGCGTCGGCGTGGCGGGCGCGACGGGCAGGGGCGGCGGCGGGCTGGTCGGCGGCGCGGGCAGGGGCAGCGTGGGCATCGCCCCGGTCGGCGCCATGCGGGGCGCCGGCGCCGCGCCGGGTGGCGGGCGCGTCGGCGTGGCGTAGGCCGGGTGGCCGGCGTCGGGGGGGGGCTGCGTCGGCGTCGCGTAGGCGGGCGGCTCTGCGTCCCCGCCGTGGGCCGCGCGCAGCACTTGCTCGGCGCGCGCCAGGAAGCGGTCGAGGTCGGGGCGCGGCCCGTCGAGCAGGGTGAGCGGCTCGGCGCAGTAGGATCCGTCCACGTCGCCGCCTTGGGCGGCGCAGGCCGCGCGCAGGGCGCGGCGCAGGCCGTCGACGTCGGCGGCGATGGCGTCGGGCGTCGCGGCCAGGCCCACGGACCAGCCGCCCAGCGACCAGAAGCCGGCCCGCAGCGAGATGTGCTCCAGCTGAAGGTTGCCGTGGGCGACGCCGGCCGCGTGGGCGGCGCGCAGGACGTCGCCCAGCGTCCAGCCCATGGCCAGCACGGCGAGGTGGCGGTCCTGGTCTCGACGCTCGAAGAGCGCCGCGCCCGTGGGACCCAACGCGCGCCCGAAGCCCACCCGGTCGGTGTCGACCGACACGAGCAGCGGCGGCACGTGCCGCGCGTCCAGCGTCCGATACCGGCGCACCCACACGTGGCGCGGCCACCAGGCGGCCTCCTGGGTGTCCATCGGTCGGGCGCTGGGTGGGACGTCCTGCACGGCTCACGTTCGGTCGGCGCCGGGCGGCGCGCCCGGCACCTCACTATACGGAGGTGCGGGGGCGGCTTTGAAGGGTGGGGTTCGCCGCGCAGCGTGGACCGCGGCGCGCGTCAGTGGTGGTGGCCGGACTTGCCGTCGATGCCGTGGGGGTGGCCGTGGGCGACCTCGTCGGCGGTGGCCTCGCGCACCAGCACGAGCTCGACGCTGAAGTTGAGGGTGACGCCCGCGAGGGGGTGCTGGTCGTCCACCTTCACCGTGTCGCCGGACACCGACTTGATCCACAGCGGGACGATCTGACCCTGCGGGCCGCGGGTGGCGAACTGCATCCCCTCGGCCAGCTCGGCGTCGGGCGGGAAGGCCGAGCGCGGCACGTCCATCGAGGTGTCGGGCGCGCGCTCGCCGTAGCCGTCCGCCGGGGCGACGGCGACGTCGAAGCGATCACCGGCCTTCTTGCCCACCATCTCGCGCTCGAGGCCAGGCACGATGTTGCTGGCGCCGTGCAGGTAGGCCAGGGGCGGACCGCCCGCCGACTCGTCGAGCAGCTCGCCGCTGTCGTCGCGCAGGGTGTAGTGGAAGGCGACGACCTTGCCGTCGGCCACGATGAGGTCGGACATGCGGGCTCCCCCCGAGTTGTGCGCTGCCCTCATACGACGGCAGGCGGTCGGGTCGCAACCGCGTCGGGGCTGCGCGGTCCTGTCGCGGGGTCGCGTCGCGATGAATTTGACGGGGTGTTCAAGTGTAGGATGATGTGGTCACCACCGAGGGAGGCCACCATGAACGAACGCCGCCAGAACCGCCGCGCCCCGCTGGGCGACTTCGTCACCGCCATCCACCGCGATCAGGCCATGCTGTGCCTGGGCACCGACGTGTCCGAGAAC
Organism: bacterium; assembly: GCA_030426945.1. GTDB lineage: Bacteria > Myxococcota_A > Bradymonadia > UBA7976 > UBA1532 > JACKDN01. The sequence goes on from JAUHXL010000643.1 coordinate 3,556, forward strand.
GGCATCTTCCTGCGCTCGGCCGGCAGCGTCGAGCGACGCCTCAACGCGCAGTCGGGGCCGATCGTGGTCAGCTTCCAGCTGCCCGACTCCGATCGCATCCTCTGGGCCTGCGGCCGCCCCCACCGCCGCGGCGACGGCTGCGACGGTGACGGCACCGCGCTCACCTTCACCTATGTGCCCGACCGCACCAAGGCCCACCTGCGCGCCTACGCCGAACGGGCGGCCTGAGCCCGTGCCCGACCGCGGCGCGCTCTGGAAGACGCTCGGCCCCGGCCTGCTGATGGCCGGCGCGGCCGTCGGGGTCAGCCACCTGGTGCAGTCCACCCGCGCCGGCGCGGTGTACGGCTTCGGCCTGTTGGGCCTGGTGCTGCTGGCCAACGCCGCCAAGTACCCGGCCTTTCGCTTCGGCCCGGAGTACGCCGCCGTCA
>JAUHXL010000644.1 GCA_030426945.1 bacterium
CCGTAGTAGAACATCGCGCCGGTCCACCGACCCTCGGCGCTGGCCTGGTAGTAGAGCTCGACCGTGCCCACGCCCAGGGCGCTCGAGATCTCGAGCACGCCGCGCCAGCGCACGGCCGCGGGGCCCTCGTCGGGCACCCGCAGCACCAGCTCCGGGCAGCCCTCACCGCAGCGACCGGGCACCTCCACCTCGACCTCGGTCGCCTCGCCGAGGCGCCCGGGGGTGCCCATCTGCAGCCACCACAGCGGGCACTCGAGGCCGACGCAGGCGGCGCCCGGCTCGAGCGTCGTGCGCTCGGCGGCCCCCTCGACCGACAGGATGGAGTGTTCGGCCTTGCGCACGCGGACGGTGATCGGACGCTGACCGTCGTTGTAGAGCCGGACGCGACGCTCCCGCTGCACGTTGTCGAAGGTCAGCGTCGTCGCGTCCAGCCGGAAGCCCGCGTCGGGCCGGGGCGGCGCGGCCCCGCCCTCGTCGCCGGCCGGGACGCAGAAGCCGTTCTGGCCGTTGCTGCTGGCGCACTGCTCGCCCTCGCCGCAGCTGCCCTGCTCGAGGGTGCAGGGCGCGCGGCAGACGCGGCGGTGACAGCCGAGGCCCTCACCGCAGTCGCGATCACGCTGACACTCGGCGTAGCAGATGCCGCGAATGCACCGCTGGAAGTCGGGGCAGCCGTTGTCGCCGAAACACTCCCGCGGCGCCTCGTCGGGGCCCGCGCAGGTGCCCTGGTTGCAGTCGAGGCCGCCGACGCACCCGCGCATCAGGCCGTCGGCCTCGCAGGTGCGGACGCCGCCCCCGGCGTCGACCAGATCGCGCCGACAGGGGGTGTAGCACTGGGGATCCGCCGGCGGCTCGCGGCTGTGGACATCCTCGTCGCCGACGCAGACGCCGCCCTCGCAGGTGAGCCCCGGACCACAGCGATCACCCTCGCGGCAGCTGCAGGCCAGGCTGCCCGGATCGCACAGGGCGCAGGACGGGGGATCGAAGGTGCGGTCGCAGCGGAGGCCCTCGTCGCAGGCGCCGTCCGCGCGGCACGCTCCGCCCTCGCGACCGGTGCCGTCGACGCACACGCGTCCGCCCTCGCAGGCCAGCCCCGGATCGCAGCCGCCGCCGGCGCAGGGGCAGCCCTCGCTGCCCGCGCGGCAGCCGACCGGCGCGCAGACGTCGTCGTCGGTGCAGCGATCAGTCGGTGCGTCGCACGCGCCGGCGTCGCAGGGGCAGCCGGTGCCTCCGAGCGGGCAACCACCGCCGCCCTCGCCCCCCAGACCCGGCGCGCCCCCGGCGCCCCCCTCACCGCCCACGCCGGGCTGACCGCCCGCGCCGGGCGAGCCCCCCGGACCGGGCGTCCCGCCGGCGCCGCCCATCCCGATCTGCCCACCCACGCCGGGGGCACCGCCGAGACCGGGCCCCGCATCGTCGGTCCCGGCCGCCGCGCCCCCATCGTCACAGCCCGAAGCTGCGAGCACGACCGCCGCGACGAGCGCGACGCCCCAATTTCGGCTGAGCAAGATGACCCCCCAGGCTCCCCCAATCGACCCAATACACTGGCCGACGGAAACGACGCAAGCAGCGGACGGTCATCGCTGGGGCCGAAGAGTCCCGGCCCAGGACCCCGCGTCCCACCCGCCCGCTCGGCGCCCTGCCGGCCCGGCGCCTGCGCCGCGGCTGCGTGGACGACCGGCGTCGGGTCGCGCGCGCGAAGTGATGCTCGAGGGGTCAGGGTCCGTGGGGGACCCCCGACGGACCGGCGGCTCCGATCAGATGGTGACGCCCAGCAGCGCCGCCACGGCCCACGCGCCGGCGAGGCTGGCCAGCGGGACCGAGAGGTTGTCGTCGATGCGGCGGCTGTAGAGCTCGGCCACGGCGCCCACCAGCGCGGCGCCCGCGCCGACCGCGAGGGCCAGGCCCGGCGTGAGGCCCGCGCCCAGCCACGCCACCAGCATCGCGGCGATCGTGCCCACGACGAAGAACGTGGACGACCCCTCGAGCGACCGCCCGTTGACCAGCTTGGTGCGCCCGAAGCGCCGCCCGATGAGGGCCGCGGCGGGATCGGCGAAGGTGAGCACCGCCACCGGCACCAGGCACAGCAGCAGCGACTTCGTCGAGGCCAGCACGATCAGCGCGGTCGCGTACCAGGTGGCCGAGTTGACCCGGTTCCATTCGTGCGGGTGCGCCACGCGCCCGTACAGCTTCATCAGATGATCGTTCATCGCCGGCCAGAGGCGGCGGCCACCCTCCATCGTCCAGGCGTAGACGACGAAGCCGCTGGCGGCCCACAGCAAAGCGTCGGCGTCGAGCACGAAGAGGATGAGCGACAGCGCGACGCAGCCCCACACGACGTGGAAGGCGTTGCGCGCGTAGTTGGTGGGGCGCAGCGCGGGCACGTGCACCTCGTAGGTGCGCAGCCCGTCGGCCAGCGACTCGTAGGCGTGCTGCAGGCGGCGGTGCAGACCCTTCCAGGCCTCGCCGTCGCCGCGGGCCGCGACCGCGTGCGCCGCCAGCACGGTGCGAAACTCGGTCAGCCGGACGCGGAGCTCGGCCACCTTCTCGCTCTTGGCGGTGCGGGTGGCCTCGAGCAGCTCCGTCACCCGCGCCTCGAGCGCCTCGAGCCGCTCGGCGGCGGCCGCCCGCCAGGTCTCCCGCCAGCGCGCGGGATCCATCTCCTTGAGCAGCCGGTGCAGCTCCAGGGCGATCTCCTGACTGGCGACGGTCAGCGGGGTGGTGGCGGCGGACATGGCACCTCCTGCGCGAACGGCGCGCACTGTTTACCGGAGCGGTCGGCGAAAGGACAGGCGTTGACGCAACGATTACACGCGATGTGCCGTCGCGCGGGGCGCCGCCCCCCGGCGCCGCGGCGGGGCGCGCTGCCCCGCGCGCGCCCACCGCGCCCCGCGCCGCCCACCCTCTGGCGCGGTCTGGCGCGCGGCACGGGTCTTGGACTGTTCACGCCCGATACCCGAAGGAGGTCCGCCCATGAAGACGTTCACCCTCACCCTGGCCGCCCTCGCGCTGCTGCTGCCCGCGGCCGCGAACGCCGACCCCATCGACTCGCTGCTGGCGCCGCCGCCGACGCCCATCGAGACGCAGGTGAAGCTGCAGGTGCGCGCGGCCCAGAACGCCCTCGACGCGGGCGACCGCATGGAGGCCTACCTGCACGCCCCCGATCAGACGCTCATCGCCCGCGACGCCCTGGCCCGCGCGCGCGCAGCCGCCGCCACCGGCGACCACCAGGGCGCGCTGCAGGCGGCGCGGACGGCGCGCGAGGCCGCCACCCGCGCCCTCGACGCGGCGCGCCCCGCGTGGCTGGCGGCCCAAGCCGAGGATGATCGTGATCGCTTGCTCGACCGCTTGCACCTCGCCCTCGCCCAGGTGCCCGGCGTCGTCTCGCACCGCGACGGCCTCACCGTCGTCGCGACGGTCCCGATGGCCGTCGTCGGTGACGGCACGGCCCTGACGACCAGCGGCCGTGACGCCCTCGCCGGCGTCGCGCGCGTCGTGCTCGGCCGTCCGACGGCCGAGGCGCGCGTCGAGGCCCACGTCGCCACGGGCCCCAACCCCACCGACCGGCTGAACACCGCGCAGGCGCGCGCCGCCGCCGCTCGCAAGGCGCTGATCGCCGCCGGGCTCGATGGCGAGCGCATCAAGGCGCAGGGCGTGATGGACGACGATCCCGGCGTCGGCCCGGGTGACGTGCGCCGCATCGACGTGCACCTGACCGTGCCCGAGGCCGAGTACGTCGTGATCGAGAACGCCCCCGGCGGCTGAGCCGCCTCCCACCCCGCTTCCCCCGTGCCGCGGTGCGCCCCCACGCGCCCGGCCCCCGCTCGACAGCCGCGCGGATTTCGTTCATGAAGTTCCTGCGTCCGGGCGCCGGGCCCATCGGGCCGACGAGCCGACCGACGCCGTCCTCGCGGCGATCGACGTCACCTGGGGGAGGAGCCGCCGACGCATGACACGCGCGCCGCTGACGACCGAACGATCC
>JAUHXL010000645.1 GCA_030426945.1 bacterium
CCCGCCTCCGGCGTGGCGCTGCGACAGGTGCAACACGTCGTGCCCGGACGACCGCGCGTGGACTTCCTGTTCGTCGTCGACGACTCGGGCTCGATGTGCGAGGAGCAGGCGAGCCTGTCCCGCAACTTCGCCGCCTTCGCGCCCACGCTGGCCGAGGTGGACTACCGGGTCGCGGTCATCAGCACCGATCTCTTCCCCGGCGGACCGCGCGGCGCCTTCGGGGTGCGCCCGGCCGAGCCCGTCCCCACCCTCAACTGCGTCGATCCCGACTCGGGCGAGCCGCTGGTGCCCGACACCGCCGACTGCGGCGCCTTGCTGGACGCGGGCGCCCTGCCCGCGGTGCTGGCGCGGGGCGCTGGCGACTTCGACGCCGACTTCGCGGCGACCTGGTTCCGGTGCGCGGCGACGCTCGGCACGCAGGGGGACGGCTTCGAGAAGGGCCTCGAGGCGATGCGCCTGGCGTTGGCCTGCGACGGACCCAACGCGGCGCGCTTCGGCGCCTGCTGCGTCGACGGCGCCTACGACCCCACCTGTGAGGCCACCGTCGAGTTCCTGCGCCCGAACGCCGCCCTGGTGGTGGTGTTCGTCACCGACGAGGACGACTGCAGCCAGCCGATCGACAACCCCGCCCACGCGACGCGCGCCATCTGCCGCTATGGGCCCATCGACGGTGACGTGGACGGCGTGCCTGATGGGTTCTCCGACGCGGCGCTCTGTCCCGAGGGGCCCGCGGCGTGCTTCGCGCGCGAGTGCGGCGCGATGGCCGCCGACGCGTGCCACGCGACCTGCGTGGTGGATCGCGCCGACAACGCGAACTGCGTGTGGGATCGCGACCGCCTGACCTCGGTGGACGACTACGCCGCGTTCCTCGCCGGATTGAAGGCCGGGCCGGCCGTGTCGGTGTGGGCGTTCGTCGGCCCCCAGCGCCGCACCGCCGCCGGCGCGCCGGTGCGCTACGCGCCCGGAGCGTTGGTGTCGCCGGCCTGCGGTGATGTCGACGCCGACGTGGCGCTGTGTTGCCCCGAAGGGATCTGCCCCGGCCCGGCCCAGCCGACCTGCGAGAGCGAGAACGGCGTCGCGTTCGGGGGCGACCGCTACGTGGAGTTGGCCAGCCGCTTCGACGGGGGCTGCGTCCCGGGCGGCGCGGTGCCCTGCGACATCTGCGCGGGCGAGCTGGATCTGCAGTCCGCCTACGACGTCACGCCGATTCAGGCGGCCTTCTGCCTGCCGACGCCGCCGGCCTGTCTGGTCGCCGCCGACGGCACGCTGCGCCCGTGCGCCGCCGCCGAGCGCACCGATCCGCGCAACCTGGCGCTGCAGGTGACCGTCGCGTGCGAGCGCACGATGGCCGAGGGGGGTGACTGCGACGCGCGCCTCGGGCCCACGACCCTGAGGCCGGAGGACCTCGTCGTACGCCTCGACGCGCCCGAGTGCCCCGGCAACGTGGCGGTCAAGCCCGTCGTCGCGCCGCCGCGCGGGGCGACGGTGACCCTGACGTACCTCGAAGGGAGCTTGTAGGCCACGACTGCGCTAAGGTTCGTCCGTCGGGGCGGATCCCCGCGGACGGAGTGAGGTCGAGGTGAGCGAGCGAGGCGCGCGGTCGAAGGCTGGGCGATGGGGTGTGCTGGTGGCGCTGGCGGTGGCCGCGCTGCTGGCCGGGTGCAAGGAAGCGAAGGAGAAGCTGGGCATCGAGGACTCGAAGCCCAAGCAGGCGGTCGACCCCAATGTCGAGGCCGACCGCCACGTGCAGCAGATCGCGCAGGCGGCGGAGCGCATCGCCGCCAGCGAGGGCGGCGTCTTCCCGGCGTCGGCGCCCCCCACCCCGACGCGCTCGGCCTGCGAGGGTGACAAGCCGGTCGCCCTGCCGGTGGACGAGGCCGACTGGGCTCAGCCCACCTGGCAGAAGCTGGGCTTCAAGCCCCGCCGTCCGTCGCGCTTCCGCTACAGCTTCGAGTCGAACGGCCGCGCCTTCACCGCCCGCGCGGTGGGCGACCTCAACTGCGACGGCAAGTCGGTCACCTTCGAGCGCACGGGCTACTCGCAGCCGGTGCTCGACCGCTGCCGCGAGGCGATCAACAAGACCCTCGCGTACCACTACCTGGGGCTGTCGAAGAAGTCGCTGCGCGCGATGGTGCGGCGGCAGAGCAAGGTGATCGACGAGCGGGCCAAGGCCTGCGCCGTCGAGGGCGGCGACTGGATCGACTGCGTGATGAACGCCAAGACCCGCAAGGAGTTCGGCGTCTGCGCCGAGGCCCCGCCCCTGAAGGGCTGGGACTGGCTGGCGGTGGGCAAGGGCGAGGACAAGTAGGCCGCGCGCGCCGGGGCCACGCGGCCGACCGACCCGGTCAGTTGGGGTCGGGCTTGGGCGTCTGGTCGGTGCTCGCGGGCAGCTCGGGCTTGGCGATGTAGTCCGTCGGCAGCTCGCCGGTGAGCGCCTCGAGGAAGGTGACGATCGCCTGGGTGTCCTCGTCGCCGAGCTGCTTGCCGAGCTGGTACTCGGCCATCATCTTCACGGCCTCGGGCAGCGAGGCGACGCTGCCGTCGTGGAAGTAGGGGCCGGTCTTCGCGATGTTGCGCAGGGACGGCACCTTGAAGAAGAACTTCTCGGCGTCGTTGCCGGTGACCTTCGCGCGCCCGATGTCCTTCTCGTTGGGCCAGGGCTTCACCAGCCCCGCCTTCTGGTACATGTGGCCGCCCAGGTACGCGCCGGTGTGGCAGGTGGTGCAGCCGGTCGACACGAACAGGTTCAGGCCCTTCTTCTCGGCGTCGGTCAGCGCGTCGTCGTCGCCCTTCAGGAAGGCGTCGAACCGGCCCGGCGTCAGCAGGCGCCGCTCGAAGGCGCCGATCGCCTTGCCGAAGTTGTCGTAGGTGACCGGCTCGGCGTCGTCGGGGAAGGCCTTCTGGAAGGCGGCGACGTACTCGGGCATCGACTTGATCGTCTCGAGCACGCGGCCCTCGTCGGGCATCGCCATCTCGACGGGGTTCAGCACCGGCCCCTTGGCCTGCGCCTCGACGTCCGGCTCGCGGCCGTCCCAGAACTGCGCGATGTGGCCCGCCGCGTTGTAGACCGTGGGCGAGTTGCGGTCGCCGCGCTGCTTCTTGTGGCCCGGCGACGTCGCCTCGGCGTCCACCCCCCAGCGCGCGAGGTCGTGACACGAGTTGCACGACAGGTCGTGGTTCTTCGAGAAGCGGGTGTCGTAGTACAGCATCCGGCCGAGGGCGATCTTCTCCTCGGTCACCGGGTTCTTCGGGTTGGCCACTTCGCCCGCGGGCAGGGCGGCGAACATCGACTTCGTGGCGGCGGGCACCGTGGCCGACGCCGGGGGGGGCTCCGCGGCCTTCGGGGTCGGGGCGGTGGCCTTCTTGTCAGCCGCCTCGGGCGTCTTCTCGCCGGCCTCGTTCGGCTTCGAGCAGCCGATGGCCAGCGCCGCGGTGGCGATGATGACGAGGGCTCGCATGCACAGATCCTTTCCTCTGGTGGTCCCGGAGGCGCCGGGCGGCGCGCAGAGTAGCTCGAAGCGCGCTCGGCGTCACGGCCGGCCGCGCGCGTCGGTCACCCCATGGTCTCGGCGTCGAGCCGGACGTCGTCTTCCGTGCGGTCCGACGCGCACCAGGCGCAGTTGGCCGCGGCGCAGTCGGGCTGGTAGTGGGTGCGCACGGTCATGACCGGCACGGGCGCCCGCCGGAGGACCTCCTCCGCGATGCTGCCCAGCATGAGCCGGGCGACGCCGGTGCGCCCGTGGGTGCCCATCACCACCAGATCGGCGCCGACCTCGGTGATCGCCTCGACGATGCGCGGCGCCACCGGCCCCGTCGCCACCTTCGAGGTCACGGTGACACCGCGCCGCTCGAACAGGGGCTCGAAGGTCTCGCGCATCCGCGCCAGCGCGCGGCGCGCCATCCAGTCGCCGGCCGCCTCGACGTCGCCGGGGGCCACCTCGAGGCGGGCCTCGGCCGGGACGCCGT
>JAUHXL010000646.1 GCA_030426945.1 bacterium
CGAAAGGTTGACGTGCCACGCCACCTACACGAACCTACATCGACCATCCGGGAGGGGGGAGACGATGCGAGGTTCCAGTGATCGACGCGCGCATCCGAGGGTGCGGTGCCTTGCCACGGTGCGGGCACAGGGCAGCGACGGCACCGTCGAGGGCCGAGCGACCAACATCAGCGAAGGCGGCATGTACCTGCAGCGGCTGACCTGCCAGCCCCTGTGCCCTGGCGAGCAGCTGCGGCTCGAGGTCGATCTGCCCGACGGGCCCGTGCAGGTGATGGGGCGCGTGGTGAAGCCCAGCGAAGAGGTCTTCTACCAGGCGGGCGCCATCGCCTTCACCGCCGTCGACGACCTCGACCGCGACCGCCTGCGGCGCTTCGTCGACCAGCGCGGGCAGCCCCGACGGGGGCTCCGGGGCACGCCCCTCGCCCGGATCAAGATCCGCCGCGCGGCCCGCTGATCGCCGCCCACCGGGCCCCCGCCGAGCGCGCCCGAGCGCCCGCCCCGCGGCCCCGCCCGCGCCGTCAATCGCTTGACGTGTAACATTTCGTTCACTAAGCTCTGTCGTTGTGGTCGGCCGGCGCGTGCCGCCGACCCCCGCCCGGATGCGCCCCGCCGCGTGCCCCGCACGCAGGCACCGGCTGCATCCCCGATGAAGACGGAGGAGACCTTATGGAGCCTGGCTCGAGCCTGCCGACCTTGTACGTCCACACGATGCGCCCCGAGTGGGGCCTGGCCATCATGGCCGCCGAAGACCGGACGAAGCGCAGGTTCTTGTTCCAGGACGGACAGGTCCGGACCTTCAAGCGCGGCTTCTTCCACCTGATCGAGACGGCCGACAAGCCCCTCGACGTGGCCGCGCGTGTCGCCCACGAGCTGAGCCACAAGCTCGACGACGGCCACCCCGAGCGCAACGTCGTCCCCGCCCGCAGCGAAGCCGGCGCCACCTTCGAGGATCAGGTGGCCATCTTCGGCATGCTGTTCGCCAAGGGCTTCGAAGATCCCGAGTGGCTCGACCGCGTCCGCGGCGTCGGCGCTGGCAACCGGCGCAAGAAGCACCTCGAGCCGGCCATCGCCGACGCGCAGACGCTGCTGGCCGAGGATCGCCTGCGCGGTCACCTGGCCGCCGGCGCCTTCGAGAAGGTGCGCGCGGACGTGCTGACGCTGCTCGACGCGACCAGCCTGGTCAACCGCAAGGATCGCGAGCCCCTCGAGGATCTGCCGCCGGAGCGGATCGAGGACTACGCCGTCGCCCAGGTGGAGCTGCTGCACGGTGACGGGCCCCTGCTCGACCGCTTCACGCGCCTGATGGCCGCCCTCGACCCCGAGGACGGCCCCAAGGTGACCTGGCCGCTCGTCACCACGCCGCTCGCGCTGCTGCACCCGACCGAGCACGTCGCGGTGAAGCCGGCGCCCTTCCGGCGCCAGGCCGAGTGGATGGCCCCCACGCTGGTCTTCGCGAAGAAGCCCAACGGCACGCTCTATCGCCGCTTCCGCAAGATGGCGCGGGCGGTGAAGGACGCCTTGACCAAGGCCGGCTTCGCCCCGCGCGACCTGCTGGACGTGCACGAGTTCATCGTCACGACGCTGCGCCCGAAGCACCTGCGCATGCTGGAGGAGATGGAGGACACCGACGCCGGGCGCGCCGCGGCCTGAGGGCCCCGCCGCACCCGCTGAACCCCAACGACCCGAGGAGAGAACCATTCGACGCCGACCCCGCCCCCAACCCACCCGCCGCCACCACGAGCATCGGATCAACCGCATGATCCGCGTCCCCCGCATCCGCGTGATCGGGCCAGACGGCGACCAGCTCGGGGTCATGACCCGCGAGCGCGGCATGCTCATCGCCGAAGATCGCAAGCTGGACCTCGTCGAGGTCGCCCCCGAGGCCAACCCGCCCGTGTGCCGGGTGATGGACTACGGGCGCTTCCGCTACGAGCAGTCGAAGAAGAAGCAGGCCAACAAGCAGCGGACGGCCCAGCTCAAGGAGATCCGACTGCGGCCGAAGACCGACGACCACGACCTCGAGTTCAAGCTGCGCAAGGCGCGCAAGATGCTCGACCGCGGGGATCGCGTGCGGCTGGTGATGCGGCTGCGAGGTCGAGAGCGCGGCGTGGTCGGCCGGTGGACGGCGAAGCTGCGCGAGCTGGTGGCCGAGCTGGGCGACGACGTGCGCACGCAGGGGCCACCCCAGCACGAGGGGCGCGCGGTGAGCGTGACGCTGGAGCCGGTGGCCGAGAGCGGCTGATCGCCGGCGCCCGAGCCGTCTCACCGGCTCAGCGGGCGTCCGGTGCCCGCTGACCCGGTCAGCCGAGCGGGCCCTCGGCCACGACGACGCCGTCGGCGTCCGCATACAGCCAGGCGCCCGGTCGAAAGGTGACGTCGAGGAAGCGCACCTCGACGTCGCGCTGCCCCTCGCCCCGCTTCTCGGTCTTGCGTGGGAGCGTGCCCAGCGCCCGCACCAGCAGCGGCATCCGCGCGATGACCGCCGCGTCGCGGATCACCCCGTGCACCACGACGCCCGCCCAGCCGTTGTTGACGGCCAGCTGCGCCAGCCGATCACCCAGCAGCGCGAACCGGCGCGAGCCGCCGCCGTCCACCACCAGGACGCGCCCGTCGCCGGCCTCGCCGACCGCCTCGCGCACGCGGCTGTTGTCCTCGTGGCAGCGCACGGTCGAGATGGGTCCGGCCACCGTGCGCACGCCGCCGAAGTCGAGCAGCGCGTTGGGCGCCATCACCTGCAGCGCGTCACCGTGCGCGTCGTAGAGATCGGCGGTCGCGAAGTCGCTCGCCACGTCACTTCCCCCCGTCGTACTGCCCTTGCAGCGCGTCCATCGTCACGGTCGAGGGCGGCACCACCGAGTCCACGCCCAACAGCCCGCACATCTCGGCGCCGTCTGCCTGGCACAGGGTGCCCGCCTTGGCCGCGACCGCCTTCACGAGCGCCGGATCCGCGCCCTTCGCCGCGCCCAGCGTCAGCCCCGGCAGGCCGGGGCTCTCGACCGCGACCTTCAGGGGCGGCAACAGCCCCAGATCGCGCGCCGACTTGAGCGTCACGTCGTCCACCAGCGCGGCGTCCAGCTTGCCCTTCTGCACCTTGCGCACCGCGCCGAGGGGCCGGCGCGCCGTCTTCATCTCGAGCGCCTCGGGCGCCACCTTCCCGCCCAGCACCACCCGCGCGACGAAGCGCGGATCCTCGAGGCTGCTCTGCAACGAGCGCCCGGCGAGCGCGGCGGCGTCCGCTGGCCCGTCGGCGGCCACGACCACGTGGTACCGCCGTAGATCGAGCGGCCCGAAGTGCGCCAGCGGCGTCAGCGCCCAGTCCGCGCGCCGCTGCACCCAGGTGCCCAGGTCGAGCACCACCAGCGCCGGCGCCTGCTTCGCCGCGGCGGCCGCGCAGTCCTTCGTGGTGTTGGCGTACACCCCCTCGAGGCGCCCCTCGGCGAGGCCGGCCTGCTTCTCGGTGAAGCGCACGAACTTCTCGAGCATGGCCGCGGCCTGCATGGGCTCGCCCGGCCCGCCCACGTCGCACACCAGCACGCGGTCGGCGGCGACGGCGGGGCCGGCCAGCCCCAGGGTGAACAGGCTCGGCAGCAGCGCGCGTCTCATGTCGTCTCCTCGTTCGTCGGCCGCCGCAGAAGATGCAGCACGGCGGGCAGAAAGGCCACGGCCGCGATCAGGCAGGCCGTGACGCCGATCAGCAGCAGCGCACCGAAGGACGCCGTCGCGCGGTGGCTGGCCAGGGCCAGCGAGCCGAAGCCCACGATGGTGGTCACGCCGGACAGCAGCACCGCGCCGCCGGTGTAGCGCACGACGCCGGGGGCGTCACGCTCGCCCTGCTGGCGCCAGCGGTGCAGCAGGTGAACGCCCGCGTCGACCGCGATGCCGAGCACGAGCGGCAGCGAGACGACGTTGCCCGCGTTGTATTTCATGCCGGTCAGGCTCACCACGGCCCAGGTCCAGACGAC
>JAUHXL010000075.1 GCA_030426945.1 bacterium
GGATCATCGAGGCGGAGCTCCCAGAGCTCACCGACGCGGGCCAGCAGCGCGGCGCGGGTGGCGCCGCCGCGCACCAGGGCCTGCTCCTCGAGCACGTCGACCAGCGCCCGCCAATCCTCGGAGCGCTCGTGCACCAGGCTGAGCAGCGCGAGGCTGGCCGCGTCCACCGACGGCGGCAGGGCGCCCTCGGTCCGCGCCCGGCTGCGCCAGCTGCGCAGCACCGTCCCCGCCAGCTCCAGGCGGCCCCCCGCCAGCAGCGCCTCGGCCAGCGGCAGCACCAGCTCCGCCTCGGCCAGCGAGCCCAGATCGTGCTGCTCGACCAGCTGCGCCAGCGCCCCGGCGCGCCCCAGCCGCCCGGTGGCGCGCACGGCGCCGTCCACCGCCGCCGCCGACTCGGGCAGGCGCGCGAGGGCCTCGCGATAGAGCGGCAGCGCCTCCGCCGCGGCGGCCAGCGAGTCGCCGTCGAGCTCCTGCAGGCGCGCGGCCTGGACCAGCCGCAGGGCCGTCTCGGGATCGTCCGCCTGCCGCCCCCAGCGCAGCTCCACCTCGATGCGCGCGGCCTGGTGCCCCAGGCGGGCGAAGGTGTCGCTGGCCCGACGCAGGGCCACGGCGTCGTCGGGGGCCAGCGCCAGCGCGCGCGCATAGAGGCGGCCGGCGTTGGCCGGATCCCGCAGGTGCACCCGCACGATGTCCGCGGCCCCCAGCAGCGTGGCCAGCTGCGCCTGGGGCGTCAGCTGCGCGTGCTCGGCCCGCCCCAGGTACAGCGCGACCAGATCGCGCCACCGCCCCTGCACCTCGAAGGCGTGCTCGAGGGCGACGAAGGAGGGCAGGAAGTCCGGATCCAGCGCGAGGGCGCGCTTGTCGAAGCCGAGCGCGACCTCGGCCTCGCCCATGGACTGATCGAGCAGGCGCGCCACGCGGTAGTACCGATGCACCAGGCCGCGGACCGCTCGCTGGCGCTGGGCCGGCGGCGCCGAGTCGTCGAGGGCCGCCTCGAGCTGCTCGATCTCCCGCGCGAAGCGGGCGTGCAGCTCGTCGAAGCGCCCCTGCCGCAGGGCCTGGCGGCCCAGCGCGGCGAGGGCCGGCGTGAAGGTGGGCAGGGCCTGCACCGCGCGCTCGAAGTCCGCGGCGGCCGCGGTGTCGTCGGCCAGCACCTGCTGGGCGATGAGACCCATCTGGTAGTAGGCGTTGGCCGCCTCGGCGGGGGTCCGCGCCTGCCGGGCGATGCGCTCGAGGTGGCCGCGGTGCTCCTCGGACCGCCCCAGGCGCCGGGCCAGCTCGCCCGCGCGGTACAACAGGAAAGGATCATCGGGCAGGGTCCGCAGCGCGTTCTGGTACTCGTTGAGCGCCTCGGCGCGGCGGCCCATGCGCTCGAGCGCCCAGGCGGCCTTGTAGAAGACCTCGCCCACCTCCCACTGCGCCGAGGGCTCGGTCACCTGCCCGCCCTGGTAGGCGGCCATCACGTGATCGAAGCGGGCGCGCAGCCCGGTCAGCAAGAGCGGGAAGCGGCCCCTCTCCACGGCGTAGCGCTCGAGGGCCGCCACGACGCCGGCCGCGCCGCCGCGCCGGCGCACGGCCCCCTCGAACAGGGCGTCCAGCGTCGCGGGATCCGGATCCAGCTCCTCGGCGAGCCGGGCGCGCTCGAGCGCGAGGACGCCCCAGGTCAGGGGCCCCTGCGCGGCGGCCAGGGCCGCGTCGATGGCCTCCGCCGCGGCGGCCCAGTCGAGCTTGCCGAGGTGGACGACGAAGCGCGACAGGGCCGGCGGCAGCCAGCGCGCGTCCACGCCCTGCGCCCGCCGCCACAAGGCGACGGCGCGATCGGCGTCGTCGAGGCGGGCCAGCGCCAGGTGCCCCGCGCGGTGCAGCGCGGCGGCGTCGCTGAAGGGCTCGGCGCCGCGGCGCGCCAGGTGGGCGACGACCGCGTCGGCGCGCCCCTCGTCGAGCAGCCGCGCGTGCAGCGCGAAGCGGTTGAGATCGAAGGCGCCGTCGTTCGCGGCGGCGGCCTGCAGGGCGACGCGCGCCAGCGCCGGATCGGCCGCGGCGCCCGGCCCCTCGGCCACGCGCCCGATCGCGTGCAGCAGCACCGCCAGCCGCCCCCGGTCCGTCTCGGCCTCGACCTCGGCCGCCAGGCGCAGCAGCAGCCGGCCGTCCGCGTCCAGCGCGTCGCCAGCGGGCAGCGCCAGCGTCGGCACGACGGGCGGACCCTCGACGCGCGGCAGCCCCAGCTCGGGCAGGGCGCCCGGGGGGAAGGTCGCGGTCGGCGGGGCCGGGGCGATCAACGGGATGGCGCCGAGGAAGGGCACGCCGGCCTCGGCGAAGTCCGCCGCGTCGACCGTCGGCGCGGCGGCGGGCGCCTCTCCCCAGCTGGGGGCGCCGTCGGCGAGCGCCGGCCCCGGCAGCGGCGTGGCCACCGAGCTCTCGACGACGTCCGCGGGATCGACGCGCAGGGGCGCCACGGCCGCGGCGACGTGCGCGTCCGCGTCCGCGTCGATGATCGGCGCGTCCTCGGCCGGCGCGCTGCCCTCGTCCGCCAGGGCGTCGAGCAGGGCCGACAGCGCGACGGGCTCGCGCGACAGCGCCTCGAGGGCCGACTCCCGGCGGCTGGCCGGCGGCAGGGGCGGCGCGACGCTGTCGTCGAAGAAGACGAAGCCGCCGCCCTCCGCGGGCTCGCCGTCCAGGGTCGGCTGGCCCGGCTCGTCGGCCAGCTCGACGACGTCCAGCGCGTCGATGTCCGGGTACTCCACCTTGATCACGCGACGATCCGGCCCGTCCTGCAGCTCCTCTTCGACGGCGAGCACCTCGCCGCTGGCCTCGGGCGACGGCAGCTCGGCGCGCCGGGCGCGGGACCGGCGCCCCAGAAGCGCGAGGGCCGCCTCGACCTCGGCCGGCGAGGGCCCCTCGGCGGCCTCGTCGGCCGGCTCGTCGACGAGCGGCGCGGTCGGGGCGTGGGCGGGCGGCGGCTCGTCCACCGGGGGCTGATCCCCGGGGGGCACCGTGTCCGGCAGGGCCTCCGGCTCGTCGGTCGGGGGGGGCGAGGGAGCCGACGGGATCGCCGCCGGCGCCGCGACGGGGGCGGCCGCGGGGCGGCGCGCCGGGGGCGCCGACGGGGGCGCCGACGGCGCGGGGGCGCGCGGGGGGCTCGACGGCGGCTGCGGACGGGGCGCCGAGGCGCTCGCCTCGGCCTGAAGCGCCCCGAGATCCCAGGCGTCCGTGGCCGCCGTCGCGCGGTGACCGAGCCGGCCGTCGCTCCCCGAGCCCGAGGGCAGGTTCGAGGCGAAGCCCACGGAGTCGAAAGGATCGTCGAGCAGCCCGGTCTCGTCCTGCAGGCTGGCGCTGACCGGCACCGCGAAGGGATCCAGCTCGTCGATGCGCCCGCCGAGCCCCAGATCGCTGGCCGGCTCCGCCACCGTCTGGACCGCCAGCGCCCCCTCCTCGGTCCCCCAGGTGTCGACGAGGCTGGGGGCCTCGGCCCGCTGGTAGAGGCTGTCCGGGATGGGCTCCTCGAGGGACAGATCGATGGGATCCACCTCGCCGCCGAGCGCCACCGCCACGGCATCCACCGGCGGCTCGGCGGGCTCCGGGGGCTCGTGCGGGCGCGGCGCGGGCAGCTCGAGCTCCTCCGGGGGCAGCTCGTCGAGGAAGTCGGCCCAGGCCTCGTCGACCTCCTCGATCAGCGCGACGCTGACGACGTCGTTGGCCCAGCCCGCGCCGCGGTCGTCGTCGACCTCGAGCTCGCGGACGATGTCGTCGAGCCACGCCGCGGCCTCGGGCACCACGGTCTCTTGCGGCGGCGCGGTCGCCGACGCCTCGGCCGAGTCGTCGGGCGCGGACGCCTCGGCCCAGTCGTCGGGCGCGTCGCCGGCGACGGCGGGATCCGCGTCGAACCCGGCCGGCAGCGCCCCCCCGTCGGGCTCGCCCGGCGCCGCGCCCTCCGAGGGCAGGTCGAAGTCCTCCGGCAGGGCCCCGACGTCGTCGCCGAGCGGCGCCGCGAAGGCGGCGTCGACGAGCGGCTCGTCCGCCAGGCTCTCGGCCGCCAGATCGTCCAGCAGGTCGAGCCCCTCGGGCAGCGCGCCCGAGGCCTCGTCCTCGGGCGCCGTCGCGCGGATCGCCTCCTCCTTCTCGAGGAAGCGCAGCAGCCCGGAGTCCACGCCGAGCAGGCCGCCGATGGGATCGTCGTCGTCCTCGTCGAGGGCGTCCGGATCCGCGGCGACGCTCTCGCCCCCCTCCCCGTCGAGGCCGGCGAGATCGCGCCAGGCCGCGGTCTCGGTGGCGGCGGGCTCCCCCTCGGCGAGGCGACTCCACGGATCGAGGGCGTCGTCGGGCGACTCGTCGCCCGGCCGACGACCGCCCCGGCCCGGTCCGCTGTCGTCCTCGGCTGCCATGCTTGGTGCGCGAACCCCTAGGAATGGTTGCGATTTCGGACGGTCAGTATCCGGCGCGGGGCGCCGGGGCGTCAACAAAAGGGCCCCGCCGGCGACGGGTGTTCACCAGCGGAGATCCAATCGGCCCAGCACCTTGTAGATCGGCGCGTCGGTGAAGTCGGGATCCAGCGCGCCGCCCGGCACGAAGAGCCCCGCCTGCGCGCCGACCGACGCCTGCCCCACGCCGGGCACGCCCAGCGCGTAGTGCGCCGCGCCCAGGGCCTCGGCGCCGTAGAAGCGCTGGGCCGGGCGGCCCCGGTGGTTGCGCGCCAGGCCGCCGGCCTCGTAGGTCGCCGCGGGATCGAGGAAGGGCTGCGCCGCCCACGCGGCCATCGCCGCCGCGGTCAGCTGCCAGGGCCCCGGACGCCAGGTGACGCCGGGGAAGACGTACCAGGCGTTGCGCACCGCGCCGTCCGTGGGCAGCTCCTCCGCGCCCGCCGGCACCACGCCCACCTGCGCCGGATCGGCCAGCCGCTCGGCGCCGCGCAGGGTGATCAACCGCAGCACGTCCTGAAACAGGACGAAGCCCACCCGGTGGTCGGGATCGAAGGTGAAGGCCTTGTGATCGCCATCATCGGGATCGGCGTCGCCCGAGGCATAGCCGACCTCGACCCCGACGGCCACGCGCGGGCACCGCCAGGACATCTCCCCGCGCGCGGCCCAGCCCAGCTGCAGAATGTCGACGCCCTCGGGGCTGCCGGCCGGGCGCAGCCGGTCCGTCTCGCCCAGCACCAGCACGCCCTCGGCCATCAGGCGAAGATCGGCGCCCACCATGTAGAGCGGCAGGGTCCAGCGCCCGTGCAGGTCCAGCGCGGTCGCCACCAGCGAGTCGCCGTCGCGATCATCCTGCCGGCGGTGGACGACGTGGAGGCCAGCCGTCACCTCCTCGCCGGGGTACACGACGAAGCCGAGCAGCTCGAGGGCCGCGTCGTCGTCGAGCAGGCTGGCCTGATCGTCCTGATACACCTGATCGACGCCCATCCCCACCAGGACATCGCTCACCTTGCCGTGCTGAAAGAAGGCCAGCGGGCGGGTGGCCACGGTGAGGCGCTGCACGAGATCGCCGCTCCAGCGATCACCGAAGCGCTCGACCCAGCGCGCCCGCTCGGCGGCCGAGTCGTCCTCGCCGTCGCCGGCCAGCAGGCCCATGCCCCAGCCGCTGGACATCTGGCCGGCCTCGATGCGCAGATAGCGGGTGTCGAGCTCGAGCCAGGCCTGCCGCGGCTCGACGGTCGTCCACCCGTCGTAGCGATCATCGGGCTCGCCGTGGCGGCGCTCGACGAAGCGCGCGCCCACCCCGTTGACGTCGCCGAAGATCTGGCCGGTCAGCACATCGAGCTGAAGGTAGACGGTCACCGGGCCCAGCTCGATGGTGGGATCGAGCCGCAGCCGGTGCTGCCCGCGCACCCGCTGCCCGGTGTCGGCGCCGGCCGCGTCGAGGTCGAAGGCCGACAGGCCGGCCACGCGCAGGCGATAGTTGCCCGGCGTCGACCACCGCACCCTCGCCCGTGCATCGAAGGGCGCGACGATCAGGCCGATCACCGCGAGCACCAGAAGCCGCCTCATCGCAACCGCCACCGTGGGGACCGCGGCAGTCTACACGACCGCCGCCCGCGGGACACCCGCGCCGTGGTAAGGTGCGCGCCGCCGTTTCTGGCCCCGGAGGTCGACATGCTCGCCCGCCTCGTCCTGCTGGTGCTCGCGGTCCTCTACCTGCCCGGCTACGTGCTGCTGCGGGCGGGCGAGGACGCCACCAGCCCGCCTCTGCGCTTCTCGCGCGGCTTCGTCGTACCGATCCACGTCCACTCGGCGGGCTACACCGACATCCCCTACGCCACCCTGCGCGACGCGCTGGAGTCCGCGCTCACCAGCTGGCACGTGGGCGGCAGCACCCTGCGCTTCGCGCGGGACGCGGCGGGCGTCGACGGCGACACGCCCGCGATGGACGGCCACAACGTGGTGCGCTTCGAGACGCGGGGCCTCCCGCCGGAGGTCGATCCCGGCTCGGTGCTGGCCTTCACCAGCCCCGTGTCGGCGGCCTGCACCGGCGTCCTGCTCGAGGTGGACGTCACCTTCAACGCGGTCACGGTCACCTGGTCGACCGACCTCCGCTCCCGCCGCGCCGACGTCGAGACCGTCGCGCTGCACGAGTTCGGGCACCTCTTGGGGCTGGATCACACCAACGACCGTGACGCGGTGATGTACCCCAGCATCGTCGACCGCGTCCGCCGCGACCTGCACCCCGACGACGTCGCGGGCGTGCGCGCGCTCTACGGCGACGCGCTGGGCCTGTCCTGCGTCCGCGACGCCGACTGCCGCGGCGGCGAGGTGTGCCTCTTCACGCTGCTGAGCGACGAGTCCGTCGCCACCGCCTGCGGCCCGCCGGTGGGGCGCGCGGCCCCCGGGGGGCGCTGCGATCCGGACGGCGGCGCCTGCGAGAACGGCTGCGCCAACGGGCTGTGCGACGGCGATGGGGTGTGTTCGGCCCTCTGTGGCACGGACGTCGACTGCCCCGGCCAACAGACCTGCCTGCCCCAGGACGTGGGCGACGGCACGCTGGTCAACTTCTGCGTCGACCTGACGCTGTGCGAGGACGCCGTCGGCGCCTGCCCCGCCGGCCAGGCGTGCGCGATCACCGACCACCCGGTCGAGAACCGCCTGCTGCGGCTGTGCGTGGACGCCGGGCGCACGCCGCTCGGCGAGCCCTGCGTCGAGCACGAGGCCTGCGCGGGCGCGCTGTGCATCGACGGGCGCTGCACCGGCCTCTGTGACCGCGACGCCGACTGCGCGGGCGTCTACGTGTGCGTCACCGAGTCCATCCCGCTCTCGGGCGGGGGCACGCAGGACGTGGGCTTCTGCGCGCTGCCCACGCTGGACTGCGCGCGGCCGAGCGACTGCCCCGCCCCGCTCGAGTGCGCGTTCACCCTGGTCGGCGGCCAGGTGCGGACCCGCTGCCTCGAGACGCGCGGCGCGCCCGCCGGCGCGGTCTGCGGCCGCCACGACACCTGCCGATCGAACCTCTGCCTGTCCGACGCGCGCGTCTGCACCGACGCCTGCCGCGCCGACGACGAGTGCCCCGACGGCATGGTGTGCGGGCGCGAGATGCTGCAGGGCCAGTCCGTGCCCGCGTGCCGGCCGGCCGAGCCCGTCGTCGACTCCGACGCCGAGCCCTTGCCCCCGCCCGCCTTCGACGCGGGGCCCCCGCCGAGCGCCGACGCCGCCCCGGTGGCGCCGGCCGACGCGACGCCAGGCCCGGTCGCCGACGCGGGCCTGATCGGGCCGCTGCCCAACGCCGACGCGGGCGGCGTCCCGCCCGGCGCGGACGGCGGCGTGGTGGTGCGGAACGGCGGCAGTGGGAGCGGCGGCGCGGGCTGCGTGCTCGACGTCAGTGATCGCTCTCCGGCGGGGGGTCTTCCCTGGCTGCTCGCATGGGCGCTGGGGTGGGCAGCGGCGGGCCGCCGAGCATCTGGCGGACGATCTGCTGGAACTCGGGGAACCGGAGCGGCTTGCGCAGGAACTCGTCGGCGCCGACGCGCCGCGCCTGCGCCTCGTGGTGCGCGAGGGCGTGCGCGCTGATCACCAGCACCGGCACCCGCGCCGTGCCTCCGCCGGCCTTCAGGATGCGGGTGGCCTCCAGCCCGTCCATGCCGGGCAGGCCGATGTCCATCACCACCAGATCCGGGCGCTGGTGCCGGGCGCGATCGATGCCCTCGGGCGCGTTCGCCGCGAGCTCGACCTCGTAGCCCTCTGCCTCGAGCAGATCGTGGTAGAGGCGCCGGTTGAACCGGTCATCCTCGATGATCAGCACGCGCTTCAAGCGTCCCCCCCAGCGACCGCCCGATGGTGCCACGCTCGCCGCCAAAAAACGACAAGCCTATCGTTCGATACGGTTGACTGGACGAACGGCGGCGCATATAAAGCCGCTCACGTTGCTCGCGAAAGTGGCGGAATTGGCAGACGCGCAGGATTCAGGTTCCTGTGCCCGTTAGGGCGTGAGGGTTCGACTCCCTCCTTTCGCACCCCAAAAAATCAAAAAGCCCCGTCGGCCACGCCGACGGGGCTTTTTCTTTTTCCGCTTCCGCGCGGCCGCCTCTCCGGCGGCCCGGCGGGCGCTACTGCGCCGCGCGGATCTGCCGAATCTCGGCCTCGGTCAGGTGCTGCGAGATCGTGATCTGCGTTTGCGCCTCGGCCCCGCTCTCCTTCTCCACCGCCCGCACGTTGACGAGGCCGTCGGCGTCGATGTCGAAGGTGACCACCACCTCGACCTCCCCCCGCGGGGCGATGCGGAAGCCGCTGAACTCGAACTCGCCGAGCAGCTCGTTGTGCTCGTGCGCCTTCGACTCGCCCTGGTAGATGCGGATGCGCACCCGCTCCTGGTGGTCGCTGGCGGTCACGAAGGTCTTCGAGTGCTCGATGGGGATGGGCGTGTTCTTCGGGATGACGACCTCGGTGTAGCCGCCCACCGTGCCCACGCGCAGGCTGAGCGGCGTGACGTCGATCAGCACCGCCTCGGTCTTGCGGTTCACCAGCTGATCGGCGTGGATGGCCGCGCCGAGCGCCACCGCCTCGTCCGGGTTCACGTGCGCCTGCACGCGCTTGCTGAAGTAGGCCTCGACCGCCGAGCGGATGAAGCGGCTCTTGCTCTGGCCGCCCACCAGCACCACGCCGTCGATGTCGGTGACGTTGCAGCCCGCCGCCTGGATGGCCTCGTCACAGACCCCGAAGGTGCGCTGCACCAGGTCGTAGGTCATCTGCGCGAGCTGCTTGACCGTCAGCACCGCGGACAGCGTCAGCGAGCCCTCGTCGTCACGCGCGATGTCGGGGATGGACACCTCGACGCGGTCGACCTCGGAGAGCTGGATCTTCGCCCACTCCGAGTGCTCCTTCAGCTTCTGCATCGCCTGGCGGTCGCGCCGCAGGTCGATGCCCACCTGCTCGTAGAAGGCGCCGATCAGGTAGTCCATGATGCGGGCGTCGAAGTCGTCGCCGCCGAGGAAGGTGTCACCCGCCGTCGACCGCACCTCGAAGACGTCGAGGTTGATGTCGAGCACGGTGACGTCGAAGGTGCCGCCGCCCAGGTCGTAGACCGCCACGCGGTTGCGCATCTGCTTGTCGTAGCCGTAGGCCAGCGCGACGGCCGTGGGCTCGTTGATGATCTTCAGGACGTCGAGGCCGGCGATGCGGCAGGCGTCCTTCGTGGCCTGGCGCTGGTTGTCGTTGAAGTGCGCCGGCACGGTGACGACGGCCTTCGAGACCGGCATGCCCAGGTAGGCCTCGGCCACCCGGCGCATCTCGGTCAGCATGTAGGCGCTGATCTCGGGCAGCGGGTAGGCGTGGTCGCGCACCTGCACCCGCACCTCGCGGTTGGGCCCCTCCACCAGGTCGTAGGGCAGGAGCTCCCGCGACTTCTTCACCTCTTCGCTGAAGAAGTAGCGCCCCATCAGGCGCTTGAAGCTGTAGACGGTGTTCTCGGGGTCGAGCAGCAGCTTCTTCTTGGCCCGGCTGCCCACGAGCACGTCGTCGTTCTCACCGAAGTTGACGATCGACGGGTGCACCGTCTCGCCCCAGCGGTTGGGGATGACCTTCGGCTGGCCGTTCTCGACGACGGCCACCACGCTGTTGCTGGTGCCCAGATCGATGCCGATCGCGATCTCGCTCACCGACCCCCCTCCCTGACAACTCGACGGCCGAGCTTAACCCCAGCAATTCCGCAGTGTCACGGTTTCTGCGCTGGGCAGTGACACACCGTCGCGGCGCGCCCCATCGCGCGGGTGGGCTCGGTGGGGCCCAGGCAGCGGTCACCGAGGGCGCGGGCGTCGGCCAGGTAGACGAAGTCGCAGGGCGGCGGGGGCGGGCCGGAGGGCACGCGATCGTACTCGCAGGGGCGGTGGCCGACGGCGCGCAGGTAGGCGATGGGAGGCCCGGCCAGGTCGAGGATCGCCTTCTCCTGGTAGCGCGCGGCGACGCGCGGAAGGCCGGACCACAGCTCCCCGTTGGACCGAAGGTCCCTCTCCGACGAGATGCCCCGGTCCCACTGCAGCACGGCAGCGCTGTACGCCACCGTCGCCACCACCGCCGCCGTGAACGCGGACACCCGGCGCAGTCGCCGCGGATCGCGCCGCACCACCAGCACCGCCGTCGCCGGCCACGCCAGCGCGGGCCAGTTCGCCTCGACCCGCGTGACGCAGCTCGCCGCCAGCCAGGCCAGCAGCACCGGCAGCCCCAGCGCGCGCAGCGTCCGCTCGGTCGCGTCGCGCGGTCGCGCCCAGCACGTCACGGCCCAGACGAACATCGCCGGCGCCACCACCAGGATCTGGCCGCCGAGCGCTTCGGGCAGGTGAAACCCGGTCAGCCCGCGCCGCGCCTGAAACGTCCAGGGCAGGCCCTCGTTCTGCAGCGACCAGACGACGTGCGGCGCGTACAGCGCGGCGGCGATGCCCAGCACCGGCACGCTGCGCGCGCCGAGCACCCAAACCAGCCCCGGCACCGCGACCAGCGTGACCGACTTGGCCCACAGGCACGCCGCGAGGCTGACCCCCACCCCGACGACGCTGCCGCGGGCCAGGAACCACAGCAGCACGCACCAGGCGAAGACGAGCGGGATGTCCGGCGTGATCAGCGGACCGGCGACGAAGCCGAGGGGCGTGCCGACGAGGATCGCCGGCAGCCACGCCCACTGCACCGCCCCCCAGCGCCGCGCCGCGTCGGCCAGCAGCCACCAGGCCACCGGCATCAACACGAGGCCGGGCAGCCGAGGGAAGCCGCCGCCGAGGGCGATCCACCACGCGACCCCGGGCGGGTGATCCAGATAGCCGAGCCGAAGGTCGCGGCTCCAGGCGAGGTAGTAGGCCTCGTCTGCCTGCAGGGGCAGGAAGTACGCGGCGATCCACTGCCACATCCAAAGGACGCCGAACGCCCAGACCGCCGCGCGCGGCAACGGCGTACGGTCGATCGCAGCCGCCCCGGTCAGACCAGGCCCAGCCGCAGCTTCCACACCAGCTTCAGCGCCTCGGCGAAGATCGCCCCCGACATCTTCGACTGCCCACGCACGCGATCGGTGAACGTGATCGGCACCTCCACCACGCGGAAGCCCTTCTGCAGCGCCCGCCACGTCAGCTCGATCTGGAAGCCGTAGCCCACCGCCGAGATGGCGTCGAAGTCGAGCGCCTCGAGCACCTCGCGGCGGAAGCACTTGAAGCCGCCGGTCAGGTCGCGGATGTCGACGCCCAGCACGCGCCGCGCGTAGAAGCTGCCGCCGCGGCTGATGAGCTGGCGCTTCAGCGGCCAGCCCACCGTGCCGCCGCCCCTCACCCACCGGCTGCCGAGCGCCACGTCGGCGTCCTCGGTGGCGGCGAGCAGCGCGGGCAGCCGATCGGCCGGGTGGCTGAAGTCGGCGTCCATCTCGAAGACGTGCGTGTAGTCGCGCGACAGGGCCCAGCCGAAGCCGGCCAGGTAGGCCCGCCCCAGCCCCGCCTTCTCGGTGCGGTGCAGCACGTGGATGCGCTCGTCCGCCTCGGCGCGGCGGTCGGCCAGATCGCCCGTCCCGTCGGGGGAGCCGTCGTCGACCACCAGCACGTGCGCCTCGGGCAGCGCCGCCAGCGCGGCGTCGAGGATGCGCGGTAGGTTCTCGATCTCGTTGTAGGTGGGCATGACGATCAGGGGTCGCGGGGCCGACACGGCGTCCTCCCGGGTCCGTCGGGGCGCCGCATCCTACGGTCCCCCGCCCCGCGCCGTAAACACCCTCGGAACCTGCGGCGCCCCCGACGGTCCAAGGCACCGTCCCAGCCCGAGGAGGCGCCCATGTTCGAGCTCGATCCGCGCGTGCAGCTCGGTCTCAGCGTCCTGGCGCTGGCCGTCGTCCTGGCCGCGCTCTTCATCTCACGGCCGGATCCCGCGGCCCTGCTCGACGCGCCGGTCGCCGAGGCGGGCCACGACGTCGGCGACGCGGGCGGCGCCGCCCGACCGTAGGCAGGCCGCGCGCACCGCCGCCAACGCCTCGGGATCGGGCGCCTCCAGCATCGCCGCCGCGCCCGCCGCGACCGCCGCGGGCGTGCAGCCTTCGAGGATCGCCTCGGGGAAGGCGCGGCGCCCCAGCACCAGGTTGGGCAACGCCACGTGCGGCACGCGCACCAGGCGGCGCGCGACCGCCGCGCTCACCGGGTGCAGCGCCGCCAGCGTCACCGGCGGCCGTCCGGCCAGCGCCGCCTGCAGCGTCGCCGTGCCCGCCCCCACCAGCGCCACCGCGCCGGCCGCCAGCGCCCCCTCGGCCCCCGCGTGCAACGTCACCGGCAGATCGCTCGCCGCCACCGCGCGCTGGAGGAACAGGCGGTCCACCGTGGGCGCCACGCCGAGGTGCAGCGCCAGCCCAGGGCGCGCGCGCCGCAGCCGCGCGGCCGCGGCCAGCATCACCGGCAGCAGGCGCCGCACGGTCGGATCGCGGCTGCCGGGCAGCAGCGCGAGGCCGGGCTCGGGCGGCGCGGGCGGCGGGGGCACCTCGGCCAGCGGGTGCCCCACGCAGTCGGCCTCGATCCCGCGCGCGCGATACCAATCGGCCTCGAAGGGCAGCAGGCACCCGACCCAGTCGGCCTCGGCCAGCGCCCGCGCGCGCCACGGGCGCCAGGCCCAGGCCTGGGGCGGCGCCAGCCAGGCGACGGGCACCCCCGAGCGTCGCGCGCGGCGCAGGAGGCGAACGTTCAGCTCCGGGAAGTCGACCAGCAGCAGGGCCCGCGCCTCGGGCAGGCGCGCGACGAGGCGACGCCCCACGCCCAACAACGCGGGCACCGTGCCCGCGGCCTCCACCAGGCCGTGCGCGGCGACGCTGCGGGCGTGGCCGAGCAGCGCGAGACCCGCAGCCGCGGACGCGTCGCCGCCCAGCCCGACGCACCGGTGGCCGGCCGCGCTCAGCCGGCGCACCACCGGCGCCAGCAGCGCGTCGCCCGACGCCTCACCAGCGACGCAGAGGATCAACTGAGTGGACTCAAAGATTCGCTCTCATTGACCTTTTCGAGCACCCACCACGGGCTCACGCGGCGGCGGCGCGCCCCAGGGCGCGCGCGGCGTCCAGCAGCCCGAGCGCACGGACGGCGTCGGCGCCGGTGGCCAGGCGGCCGAGCGGCGCGCCCTGGGCGGCGCCCACGAAGGTGGCGAGCTGCGCGGCGAGCGGATCGCCGGCGCCGCAGAGGTCGACTCGGGCCCCATCCGCCCACAGGCGCCGCCGGATCGCCACCGCACGACGCGCGGCGCACAGCCGGGCCTCCCGCCCGTCCTCGGTCCGCAGCGCCAGGCGCACCGCGTCCTCGGCCCAGCGGGCCCGCACCACCTGCAGCGCGTCGCCGAGCAGGTGCGCGGCGAGATCGAGATCGTGCACCAGCCAGTCGAGGTCGAGGGGCGGCGCCAGGGGACGGGGTGGACCCACCCGACGCGCCACGACGCGGCGGGGCGCCCGCGGGCCCGCGCCCAGCGCGGGGTTGAAGCGCTCGAGGAAGCCGACGGCCAGCACGCGGTCGCGCGCCTCGGCCGCCGCGACCAGGGCCTGCGCGGTGGCCGCGTCGGGCGCCATGGGCTTCTCGACCAGCACGTGCAGGCCGCGCGCGAGCAAGGCGCGGGTGACGTCGGCCAGGTTGGGCAGGTCCACGGCGACCGTGGCGGCGACGACCGCGGGCGAGAGCTGCCCCACGCGCTCCAGCGGCTGGGCGCCGGGGTGGCGCGCGGCCAGCGCCTGCGCCCGCGCCGGATCGGCGTCGACCACCGCCGCCAGCCGGACACCGGGCAGGGCCGCCAGCTTGGCCGCGTGCAGGGCGCCCCAGCGCCCCGCCCCCACCACCGCCACCTGCATGCGCGCCCCCGTCGGAAGTCCCCCGCTGCATTACTGCCGGGGCCGGTGCGCCGTCAACCGACGCGCGCGGGGTGCGTCGCCCGATACCCACCCACCCGGCGCGACTGCGAAGCGCGCTTCGCACCGCGCGACGGACTTACGCGGCCTGACGCGCCGCGTCATGTGGCATGGACATTGCTCTCGTGCCGGCCAACGACGTCCCCGGAGGAACTTCATGGCCCTGGCCACGCCCCGACACCGCGAAGCCCCTCTCCCCGTCACCGCCCCGCGCGGCGACAAGGTCGCCGTCATCCTCAACAAGAACGCCAAGCGCGTCGGCCCCCGCGTGCGCCGCCGCATCATGGACGCCGCGCCGCAGGCCGACGTCTTCTTCACCGAGAGCCTCGAGCAGGCGCAGTTCGTGGCGCGCCGCGTCGTCGAGCGGGGCTACGGCATGGTCGTCACGGGCGGCGGCGACGGCACCGTCGCCAACACGCTGAACGAGGTGCTGTCCAACCACGCCCGCATCGCGCCGGACCGGCAGCGCCCCCGCTTCGCGGTGCTGCGCTTGGGCACGGGCAACGCGGTCGCCGACTTCCTCGGCGCCCGCAGCTACCTCGACGACCTGCGGGATCTGAACGACGCCGCCACCCGCCCCCTCGACATGCTGCTGCTCGACGGCGAGCGCCGCAGCACCTTCGCGGGCTTCGGGTGGGACGCCTATATCCTCAACAATTACGAGCGGATGAAGGACGCCGCCGATCGCTTCGCGGTCACCCGGGCCCTCTTCAAGAGCGTCGCCGGCTATCTCATCGCCGGCGTCGGCAAGTCCGTGCCGGAGCTCGTCCTGCGCCGTCCGTCGTGGCAGGTGCGCGTGGTGAACACCGGGGGCGTGGCCAAGCGGCTGGGCCCCGGCGGCCAGGTGATGGCGACCTATCAGCCGGGCGAGGTGGTGTTCGAGGGCCGCACCCGCATGGCGTGCATGGGCACCACCCCCTACTACGGCTTCAAGTTCAACATCATGCCGTACGCCGATCACACGCCGGGCAACTTCCACCTGCGCCTGGTCGACATGCACCCGGTCGCGGCGGTGACGCAGCTGCGCAAGGCCTGGAACGGCACGATGGCGGGCGAAGGCGTCTGCGACCTCACGCTGTCGGCCTGCCGCCTCGAGTTCGACGGCCCCGCGCCCTTCCAGGTGTCCGGTGACGCCGCCGGCGAGCGCACCACCCTCGACGTCGCCTGCGACGCCCCCATCGACTGCGTGCACTTCCCCGCCTGAGCCACCCCGCGACGCCCGCCGCGATCGGGTGTGATTCGAACCCGTTGGTCCACCGGACGCCCCGCCAGGATGGCCGGGCTATCAGCTTTCAGCGGTCAGCTTTCAGCTCCGTCGCGGCGACTGTACCCTGTGTCCGGTGACCCGGCCCCCCAAGCCTGCCGAGCGGTTCCGCACTCGGCACGGCGTACGGAGCCCGGCTGACAGCTGACCGCTGACAGCTGACAGCCGGTTGGAGCGACCACCAACGGCTCGTGCGCAGACCCGTCGCGATCCGTCCCGTTGTGCCCCACCCGGAGCACATGCTAGACAGACCCGCCCGAACGCTCAGGAGCGTGCCCATGCGTCTGTATTCCAGCCGGATCGCGCCGATCATCCGCGACATCATCGAGGCCCTCGTCGACGGCGAGCTGGTGGAGATCGAGCAGCCGATGGTCAAGGAGGTCGAGCTCGACGTCGAGTCGGTGCTCAAAGAGTACCTGCGGGCCGAGCGGCAGCTGACCGAGGAGGCGAAGGACCTGGCCCACCAGCGCGGCCTGGACTACAGCGCCCACCAGAAGATCAAGCGCCAGCTCGCCGAGAAGCGCCGCTTCGGCCTCTACGAGGAGTCGGTGGCCTACATCGCCAACCAGCTCATCGAGACGCTGCTGCACAGCCAGCACGTCGAGGAGATCTTCGGCGACGACAAGGAGCTGCGCGCGGCCATCGCCCCGGTGCTGAAGAAGCACATGGCGCAGGGCGACGCCCTCGATCAGGAGGTGCGCAAGCGCATCAAGAACCTGCAGGAGGGCACGCAGGACTGGGAGATCCGCTACCAGCAGACGCTCGAGCGGTTGAAGCAGGCCCGCGGCGAGTAGGCGCGCCGGGGCGGCTCAGCCGCCGGTGAGGGCGCGCCAGGCCTCGCGCGCGGCGCGCCGCTCGGCCTGCTTCTTCGAACGCCCCTGCCCGCGCCCCAGGCAGGCCCCGTCGACCCAGGTCTCGACCGAGAACTGCTTGTCGTGATCGGGGCCGCGCTCGTCGACGAGTCGGTAGTCGGGCGCCTCGCCGAAGCGCGCCTGCGCGAGCTCCTGCAGCGCCGTCTTGTGATCCCGGTGCGCCACGGCCGGCTCGCCCGCGTCGATGCGCGCCGCGAAGTCCGCCGCCACGACGGCGCGCGCGGACTCGAGGCCCAGGTCGAGGTACAGCGCGCCCAGCATCGCCTCGTAGGCGTCCGCCAACAGCGAGTCCTTCTCGCGCCCCCCGGTGCGCTCCTCGCCCTTGCCCAGGCACAGCACCACGCCGACGCCCCGCGCGCGCGCCGCGTCGGCCAGGCTGCGGGCGTTGACCAGGCTGGCCCGCAGCCGGCTCAGCTTGCCCTCCTCCAGGTCGGGGTGGGCGGCCATCAGCGCCTCGGCCACCAGCAGGCCGAGCACGGCGTCGCCGAGGAACTCGAGGCGCTCGTTGTAGAGCGCGTCGCCGCTCTGCTCGTTGGCGAACGACTTGTGCGTGACCGCCTGCCTCAGGAGCGCGCTCGGCCCCTCGGCGTAGCCGATGGCCTCGGCCAGCGCGACCAGCCCCGCCCGATCACCCTCGGCCACGAAGCACCTCCTGCTCGGCCTGCCCCTGCGGCGCCACCGCCGCGTCGATCCACCCGCCGCCGAGCACGGCGTCGCCGGCGTACAGCACCACCGCCTGCCCCGGCGCCACCGCCACCTGCGGCGTATCGAAGTCCACCCGCGCGGCGTCGCCCTGCACCCGCACGGTGCCTTCGGTACCCGCGTGGCGGTACCGGATGCGCAGCCGCCCGCGCGTCACCTCGGGACCCTGCCCCGCCACCCAGCGCCACCGCGACGCCCAGAGGCCCGCGGCGCGCAGATCGTCGCGCGCCCCCACCGTCACCGTGCGCGTCGGCCCGTCCACCGACAGCACGTACAGGCGCTCGCCCGTGGCCACCCCGAGGCCCTTGCGCTGCCCCACCGTGAAGCGGTGGACCCCGCGGTGCTCGCCCAGGGTCCGGCCGTCGGTGTGGACGATGGGGCCCGGCGGCGGCGCCGCGCCGGCCACCTGCTCGACCACCCGCGCGTAATCGCCGTCGGGCACGAAGCAGATGTCCTCGCTGTCCTCCTTGTCCCAGGTCGGCAGGCCCAGCCGCCGTGCCTCGGCGCGCACGTCGTCCTTGCTCATGCCGCCCAAGGGGAAGCGCACCCGCGCGAGGGCCGCCTGATCGAGCCCGAACAGGAAGTAGGACTGATCCTTCGCCGGATCGACGCCCGCGCGCAGGGCCCAGCCGCCGCCCGGCGCCGCCTCGACCCGCGCGTAGTGGCCGGTGATCAGCCGCTCGGCGCCCAGGGCCTCGGCGCGCGCCAACAGCGGCGCGAACTTCACGTGGTCGTTGCACAGGACGCACGGGTTGGGCGTGCGGCCGGCCAGGTAGGCGGCGGCGAAGGGCTCGATGACGGCGGCGCGGAAGGCGTCGCGGTAGTCGACCACGTAGTGGGCGATGCCCAGGGCGTCGCACACCCCGCGCGCGTCGCGCAGGTCGTCCGGCGAGCAGCACGAGGCCGCGCGCCCGGCGCGCTCCTCGGGCGTCGTGTCGCGCAGCTTCATCGTGAGGCCGACCACCTCGTGGCCCGCCTCGACCATCAGCGCGGCGGCCACCGACGAGTCGACGCCCCCGCTCATCGCGACGACTACGCGCATGCCCGTCCCCCCTCGGCGGCCGCGCGCGCGCGGGCCACCAGGCGCGGGAACAGCAGCAGCACCTCGGCGATGTCCGCGTCCGTCGTCTCGGGACCCAGCGAGGCGCGCAGCCCGCCCCGCGCGGTGGCGGGATCCAGGCCCAGGGCCAGCAGCACCGGCGACGGATCCAGGCCCCCCGCGCTACAGGCGGAGCCGCTCGACAGACAGACCCCCTCGAGATCGAGGGCCTGCAGCAGCGCCTCACCGCTGATCCCGTCGACGCGGAACGCCAGCGTGTTCGGCAGGCCGGGCTCACCGTGGAAGCGGACGCCGGGCACCGCGGCCAGGCCGGCGCGCAGGCGGTCACGGCGCGCGGCCACCCCCGCCATCGCGGCGAGGCGACGGGCGACGTGCTCCGCGGCCACGCCGAAGCCCACGATCGCCGGCACGTTCTCGGTGCCGGCGCGCCGACCGCGCTCCTGCGGCCCGCCCGCCAGCCACGGCAGCGGTTCGCGCCCGGCCGGCGTCCACAGCGCGCCCACGCCCGGCGGCGCGCCGATCTTGTGCCCCGACACCACCGCCGCCGCGCAGCCGAGCGCGCGCACGTCGAGGGGCACCTTGCCGAAGGCCTGCACCGCGTCGCACAGCAGCGGCACCGGCGCCACCGCCGCGGCGACGGCGCGCACCGGGTACAGGGTGCCGATCTCGTTCTGGGCCGCCATCACCGCCACCAGCGCGGTGTCGGGCTCGAGCGCGGCGACGACGTCCTCCACGCGCAGCCGCCCGGCGCCGTCGACCCGCACCCGCGTCACCCGCGCGCCGCGGCGCGCCAGCGCACCGAAGAGCGCCGGGTGCTCCACGGCGGACGCGACGACGTGCTGGCCGGGGGCGACGCGATCGGCCACGGCCTGGTGCAGGGCCTCGGTGGCGCCGCTGGTGAAGACGATCTCACCCGGCGCCGCGCCCAACGCCGCCGCCACCGCGCGCCGCGCGCGCTCGACCGCCGCGCGCGCGCGGCGCCCCGCCGCGTGCACGCTGCTCGGGTTCGCCGGGGGCCCCGCCAGCCAGTCGGCCGCGGCCTGCGCGGCCTCGGGCAGCGGCGCCGCGGTGGCGTTGTGGTCCAGGTAGATCATGCGTCCGCGTCCGCGCGTGGGCCGCACAGGGTAACGCCCGCCGAAGGCGGATTCAACGCGGGGTCAGTGGTCCGGCCGCGTCGGGACCGCCAGCACGACGCGCGCGCCGCCGGCCGGCGAGCGGCCGATGCGCAGCGCGCCGCCGTGCAGCGCGCAGGTGCGCTCGGCGATGGCCAGGCCGAGGCCGGCGCCGCCCACCTGCCGGGTCGCGCTGCCGTCCACCTGATAGAAAGGCTGGCACACGCGATCTCGCAGCTCGGGCGCGATGCCGGGGCCGGCGTCGTCCACCACCAGCTCGAGGCCGCGGCGATCGCCGTCGCCCTCGACCACCAGGCGCGCCTCGACCCGCACCGTCTGCCCCTCCGGGCCGAAGCGGATGGCGTTGTCGATCACCTGGCGCAAGGCGTCGGTCAGGCGGCCGGCGTCCGCGATGATCGGCTCCAGGGTGCCCAGCGCGACCTCGAGGGTGCAGGGGCGCGCCGCGGTGGCCTCGCGCGTTGCGGCGACCGCCTGCTGCACCACCCGCGCGGGATCGACCACCGCCCGCTGCAAGGACACGGCACCGGTGGCGAAGCGCGTGACGTTGAGCAGGTTGTCGATCAGCCCCTTCAGGCGGTGCAGCGAGC
>JAUHXL010000647.1 GCA_030426945.1 bacterium
GCCGCGCAGCGGCTGCTGGGGTCGGTCCACGTGCCCGTCATCACGCTGCCCGAGGTCTACCTCGGCGAGCACCCGGATCCGGTGCCCGCCCTGACCGAGGTGCTGGCCCTGGCGATGAAGGGGACGCCGTGAGCCCGGCCTTCGACTCGCCGATCGCCGATCTGCTGCGCGCGCAGCGGGTGGTGGTCTGCTGCGGCGCCGGCGGCGTCGGCAAGACGACCGTCTCGGCCTCGCTGGCCATCGGCGCGGCGCGCATGGGGCGCCGCGTGCTGGTGGTCACGATCGATCCC
Source organism: bacterium (assembly GCA_030426945.1). Classification (GTDB taxonomy): domain Bacteria; phylum Myxococcota_A; class Bradymonadia; order UBA7976; family UBA1532; genus JACKDN01. The sequence goes on from JAUHXL010000647.1 coordinate 291, forward strand.
AGCCGGCGGCTGGCCGAGACGCTGGGGGTGTCGCGCAACCCGACCGAGCCCGTGCCCCTGCCCGAGGAGCGCCAGCGCCTGGCCGGCATCGAGGCGCCGGGCTCGCTGTCGGCCTGGATGCTCGATCCCCAGCTCGTGAGCAACAACGTCGTGCGCGGCTTCTCCAAGTCGCCCGAGGACGCGCGCAAGCTGCTCGACAACCCGATCTACAAGAACGTGACGGCGATGATCGCCGGCATGCAGGAGTACACGGCGGTCGAGGCGCTGTATCAGTTCGTGCTGGACGACACCTACGATCTGGTGGTGCTGGACACGCCGCCCTCGCGCAACGCGCTGCGCTTCCTCGAGGCGCCGAGCCGCGCGGGGGCGTTCCTCGATCGCCGGGTGTTCAACCTGTTCCTGCCCGGCGAGGGCGGGGCCATCCGGCGCATGGCGCAGCGGCTGCTGGAGCGGGTGATGGACACCGCGTTCGGCGCCGACACGCGCCAGGAGCTGCAGCAGTTCTTCGAGCTGTTCGGCAACCTGCTGGGGCACCTGAACCACAACCAGGCCGAGATGCGGGCCTTCTTCGCGCGGCCGGACGTGGGCTTCCTGCTGGTGACCTCGCCGACGCAGGAGGCGCTGACCGAGGCGCGCTACTTCGAGAGCAAGACGCGCGACGAGCTGGGGCTGAACCTGCTGGGCTACGTGCTCAACCGCAGCCTGGCGTGGGCGCGCCACCGGCCCTTCCCGCGCGACGAGCTGCTGCCCGCCGACGCCTCGCCGCTGGCCCGCGGGGCGCTGGAGAAGCTGCGGCGGCTGGCCGGCACCGAGGAGGCCCTGGTGGCCCAGCACACGGCGCTGGCTGCGGATCTGCGCCAGCGCGCCGGCGGGGCGGGGGTCGCGTGGATCCTGCCCGGCCTGCCCGAGGGCGCGTCCGAGATGGACGCGCTGCTGACCCTTTCGAACGCGCTGTTGACGAGGGACGCATGAAGACGAGGATCTCCGCCCGCCCCCCCCGGCCCCTCGTGGGGGTCGTGGCCCTGGCCTTGTGCTGCGGCGCGGGGTGCTCGTCGAAGTCGGCCGGCGGGGAGGCGCCGCAGGCCGCCAAGGCGCCGGTGCCGCGCGACGCGGCCGCCAAGCCGGCCCCCGACGCCGCGGCGCAGGTCGCGAAGGCGGCCGAGGGCGGCATGTCGACGCCCAAGCGGGCGGGCGGCGGCCACGGCGGCGCGAAGGAAGACATCAAGTGGGAGGGCCCCGTCGCCTTCACCACCTGGGAGGCGGGCCAGGCGAAGGCGAAGGCAGAGAACAAGCCGATCATGCTGGTGGTGTACGCCGACTGGTGCCCGCGCTGCCGGGAGCTGGCGCCCGCGCTGCAGACGGCCGAGGTGGCGGCGCTGGCCGACAAGGTGGTGATGGTCAAGCAGGACTCGGACGAACGCCCGGCCTGGCTGGCGCCCATGACCCAGCAGTACGGCGGCTATGTGCCGCGCATCTTCCTGATGAAGCCCGACGGCAGCGTCCGCGAGGATCTCACCAGCGGGCACCCGCGGTACCCCTACTTCTACACGCCGCGCAACGCGGACACGCTGGTGAAGAACTTGAAGACGCTGGCGGGCAGCTGATGGCCATCCGGGATACGAGCGGCACGGTCTACGTCTGCGTGGATCTCGAGGCCAGCGGGCCGGTGCCCGGGCTGTTCAACATGGTGTCGGTGGGCGGCGTCGAGGTGCGGCTGCAGGGCGATCGGCACGTGCGCGGCGACACCTTCTACTTCGAGATCGCGCCCGAGTTCGATGGCTTCGATCCGCACGCGCAGTCGATCCACGGGCTGAGCGAGGCGCACCTGCGCGCGCACGGCCGGCCGGCGCGGGACGTGATGCAGGCGATCAGCGACTGGGTGGCGGCCCACGTCGGGCCGGGCGAGCGCCCGCTGTTCGTGGGGCACAACGCGCCCTTCGACTGGATGTTCGTCTGCTGGTACTACGCCTGGGCGGGGCTGAAGAACCCGTTTGGTTACAACGCGTTGGACACGAAGGCGCTGATGATGGGGCGGCACGGGCTGCCCTGGAAGCAGTGCAACAAGGAGCGCCTGCTCGAGCTGTATCCCGCGCTCGAGGCGCCGCCGCCCGAGAAGGTGCACGACGCCCTGGCCGACGCCGAGTTTCAGGCCGACATCCTCATCGCCCTGCTCGACGGCTGAGTCACTCCGCGCCCTCGACGGGCGGCGGCGGCAGATCGTGGCGGTACCAATAGCTGCCCGTCGCCGTGGTGCCCAACCCCAACACGATCAGCGCCGGATACAGGTCGTCGCTGCCGGGGCGGTCGACGCAGCGGCCGCGGTGGTCGCGGGTGGCGCAGCCGGGGGTCACCAACATGCCGAGGAGGCCCGCCACCATCATCGCCGCGCCGGCGGCGATGACCAGGCGCGCGCCGGTGCGGGGCGGCGGCGGCGGGGCGAGCAGCTCCACGTCCGGTGGGGGGCCGGGCGAGGGGATCGGCGCGCGCAGGGGGGGCAAGGGGGCGGTGGCGGCCGGCGGGGCCGAGGGGGTCGGCGCCGGCGCGGGGGGCGCGGCGAGGGCGACGATCAGCGCCAGGGCCTTCACGCCGGACGCTCCGCCCGGCCGAGCGGCTCGACGTCGAGGTCGAGCGCGCGGGCGAGGTCGAGGGCCCACAGGCGAGCCGGGAAGCGCGGCTGCGCGGCCTCGAGCGCGGCCAGGCGCGCCTGATACAGGGCGCGGCCGCTGAGCTGGCTCGGGCTGACGACCAAGGTGTCGGCGAAGAAGGCGTAGGCGAAGGCGGCGCCGCCGATCGGGCACTCGACGGCGTCGAGCAGGGCGCGGACGCGGGCGGGCTCGAGCACCAGGGAGCCCACGTCGAAGCCCACCAGCAGGATGGGCGCGTCGTCGTCCTCATCGAGAGGCCGCGCCTCGAGCAGCGAGGTCGAGGCCTCGTCCAGGCGAGCCCGGTAGGCGGCCTCGAGATCGGTGACCGCCTTGCCCGGGCCCGGCTCGACCGGCGTGGAGTGGGTGGCGCTGTCGAGCGTGTAGTAGACGAAGTGCGGGCCGATGGCGACGCCGACCAGCGTGCGCGGGTCGACGCCGAGCAGGTCGACCGGGCGGACGACCTTGTTCACGCGGGCCGGGGCGCCGGTCACCGGGCAGATGTCGAGGGCGTCCGGGCGGGGCAGGAAGCGCGCCGCCTCCGGGTCGTAGCCCAGCAGGCGCAGCAGATCCGCCTCCCCCTCGGCGCCGCGGAAGGGCTGGCGGCCCACCAAGGTCATCAGGTTCCAGCGGCCGATGGCGGGGCCGTCGTCGGGTGAGTCGATGACCAGCACCACGCCGTCCTCGACGTGCACCCGGTGGCCGCGGACGTGCTTCTCGACGGCGCGCAGCAGGTCGAGGGCGTCGTCGAGGGCGTCGACCACGGGCAGGTAGAAGGCGCGGGTGCCTTCGACGAACGACCGCCCGGTGTGCAGCGTGCGCAGGAAGGGGTACGAGAAGTTCAGCTCGAGGCGCAGGGGGCCGTGGTGCAGGGCCACCTTGAGATCCTCGTCGGGCGTCACCCACTCGACGGCGATGCCGCGGCGGGCGCAGAGATCCTCGATGCCGGCGAGGAAGTTCGACGAGTCGGCCAGCACGAAGAGCTCGAGCCG
>JAUHXL010000076.1 GCA_030426945.1 bacterium
GTCTGCCTCCACCGCGGTGGCGACGCCTGCGTGTATCAGGTGGAGTGGCGGCCCGTGGCGCGCCGCGTCGTCACGCCGGTGGCGGTGCTGCTGGGCGGCGCCATCGGCTGGTTCGCCGGCGGCCCCTTCGGCGGCGCAGCCGGCGCGCTGGTCGGGGGCCTCGTGGCGCGCGGCTGGCGGCAGCGCGCGGTGCTCGACGCCCGCCTCGCGGACATCATCGATCACGACGACGCCCTGCTGCGCAGCGCCGAGGCCAACGAGCGCCGCTTCGCCGAGCTGATCGAGGCCAAGCGCGGCGTCGAGGCCGAGGTCACCCGCCGCACCGCCGAGCTGTCCGAGGCCCGCGACGCCCTGACCGTCACCCTGGCCGAGCTGCGCGCCGCCAACGACGGCCTGCGCGCCTTCTTCGCCGCGGTGTCGCACGACCTGCGCACGCCCCTGCAGCTGGTGCTCGGCACGATCGAGACGCTCGCCGAGCGCGTCGATCTGCCCGTCGAGGCGCGTGCGCCGCTGGACGCCATGCGGCGCAACGCGCGGCGGCTGGACCACCTGATCGCCGAGCTGCTGCTGGTGGCGCGCGGCGAAGCGGGCCGGAGCGACGTCGAGCTCGAGTCCATCGATCTGGCGGCGATGGTGCGCGGGGTGGCCGGCGGCTTCACCGGCGCCGCCGAGGCGCGCGGCGTCGAGCTGCGGGTCACCACGCCGCCGCCCCCGCTGCCGGTGCGGGTGGCGCCGCATTGGATCGAGTCGGCGCTCTACAACCTGCTGGCCAACGCGCTGCGCCACGCGCCCGAGGGCAGCGTGGTGCGCGTCGATCTCGAGGTCGACGACGCGGCGCTCACCGTCCGCGTCGAGGACGCCGGCCCCGGCGTGCCCGAGGCCCTGCGCGAGCGCGTCTTCCAGCGCTTCTTCCAGGCGGCCGGCCAGGACGCGCGCGTGGGCGCCATGGGCCTGGGCCTGGCGATCGTGCGCGAGGCCGCGCAGGTGCACGGCGGCGCGGCGCGCGTCGACACCGGCGGCATGGGCGGCGCCCGCTTCTCGGTGACCCTGCCACGGCGTGACGCCCGCGCCGACGAGGTGGTGCCCGCCCCGCTGCGGGTGGATCCCGCGAGCGCCCCGGCGGGCGACTTCGCCCTCCCCGGACCGGCCGAGGACGCGCCGCGGGCGCTGGTGGTCGAGGACGAGCCGGACATCGCCCGCTTCGTCGGGGCGCTGGTGGCCGAGGCCTGCGCGGTCACCGTGGTGCCCACCGCCGAGGAGGGCCTGCGGCGCGCGCGGGCCGACGCGCCGGCCGTCGTGCTGACCGATCTGGGCCTGCCCGGGCGCATGGACGGCGTCGCGCTGGTGCGGGCCCTGCGCGCCGAGCCGGCGCTGGCCGACACGGGCATCCTGGTGCTGACCGCGCGCCACCAGCCCGACGATCTCGTCCAGGCGCTGGCCGCGGGCGCCGACGACTACCTGACCAAGCCCTTCCTGCCCCAGGTGCTGCGCGCGCGGCTGCAGGCGCGGCTGAGGCAGCGCGCCCTGCTGCACCGGGTGGGGCACCGCGAGCGCCTGGCCAGCATCGGTCAGCTCGCCGCCGAGGTGGCGCATCAGGTGCGCAACCCGCTGAACGTGGCGATGAACGCGCTGCCGCTGGCCCTCGAGGGCGGCAGCCACGCGGGCACGATGAAGGGCCTGATCGACGACGCGCTCGGGCGCATCAACGAGCTCTCGGGCGATCTGCTGCGCCTCGCGGGCGTCGACCAGGGCGAGGCGGGGCCGGTCGATCCGTCCGAGGGCTTGGACTCGACGTTGCGCCTCTATCGGTCGACGGCCCCGCCCGCCATGCGCATCGAGGCGCGCATCGAGCAGGGGAGCGTGGTGATCGCCAAGCCGGGCGATCTGGCGAACGTCTGGACCAGCCTGGTCGACAACGCCCGCCGCGCGGCCGCGCCCGACGGCACGGTGCAGGTGACGGCGTGCGTCGACGAGGACGTGTACCGCGTCGACGTCGAGGACGACGGGCCAGGGCTGGCGGCGGACGTGGGCGATCGTGTCTTCGAGCCCTTCTACACGACGCGACCGGCGGGCCACGGCACGGGCCTCGGGCTGGCCGTCGCGCGGCGGGTGGTGCTGGGCATGGGGGGCTCCCTCGAGGTCGACCGCAGCCCGACGCTGGGCGGCGCGCGGTTCACCGTGAGGCTGCCGCTGCAGGCTTCCGGCCCCACACGTGGAACATCGTCCAGCTGAAGTCGCGCACGTCGTTCTCGAGGGCGGCCTGGGCGGCGGCGCACGCGGACGCGGACAGGCCGTTGTTCTCGTTCAAGGTGTAGGGCCGCAGCATGGCGGCGAAGGCGGCGGGCGGGCGCTGGAAGCTGGTCAGGGTCAGGCCGAAGCCGCCGATGGCCTCGAGCCCGGCGGCGCGCAGCAGCGCGGGCAGCCGGCGCCCGACGAAGGGATCCGCGCCCTGTGCCTGGGCCTGCGCGTGCGTCGCGGCGCGCGCGACGTCGAAGGCGGGCGCCGCCGGGTGCAGCAGCAGGGTGGCGTCGTCGGCGTCGATCACCAGGACGTGGCCGCCCGGCGCGCAGGCCGCGGCCATCTTCGCGGCCAGGCGGCGAGCGTCCGGCACGTGGCGGGCGACGAGCCGGGCGTAGACGAGGTCGGCGCTCGGCAGGGGCGCGTCGTCGAGCGCGTCGCGGACGTGCACCGCGTCGAGATGGGCGCGCGCCGTCGCCGCCGCTTCGGCGTTCATCTCGAGTCCCTCGACGTGCGGCACGCCCCACTCGGTCCGCAGGCGCGCCGCGAAGTGGCCGGTACCGCAGCCGACCGCCAACGCGCGCGCCGGAACGCCGATGGCCGCCTTCAGTCTTTCGATGTCCGCGCCGTTGAAGAGGTCGGCTTGCGCCTTCAGCCGCTCGCGCTCGGGGTCGTCGTGATGATAGTCGCTGTTCGTGCTCGGCATGCGTCCCTCGATGATGGTTGCCCGCAGGCTGGCATCATAAATGCGGCGGTTGGCCGGTGCCACCCCGATCGCGGTCGGCGAAAGTACAGCAACAGGCTCGTCAGGGGCGTACAGCCGTAGTAGGCTCCGCGGGGAATCGGGGACCGTATGGCACAACCGGGCTGGGGACGGGCTTGATGACGGGGAGCTGGGTGACCTTGGCGGGGTCCTTCGACGAGACGCCGCTGTGGAGGAACGATCCGGAGCGACCACAACGGCGCAAGGAACGACGCGCCTCGATCAAGGACGGCGACGGCAAGTTCGTCGTGCAACTCGAGACCTCGCACAGCGGTCGCGCGACGGTCGAGCTGTCGAGCGTCTCCATGCGAGGGTTGTCCTTCAATCCGTCTGCTCTGCCGTCGGTCCAGCACGGCGAGTCCAACGGCACGCCGGCCCGAATCACCCTGGCAGAGGCGGGCCACGATTGGCTCGAGCTGCACTTCGTCGAAGAAGGCAGCGGCCGGGGCATGGTGCGCCTCCCCGATCCAGTCATTCCGCCGCCCAGGCCGGACGGGGCAGAGTCGTCGGGCGCCAGCGCGTGGGTGCGCCACGTGCTCCGCCGCCTGAACCCGGCCATCGCCGAGGGGATCTGGAAGTTCCAGGACGAGGAGCTGCGCCAGACGGTAGAGAAGCTGCTCCGGCTGTTCGGTCCGCAAGACGCGCAGGATCGCTTCGTGGCATTCTTCAAGGCCTACTTGGATGCCGGTGCGGCCGAGGAGCGTGGGTGGGTCGTGATCGCCGAGGGCAGGTGGTCGCCGGATGGTCACCCCGTCGCCCAGGCGACAGAACACGAACCGCTCGGTGTCTTGTGCTTTCAGCCGATGTCCAACGGCGTCGTCTTCGGCCATCAACTCTCGCTGCTGGCTCCGATGGTGGGGGACGATTCGAAGAAGAAGAGCTCGGATCGTTGGGCCTGCGCCCAGGTTCGCAAGGTCCTCTACCTCGCAGGCTTCGAGCGCCTGGAGTACATGCCTTGGGCGAAGGTGCTGACCGGGGTCTACATCTACTACGAGAGCGCCGGCACCAAGGGCGGTTGGATGGTCGACGTGCACGGCGGCTTCGCTCGAGAGCTGGTCGACGAGCATCGGCGCCGCCTCGCCCGCGAGCCCGAAACAAATGCCATTCCGTGCGACGACGTGGTCGACTTTCCCATCCTCTTGTCGCCCATGGATGCCAAGGTCCTCACGCCGGTCGATCCCTGGCTCGTCGATCCCCTCGTCGAGGTTCGGTTGGGTTCATGGGACGACGCTACGCGTGAAGCGATCCGCGCGACCGTGCGACGCATGCGGAGTGAACTGTACTGCGAGAGCGTCGAGCTCCACGGACCGCTGACGTGCGGCGCGACGCCGTTCGTCGTGTCGACGTCGGTGGACGACGATTGGTGCGTGACCGCGGGCGAGGTGTCCGGCGCCCAGTCGAGGGCTCGACGAAGCCTGGAGGTCGTCTACGACGGCGTCCTCGTGGCGCGCGGCATCGTCGACGCCGTGAACTGGCCGGTCAACCTGACCGGGCTGCTGGACGCCGTGCGCTTGTACCCGACCGAGGCGTTCGATGTCCCGAGGGAGCTCCTCGAGCGGCGCTGGCGGGCGATTCGCTGGGCAGCCCTGGCGCGCGCGGCGGCCTTCTACCGCGCGGTCGGTGTCGGTCACTTCGTCTACATCAACGAGCCTATCAGCGCGCTGACCGACGTGGACGACACCAAGCCGCTCGGCCTCGGCCTGCCTTGGGATGGCTGCGACCCGAAGCTGAGGCCCAGGGAATCGCCGGGTCGGTACTGGTCCATCCGTCGCGGACGCCGGCACATGCCGCCGGGCAGGCGGACGGTGTTCGCCGAGTTCGCCGAGTTCGCCGAGCGGTGGGCGCAGATGCAGAAGCGAGCCGCCGAGACCGAGTTCACGGGGAGGAGGTAGTGATGTACGGAACGAGCTCACAGGAGGCGGCGAAGAAGCCGCCTCGCGAGCCCAAGACGCGGACGTTCAAGAAGCGTAGCCGGACCGACGCCGTCAGTGTCGAGCCCGGCCCCGCTTCCTTGCGCCCAACGCGCCGTCGGGTGAAGGATCTGGCAGCTGACGCGGTGGAGGCCGTCCGAGACGGCTTCGCCGGCGTCGTCGTCCTTGCCCCATTCGGCGTGCAACAGGCCGCCGGGCCGCTGGTGGTTCTGGCTCGAACGGGCGTTCCCCTTCAAGACACCCGACAGGTTCAGCGTTGGCTGACGACCGAGGCGACGAGCGAAGCGCGCTTCGACTCGGGCGGCCAACCGTGGACGGGTTTTCGGGTCGATCTCGGCGGAGCGCAGGCGGCGGCGCTCCTCGTCGCCGGGGGCGTTCATTTGGAGCAACGGCAGCGGATCACCGCCGAGGCGCGACGCCTCGGGGCCACGATGGGCGAGACCCGGCGACGAAACGAAGCTGAGCGACGCCGGCAACGGGAGGCCGAACAGGCTGAGCGGTCCGCGCAGCAACGGCGCATGGAAGAGGCCGTCCGGCGGCGGCGCGAAGAGCTCGCGGCGCTCGGGTGACCGCCCGCCGCGCGCTCAGGGCACCGTGACCATGCCGCCCGCCGTGGCGAAGCCGCCGCGGCCGTCGCGCACGGCGACGTAGACCTGCACCGGTCCGCGCTGATCCTTCGGGACGGTGAGGGTGCTGCGTCGGTCGTCGCCGAAGGTGACCTTGGGATCCACCTCGCCGGCGGTCGTGTACCAGGTGAAGACGGGCTCCTCGGTGAGGGTGCCACGGAACTCGTCTTCGTAGGTCTCGAGCGCGTCGTCGGCCAGCGTGACCGCCAGCTCGATCTTCTCGCCGGGCCGCGCCGGCGCGGCGTCGGGCTGGCCGCCGACCGTGAACGCCGTGATGCCGGGGTTGGTGTTCGGCGTGTCGGTCTCGCGCACCTTCAGGTCGGTGATGGTGGTGATGCGGCGCCCGTCCGGCGGGCCGCTCTCGATGGTCAGCAGGACCGAGAAGCCGTCCTCGAAGGTGCGCTCCTGGCCGTCTTCGCCCAGGAAGGGGCCATACTGCTCGTACAGGGCGCGCAGGTTCAGGCCGTCGGGGCCGTAGTCGACGGTGACCTGGTTGCCTTGCCCCTCGAGGGTGAACTCGAGCCGTTCGCTGACGCACCGGTACTCGGCGAAGGGGCCCAGGTCGAAGAGGCACAGGCGGTAGGCATAGTCGGCGCCGTCCGTGTTCACGTCGGCCACGGTCACCTGCACGCTGTCGTCGGGGCCGACCTCGGGCGGCTCGGCGACCACCCCCAGCACGCGGTAGCCCTTCAGCAGCGTACGCGAGTCGAAGTCGTCGCCGCAGCCGGTCAGCGCGGCGAGGGCCAGCAGGGGCAGCAGGTTGGTCGTCGTGCGGCGCATCACCACTCTCCCCGGATGCCGAAGGACGGGATGATCGGCAGCTCGTACTGCGTCTGCGACTCGCTGAAGTCGTAGTTGTAGTCGCGGGCCTGCGCGTTCTCCCGGTTGTAGACGTTGCGCACCTCGAGGTAGGTCAACAGCTTCCAGGTGTCGAACAGCCACCAGTAGTCCAGGCGCAGGTCGAGCTGGTGGAAGGCGGGCAGGCGACCCGAGTTCACCTCGCCGTACAGCGGCACGTAGATGTCGGCGTCGGCGTCGTAGACGGCGCCGGTCACCGGCGTCTCGGGGTTGCCGCTGGTGTAGCGCCAGCGCGCGCCGAGGTGCAGGCGCGGCGTGAAGCGGTACTGGCCGATCATGATCAGGTTGTGGGTCTGGTCGTTGTCGAACAGCCGGTAGTCCTCGCCGGGCGCGTCCCGCCGCTCGCTGATCTGGAAGGTGTAGGCCACCCAGCCGTACAGGCGGTCGGTCAGGTCGTGGCGGAACAGCACCTCGACGCCGTAGGCACGGCCTTCGCCCTGGTTGGCGAACAGGACCTCGGGATCCTCGACGCGGGTGATGAGCTCGTCGAGCGACTTGAAGAAGCCGACGACGTCGATGCTCATCGCCTCGCTCAGACGCTGCTCGATGCCCAGCGAGTACTGGATGCTGGTCTCGATGGTCAGGTCGGGGTTGCCCAGCTCGTCGTTCAGCTCGTCGCCCTCGGGCGGCTCGGCGAACAGGCCGACGCCGCCCTTCAGCACCGTGCCGGGCGTCACCGTCCAGCGGCTGGTCAGGCGCGGCTGGGGCGCGAAGTCGCCGGTGGCCGAGAAGTACTCGCCGCGGAAGCCGGGCACCACCAGCACGGGACCGAAGGTCAGCAGGCCCTCGACCCACAGCGCGGGCGTCGCCCAGAACTCGGTGGTGACGGTCTTGCGCAGATCCGAAGCGCCGAGACCGACGCCGGGCTCGCCCTCCTTGGGCGGGCCGCCCGAGCCGAAGGCGTCGATGTCGGCCCACAGCAGCTCCATGTCGAGGCCCGCGCGCAGCTTGTAGTCCTCGGCCAGCTCGACGTCGACGGCGTCGCGGACGTTGAAGCCCTGGAACAGGAAGTTCAGGTCGAAGGCCGGGCCGATGGACGCGGTGTTCTTCGAGATCAGGTAGGCCACGTTGGCCGTGTTCTGCACGGTGTCCGAGAAGCGATAGCCGTGCTCGATCTGGATGCCCGCCCACTCGAGGCTCAGCTCGCCCTCGCCGCGGATGAGCGGGTTGTTCTCGGGCGGCTCGTCGACGAACGACTCGAAGGTGTCGCTCGAGCCGTACAGCAGCAGCTTCAGGCGGTGCCGGTCGCGCTTCAGGTCGTAGAGGATCTGGGCGTCGTAGTAGCGCGGGGCGCTGGTGATGTTGTCCAGCACGTCCTCGGGCGCGAACACGGGCAGCAGGGCGTCGATGTAGCTGCGGCGCACGGCGACGGCCAGGGCGCCGCCCTCGCCGAGGGGGCCCTCGACCAGCGCGCCGGCGTCGAAGATGTCGGCCTCGACGTAGCCGTGGATGCCGTCGTCCTTGGGGCGGCGCAGGCGGATGTCGACGATGCCGCCGTTGCCGCGGCCGAACTCGACGCCGTAGTTGCCGGGGTAGACGTCCAGGCTCTCGATGAGGGCGCTGGCGACGGTGCTGCGCAGGCCGCCGAAGTGGAAGGCCAGCGGGATGGGTTGGGTGTTGAGGAAGGCCTGACTGCGGCCGCCGCCGCGCAGGATGATGTCGGTCTGGCCGAAGGCCGTGCGGGCGGCGCCGGGCAGGTTCTGGACGACGGCGAGGGCGTCGCCGCTGGTGCCGGGGATGGTGCGGATCTCCTCGACGGTGACCGTGCGGCGCACGACCTCCTTCTTGGGGCGCTTGCCGACGACGACGAGGGTGTCCGAGAAGCCCTGGGGCTCGACGTAGTACGAGACGTCGGTCTCCTTGCCGTCCTCGATGGTCTCGGCGTCGTCGATCGACGCGTAGACGCGGTCGCGCATCGTGATGATGACCTCGCCGGCGGGCACCTGCTCGAAGCGGAAGCGGCCGTCGGCGTCGGTGAAGGCCTCGAGATCGGTGCCCTCGAGCTTCACCTGCAGGCCGGGCAGGGGCTTGCGGGTGCCGCGCTCGAGGATGCGGCCGACGAGGCGGCCGGTGGGCACCTCGGTGGGGGCCGCGGGCGCCTCGACGACCTCCTCGGCGAGGGTGAAGTTGTAGCGGTAGGCCACCTGCACGGCCGTCGGCTCGCCGTCGACCTTCGCGGGCGAGAAGCGGAACCGCTTCACGGCGGCCAGCGCGGCCTCGTCGAAGCCGCTGCCCGCCGGCTCGGTCACCTCGGCCGCGGAGACGGAGCCGTCGGCCTCGATGGTGATCATCAGCAGCACCGAGCCGGTCAGTCGCTGCGCGCGCGCCTCGGCGGGGTACTCGGCCTCGACGAACTCGAGCAGCTCGGGCGGGGTGATTTGCGGCGGGGCCTCGCCCTCGGCGGGCGCGTCGCCCTCGGCGGGCGCGTCGCCCTCGGCGGGCGGGGCGTCGGCGGCGCCCGCACCGCCCGTCTGGGCCGCGGCCGGCGCGCCGAGCGCCAGCGCGACCAGGAAGAACCACCAGCGCATCTTTCCTCCGGTGCGGGTCACCACGCTCTTGATGTTCCAGCTGCCCGTGCGTCGCGCCGATTGGGTATAGGTTCAACGGGGGTCGGCGCAAGGAGGTCGTCATGGCGGGGCGAGAGTCGGCGGGCGTGCTGCTCTATCGACGGGTCGACGGCGAGCTCGAGGTGTTCCTGGTGCACCCCGGCGGCCCGTACTTCGTGCGCAAGGACGCCGGCGCCTGGACGCTGCCCAAGGGCGAGCCCGACGGCGACGAGGGCCTCGAGGCGACCGCGCGCCGCGAGTTCGCCGAGGAGACCGGGCAGACGCTCGAGGCCTGCGGCGTCGCGGCGCTGACACCGCTGGGCGACGTCCGCCAGAAGGGCGGCAAGGTGGTGCACGCCTTCGCGGGCGAGGGCGACTGGCCCGCCGGCGTCGCGCTGAAGTCGGGCACCTTCGAGCTGGAGTGGCCGCCCAAGTCGGGCGAGACGCAGGCCTTCCCCGAGATCGACCGCGGGGGCTTCTTCGACCTGGCCAGCGCGCGGGAGAAGATCAACGCCGCGCAGGCCGCGTTCCTCGACCGGCTGGCCGAGGTCGTCGACGCGGCCGCGCCGGTCTACAAGATCGTGCGCGCCGCCGAGTGGGACGGCGCGCGCTACACGCCGTCGGCGGATGATCTGCGCGACGGCTTCGTGCACCTGTCGGCCGGTGATCAGGTCGAGGGCACGCGGCTGAAGCACTTCGCGGGCGAGCAGTCGCTGCGGGTGCTGACCATCGATCCGAGGCGGCTGCCCGCGGGGGCCCTGCGCTGGGAGCCCAGCCGGGGCGGAGAGCGCTTCCCGCACCTGTACGGGGCGCTGACGGCCGCGGCGGTGGTGGCGGAGCGGCCGGCGGTCGACACCCCGAAGTGAGCGCGCTCGGCCGGCCCCGTCGCGCGGGCGGACGGGCCCCCGCCGCGCTCAGTTGGCGGCGGCGAACTTGGTGGGAGGGAAGGCCTCGGCGATGGCGTGCAGCTTGTCGGCCAGGCCGACGGGGGGGCCCTCGGGCAGCAGCTCGTGGGTGCCGTCGGGCTTGAAGATCACGTAGGTGGGCAGGCCGCTGCGGCCGAGCGTGGCGAGGACGTCCCAGAGGCCCTCGTCACGGGTGAGATCGGCCTTGGCGGCCAGGATCAGCGTCTCGCTGAGGGCCGCGCGCACCTTCTCGGTCTCGATGTGCGACTTCTCGAAGGTCTTGCAGCTGGCGCACCAGTCGGCGGTGAAGTCGACGAACACCGGGCGCCCCATCGCGAGGGCGGCGGTCTTGGCCTCCTCGCTGAACGGGGTCCACTTGATGCGGCCGTCGACGACGCTCGACTGCACCGTCGCGCCGTCGGTCACGCACTCCTCGGCGGCGAGCGCGGCGGGCGGCTCGAACTGCATCAGCAGCGCGCCCGCGGCGACCAGCCCGCCCACGCCCAACAGCTTGACCACCTGCTGGCGCAGCCCCTCGAAGCCCAGCTGCTCCATGTGGTTCTTGGCCCACAGCGCCAGGCCCAACAGCAGGACGAACCACAGGAAGTTCTGCGCCGAGGCGGGCGACACCTGGTTCTTGAAGGCGTCGAAGAACCACAGCGCGGCGGCCAGCAGGGTGAAGCCGGTCAGGGCCTTCAGCGTGTTCATCCAGGCGCCCGGGCGGGGCAGCAGCCGGTTGAAGGCGGGCACGAAGGTCAGCAGCAGCACCGGCAAGGCCAGGCCGAAGCCGACGCCCCAGAAGATGAGCAGGGTTTCGTACCACGCCGCCTCGCTGGCCAGCGCCGCGGCGGCCGCGCCGCCCAGGAAGGGCGCCGAGCAGGGGGTCGAGATGAGCGTGATGAACAGGCCGTCGACGAACGAGGCCAGCGGCCCGCCGCGGTTGCGGCCCGCCTGCATGGCGAAGCGGATCTCGAAGACGCCCAGCGCGTTGAGGCCGAAGACGAACAGCAGCAGGACGACCGCGGCGACGAAGGTGGGGCTCTGCATGTGCATGCCCCAGCCGAGCGCCCGGCCCGACGCCCGCAGGCCGATGACCAGGGCCGCGAAGCCGGCGAAGGCCGCCAAGGTGCCGCCGAGGTAGGCCAGCGCGTCGCGGCGCTGCGACCCGGCGGTCTCGGTGGTGTGCTCGATGAGGCTCGAGACCTTGAAGAACAGGACGGGGAAGACGCAGGGCATCACGTTGAGGATCAGCCCGCCGAGGATGGCGTAGAGCAGGGTCGTCGGGTCCACGGGTCTTCCGTACGGTCGATCGGGGCGGTCCGTTACCGAGCCGCCCGCTCACCTCACCGATTCTGGGGGTCGGGCGCTGCGGATCAAGTCGCCGCGTCGTCTCCGCCGTGCTTCTGCTGCGCCGTCGCGCGATCGAGGGCCGCCTGCAGGCGGCCGACGGTGCGCTCCAACCGCTCCACCCGCTGCTGCAATTCCTCGACCGCCGAGGTCTTGGCGTAGGGCACGCCCGCGAGCGCCGCCTTCACCGCGCCCTCGAGCAGCCCGCGCAGGGGTCCGCCCACCTCGAAGGCCCGCCCGAGCTGCTTGGCGAAGGCCGGGTTCTGCGCCACGCGCTCGAACTGCTGGCCGGCCCAGGTCTGCCACTGGTCGTAGACGGTCCCCGCCGGGCCGTCGGCCAGCCCGCCGAGGCCGCCGAGCAGCTGCCCCCAGCCGCTCGGCCGCGGCCCCTTGCTCGTGTCTTCGCTCATCGTCCGGCCTCCGCGCCGTCGCCGACCACGCGCGCGTAGCCGTCGACGAACTGCCGCGTGTACAGGTAGCCGCTGAAGTACGACCAGCAGAGCCCGCCGTACAGCCCGATGTGGCCAATCACCAGCAGCGCGTCCTCGATGGCCGGCAGCTTTCCGCTGATGCCGGCGCCGTAGAACATGAAGCCCCAGCCGAGGAAGTTGCTCTTCAGCTTCCCCCAGATGTTGCTGTGGATGTCGATCTTGTGGGCCGCCATGAAGCGCCGGATGGTCGTCACCCAGAACTCGCGCAGCAGGTAGACGAACAACACGAGGATGGGCGGCCCGCCGGGCGTCAGGGCGATGGCCAGGATGGCCGCCGTCTCGAACACCAGGTCCGAGAACAGGTCGAGCACCGCGCCCAGGTAGGTGACCTGGTTCAGCTTCCGCGCGATGTACCCGTCGAGGTAGTCGGTGACGCCGGCGATGATGCCCAGCACCACGCCGACGAGCTGGTCGCCGTAGAGGTACATGGGCACCGCGATGGCGACCATGACGATGCGCGACAGCGAGAACAGGTTGGGGATGCCGCGCAGGTCGCGGAGCAGGGGGTGGGCCATACCGTCTCCCGCCGAGCCGAGTGGGCGCTTCTTCTCGCACGAGACCCGCGGTGGAGGGAAGAGGGAGCGCAGGCGGGTTTGCGTGGTCGTGGTCGTGGTCGTGGTCGTGGTCGGCCGGTCCCGCAGCAGGTTCGGCAGCTTCGTCAGCGCGCGGATATGCCTTGCCTGCACGTGCGTCGCCCGAATTCGCCGCCGTGACGACGCCGGGTTCGACCACGACCACGACCACGACCACGACGCGCTGCGTCAGGCGCTCGCGATGGAAGGAGGGATCGCGCGAGACCAGCGCGCCGCGGGCTCAGCCGAGGGCGAGCGGGCCGGTGCCGTCGTCGCCGAAGGCGGCGGTGGGGCCGCCGCACAGACCGCTCAGCGCGCTGAACAGGTCGGCGATGGGCGTGTGGCCCTCGAAGCGCACGTGGCGGCCGCCCTGCAGCTGGCCGCCGGCGCCGCCGGCCACCAGGATGGGCAGGTCGTCGTGGCGGTGGCTGTTGCCGTCCTCGATCTCGCTCGAGAAGAACACGACCGTGTTGTCGAGCAGCGTGTTGCCGTCCACGTCCTCCACGGCGTCGAGGCGGCCGAGCAGGTAGGCCAGCTGCTCCACCTCCCAGATGTCGATGATCTCCAGCTGGCGGTGGTTCTCCGGGTTGCCCTGGTGGTGCGACAGCTGGTGGTGCCCGTCGCTGATGCCCAGGAACGGGTACGGCCGGTTGCTGCCCCCGTTGCCCAGCATGAACGTCGTCACCGGCGTCAGATCGCACTCGAAGGCCTTCACCATCAGGTCGGCCATGTTGCGCATCGTGTCGCGCACGTCGACCGGGCGCTCGGGCTCCGTCCCGGCCTCACAGGCCGACGCCGCGGCCAGATCGATCTGCCGCTCGAGCTCGCGCACGCTGCTCAGGTAGGCGTCCATCTTCTGGCGGTCGGTGGGCCCCAGCTTGCCCTTCAGCCGCTGCGCGTCGCCCAGCACGTAGTCGAGCACGCTCTTGCGATAGCGCCGCTTCTTCGCCGCCTCGCCCGGCGTCAGCCCGCTGGCGTCCGCCCCGAACAGCCGGTTGAACACCACCCGCGGGTTGGTCTCCTTGGCGGCCGGCGTCTGCGCGTCGATCCACGAGATGTTGCGGCTGTAGGCGCAGCTGTAGCCCGAGTCGCAGCCGCCCGCGTTGCCGCCGCCCTCGGCGCCCAGCGCCAGCGACGGGAAGCGGTGCCCCTGGCCGACGGCGTTGGCGATGACCTGGTCGATCGAGACGCCGTTGCGGATGTTGGCGCCCTCGGTCTTGTAGCAGTGCGCCGCCGACAGGAACGAACCGGTGCCGGCCGCGTGATCGCCGGGGCCGTCGGGCCGCGCCGGGTGGTTGTCGATGCCGCTCAGCACCAGCAGCTTCGACCGCAGATCGGCCAGCGGCGCCAGGATGGGCGTCATCTCGAAGTCGGGGCCCGGCGTCGGCGGCGTCCACGACGGCATGTGCATGCCGCAGGGCACGTAGTAGGCCAGAAACCGGCTCTTGGGGCGCTGCGGCTGCATCTGCGCGAAGGCCATCGTGGGCCGCATCGCGTCCAGCATCGGCAGCGCCATCGTGGCGCCCAGCCCACGCAGCACGGCGCGGCGGCTCATCGGGGGCGTCTTGAGCTTCATTCTTCGCCCTCCGCCGCGTCGGCCTCGTCCTCGGGCTCGGGCGGCAGCTCGCCGCGCCGGTGGGTGAAGCTGTCCGCCTGCGTCAGGTGCACGATGGCGGTCATCAGCCGGTGCTCGTCGGCGGCCAGCGCGGTGTCCAGCTGGTGCAGGTTGCAGCGGTCGTAGGCGGCGTCGGCGCCTCGGCCCAGCGCGTAGATCGACAGCTTCTCGGTGAAGCAGCGGCCCAGGCGGGCATCGGCGGCCAGGATGGCCGCCAACTCGGTCGGCCCGTCGAAGAGCGTGCCGTCGGGCAGCTGCCCGCTGGCGTCGATGGCGCCGTCGAGGGTGTGCGTGCGGAAGGTGCCGACGCCGTCGAAGGTGTCCATGCCCAGGCCGATGGGATCCATGCGGTCGTGGCAGGTGGCGCACATCGGGTTCTCGCGGTGCTGCGCCAGGCGCTCGCGCAGGCTGGCGTTCGAGTCGACGTCGCCCAGATCGGCCTCGACGCCGGCGGGCGGGGGCGGCGGCTCGTCGCACAGGAGCTGCTCGAGCACCCACTTGCCGCGGCGCACGGGCGAGGTGCGCGTGGGGAACGAGGTGACCGTGAGCACGCTGCCCAGGCTCAGCAGGCCGCTGCGCTCGGTGCCGTCGAGCGCGAACCGGCGCCAGCCCTCGGGCAGGCCCTCGACCGCCTCGCCGGCGGCCCAGTCGAAGCCGTAGTGCGCGGCCAGCCGCGCGTTCGCGAAGGTGTGCTCGGCCCGCATCAGCGCGCTCAGCGGGCGGTCCGCGAACAGGGCGTCCTTGAAGAACAGCCGCGTCTCGGTCTTCATCGCCGCGCGCAGGTCGTCGTCGAAGTCGGGGAAGTCGTTGTAGTCGGGGTGGTGGTCGTCCATGGCGCGGACGTACAGCCACTGCGCGGCGAAGTCGTCGACCAGGTTCTCGGCCTTGGGATCGGCCAGCATGCGGCGCACCTGGCGCTCGAGCTCGACGGGATCGCTCAGCCGGCCCTCGTCGGCGGCGGCCCGCAGCGCGGCGTCGGGCATCGTGCTCCAGAGGAAGTACGACAGCCGCGTGGCCAGCTCGTGATCGGTCAGGCGATGGGGGGTCAGGTCCTCCGGCTGGGGGTCCAGCTCGACCTTGAAGACGAAGTGCGGCGACAGCAACGTCGCCTGCAGCGCCAGCGCCAGGCCCACGTGCACCGAGTCGCCCTCGTCGAGGGCCAACTGGACCAGCCCCATCAGGCGGTCCACCTCGGCGGCCTCGACCGGGCGGCGCCAGGCCTTCGCGGCGAAGCCGGCCACCACCTGCCGCGCGCAGTCGGTGTCGTCGTCGCCAGCGGGCTCGCACACCATGATGCGCTGCCGCACCTCGTCGGGCGCGGCGACCACGTCGTAGGGGCCCGAGACGCGCAGCACGTCGACGATGAGGTTGCGGTCGCGCTGGGCGGGGTCGGGATCGTCGGGCGCGTAGTAGTCGTTCAGGAAGGCGACGCCGAAGCTGTGCGCGCCCGCCTCGGCGTGCAGCGTGTGCTCGAACCAGGCGAAGGCGTCCTGCCCGTTGGCGACGTCGACGGTGGCCACGGCCTGGCCGTCGAACAGGATGGCCATCTGCGCGGGATCCGGCCCGGCCTGCTGGCCCGCGGCGCGCGCCTTCAGGATGTAGGTGCCCGTCTCGGGCAGGTCGACGGCGGTGACGATCTCGCCGTTGGACCACAGGTTCCAGAACTCGCCGCGCACCATGGCGCCCGTCTCGCTGCCGACCTCTTCGGCCTCGAAGTCGAGGTCGCCGGCGGGCGTGGGCACCTTGATCGCGGCGGTGACGAGGCGCTCGGCCGCGGCCTCGTAGCCCTCGAGGTGCACCGGCGTCACCGACAGCACGTCGCCGATGTTGTCGAAGCCGTAGCCGATGTCGTCCTGCGGGAAGGCGCGCGCGGGCTGGGTGGTGTCACCCACCAGATCGGCCACCGTGCGGTCGTACTCGGTGTTGTTCAGCCGGCGCAGGGTGACGCGGCCGGGATCGTCGCAGACGATCTCGGCCGGGCCGCCGCCGGCGCACGGTTGGCCGCCCGCGCCCGGTTGGCCGCCCGCGCCCGGTTGGCCGCCCGCGCCCGGTTGGCCGCCGGCGCCGGGATCGGGTTGGCCGCCGGCGCCCATGGCCACGGGCGGCGCGCCCGGGCCGGGCAGGGCGCCCGCGGGTGGGGGTTCTTCCTCGCAGGCCGTGAGGCCGGCCGCGAGCGCAGCGCAGGACAATGCATGAAGGTATCGCACCCGGGCAGGTTAGCGGTGTGCGCGCGGGGTAGCAAAACGGAAGCGCGCGTTACGAGAACGTCACCCCGCGGGGTGGGCCGGCGGCGGGAAGACGCGCCGCCCGGCGAGGTGCGCGCCGAGCGCGAGCAGGGGGCAGGCGGCCGCGGCGATGAAGGCCGTGCGCAGGTCGAGGTGGTCCGCGATGGGCCCGAAGACGACGCCCCCGAGGGCGATGGCCAGGTCGAGGGCCAGCATGAAGACCGCGAAGCCGCGGGCGCGGTGCGTCTCGGGCACCACGTCGCCCACCAGCGCGTTCACCGCCGGCACGTAGGCGCCGAAGCCGAGGCCGTAGAGGACCGCGGCGAGGGCCCACACGACGTCGCCCTCGGCGACCCCGATCAGCAGGCCCGAGAGCGCCATGCAGGCCAGGCCGCCGCGGATGAACAGGTGGCGGCTCCAGCGATCGAAGCGCGCGCCCACCAGGAAGCGGAAGGCGATGAGGGCGACGGCGTCGATGGCGAAGAACGCCTCGACCGTGAGGCTGCCCGTGTGCTGCTCGAAGCGCAGGGGCAGGAAGGCCAACAGCGCGCCGTGCAGCAGGATGCCCAGCAGGTGGCCGACGACCAGCACGCGCAGGGGCGGCAGGCGCAGCACCTCGAGCAGGCGCTTGCGGCCCGGCGGCAGGGCGGGCTTGGCCGGCTCGTGGATGCGCAGGATGGCGGGGGCGGCCAGCAGCGAGACGACGCAGGCGCCGTAGAACGAGGCGCCGAAGCCCCAAGCGGTGTGCAGGGCGCCGCCGGCCACCGGGCCCAGCAGCAGCGAGAGGGCGTTGATGGCGCCGAAGAGGCCCAGCACCTGGCCGCGCTTGCCGGGCGGGGCGAGGTCGGTGATGAGGCTGACGGCGGCGGTGGTGACGAGGCCGAAGCCCATGCCCTGCACGACGCGGACGGCCATCACCGGGTACAGGCTGGTCATCGAGGGGAAGGTGATGGCGGTGACGGCGGACAGGGCGGCGCCCAGCATCAGGGTGGGGCGGCGGTCGCGGCCCTCCATCAGGGCGGCGGCGATGGGGCGGGCGAGGATGAGGCCGACGCCGGCGGCGAGCGTGGTGGCCGCGCCGACGTCGGTGAGCGAGTCCGAGAAGGTGCGCGCCCACAGCGGGAAGACGGGCAGCAGCATGCCGAACGCGCTGAACACCAGCAGCGAGGCGAGGCAGACCGCCAGGATGTCGCGCCAGGGGGTGTCGTCCGCGGCCTCGGTCACGCGAAGGCCGCGCCGGGCACGGGCAGGGGGTCGCCCGCGCGGTAGACGGGCTCGCCGTCGATCCAGGTGGACTGCACGCGGCTGGCGACCTCGAGGGGCGGGCCGTCGAGGATCACGAGATCGGCGGCCAGCCCGGGGGCGAGGCGGCCGATGACGTTCTCGAGGCCGAGGATGGCGGCGGCGTGGCTGGTGATCAGGCGCAGGGCGCGAGCGGGGGTCATGCCGGCGCGGACGCTCAGGCCCGCCTGCAGGGGCAGGTAGCCCACCGGCACGATGGGGTGGTCGGTCATGTGCGCCACGCGGACGCCCGCGTCGTCGAGCAGCTTCGTCTGGGCGAAGTCGAAGTGCAGCTCCTCGCTGTGGCCGCAGTTGCGGAA
The DNA here is from genome assembly GCA_030426945.1 of bacterium. Lineage (GTDB taxonomy): Bacteria > Myxococcota_A > Bradymonadia > UBA7976 > UBA1532 > JACKDN01. Next base: position 17,719 of record JAUHXL010000076.1, read on the forward strand.
GCCGGGGCCGAAGACCACCGCGGCGCCCGCGGCTTTCACCTGGTCGAGCACCAGGTGGGCCTCGTAGCCGTGCTCGATGATCAGGCGCAGGCCGAACTGCCGGGCGAGGCGGCAGGCGGTGAGGATGTCGTCGCTGCGGCTGGCGTGCGCGCGCACGGGGATGTCGCGGCGCAGGGCCAGCAGCAGGACGTCGTTGGCCGGGTCGCTGGGCTTGGCCGGGTCGAGGATGCGGGCCTGCTCGTAGCGCAGGGCGCCCTCGAAGGCCTCGCGGAACAGCGCGGCGATGGCCATGCGCGTGAGCGGCGCGCGGCCGCGCTTCACGCCGTGGCTGTGCTTGACGTTGTGCCCGAAGGCCACCTTGAGGCAGGCCGGGTTGCGCCGCGACATGCGCTCCACGTCGCGCCCGGCGGTGCGCAGGACGACGCCGGTGCCCGAGACGACGTTGGCCGAGCCGGGCAGGACGCAGACGGTCGTGACGCCCGCGGCGCGGGCCTTGGCGAACGCCACGTCCCCCGGCCACACGGCGTCGAAGGCCTGCATGTGCGGGGTGACCGGCGAGGTCATCTCGTTGAGATCCTTGGGTTCGTTGGCGAAACCCTCGGGGAAGACGCCCAGGTGGACGTGGGGGTCGACAAAGCCGGGGCACAGGTGCGCGCCGGTCAGGTCGACGACCTCGGCGCCCTCGGGCACCGCGCCCGGCGTGGCGCGGACCTCGGCGATGCGGCCGTCGCGGACGACCACCTCGCCCCCGGGCAGCACGGCGGGATCGTCGGCGGTGTGGACGGTGGCGCCCCGGAAGACGCGGACCTGGCTCATCGGTGCACCTCGTAGCGGCAGCCGGCGGCCAGGGGGCCCGCCAGGCGGTCGGGGTCGACGCGCGCCGTGCGTCGCAGGGGGTGGGCGGGGGCGACGACGGCCACCTCGAAGCCGCGCGGGTGGGCGTCGGCGACGGCGTCGAGGAAGCCGACGGCGGCCTCGGGCAGGGTGATCCGGGGGGCGCCCCGGCCGCGGGACAGGGCGGCGGGCTGCCAACCGGCCACGGTCAGCAGCAGGCCGCGCGTGTCGGCGTAGCGTGCCTTGACGGCGGGCTCCTGACAGCCGTGGACGAATTGCAGGCCGGTCTTGCGCAGCAGAGGCTCGAGGGCGCCCAGCGCGGGGCGGTCGGGGATGTGCAGCACGAGCAGCCAAGCGTCCACGCGCGGGTTGTACCACGGAGGCCGGCGGGCGCACATCGGCGCGGCGGGGTGACCTGGACCGCGTCGGTGATTACCCTCTGCGCGTGACGACGCGACGCACCCTGCTGCGACGAGACGTGCTGCGCTACGGGCTGGTGGGCACCGGCGCGCTGATCGTCGGCGGGTCGATGGCCGGCTGTCGCGCGTCGGGCGGCGCGGGCAGGTCGCTGGCCGAGGCGGTGACCGGGTACGGGCCGCTGTCGCCGCCGGACGCCGAGGGCGCGCGCGTGCCCGCGGGCTTCACCTGTCGGGTCGTGGCGCGGACGGGCGAGCGCCCCGCCGCGAACAGCCCCTACGTGTGGCACCTGGCGCCCGACGGCGGGGCCTGCTTCGCCGCCGACGACGGCGGGTGGATCTACGTGTCGAACAGCGAGATCAGCCCGATGGGCGGCGTCGGCGCGCTGAAGTTCGACCGCCACGGCGCGGTGATCGACGCCTACCCGATCCTGGCCGGCACGCACCGCAACTGCGCCGGGGGGCCCACGCCCTGGGGCACGTGGCTGAGCTGCGAGGAGGTCGCGCGCGGCCAGGTGTGGGAGTGCGATCCGCAGGGCAAGCGGGCCCCTGCCCTGCGCGGCGCGCTGGGCACCTTCCGCCACGAGGCCGCCGCGGTCGATCCCATCGGCGGCTGCGTCTACCTGACCGAGGACGAGCCCGACGGGCGCCTGTACCGCTTCGTGCCCGCGCGCGCGCTGCCGGATCTCACCGCGGGTCGCCTCGAGGTCGCGCAGGTGAGCCGCACTGGCGACGTGGGCTGGCATCCGGTGCCCGATCCCGACGCGAAGAAGCGGCCCACGCGCCGCCAGGTGGCCCACAGCACGCCCTTCGACGGCGGCGAGGGCGCCTGGTGGCACGACGGCACGCTGTACT
>JAUHXL010000077.1 GCA_030426945.1 bacterium
GTGCTCGACGGCCGCGACATCGGCACGGTGGTGTTCCCCGACGCCGAGGTGAAGATCTTCCTCACCGCCAGCCCCGCCGCCCGCGCGGCGCGCCGCTGGGAGGAGCTGCGGGCGCGCGGGGAGGACGCCGACCTCGGCGAGGTGCGCGCCGAGCTCGACGCGCGCGACCGCGCCGACTCGGAGCGCGCGGTGGCGCCCCTGCGCAAGGCGGACGACGCGGTCGAGGTGGACACGACCGGGCTCGACATCGAGGGGGTGGTGGCCGCCTGCCGGCGGGTGGTCGACGCGCGCGCGCGCTGATCGGGTCAGCCGCCCGTTGCCGCCGACCTCGTGGGCCGGCCGAGGACAGGGGCCCGAAAAAGGAAAAGCCCGCTCACACGAGGTGAGCGGGCTTTTTTCGAGGCGCCGACCGGATTCGAACCGGTGAATGGAGGTTTTGCAGACCTCTGCCTTACCGCTTGGCCACGGCGCCAGACCGTGGTGGGCTGCGTTTCTAAAGCAGCCGTCGGGGGGGTGTCAAGTCAGAAGAAACGGTCGATGAACTCGGGCAGCCGCTGCACATCCATCGATTTGCAGAAGTAGCCGTTCGCGTCCTTGGCGTGACAGACCTTCTCGAGCTCCTCGGCGTCCATGTCGCTGTAGAGCACGACGATCAGATCCTCGTGATCCTGGGAGTTGCGGATGGTGTCGAGCAGGTCGTCCGAGGCGAGCCGCGGCATGGCGATGTCGATGAGCAAGACGTCGGGCATCTCGTAGTCGAGCTTCGCGATACACCCGTGGGGTGCGGACATCTTCACGACGTCGTACCCGTGTTTGCTCAGCAGCTCTTCGGCGATCATGAGACTGATGATGTTGTCATCGAGAATCATGACCTTGCGGTTCTCGCCGGACATGCACCCGATTATTGCCGGGGGGCGGGGCAAGTCAATCTTTGGAAGCAGTCCCGCGCAGTTGCTCGCGCGCGCCTGCTCCACTACCGTCGGGCGTTCGCGAGGAGGCGTCGATGCCGGGCTCCGGCTACTACGATCTGCACCTGCACGTCCTGCCCGGGCTCGACGACGGCGCGCGCACGGTCGAGGCGTCGCTGGAGATGCTCGAGGGCCTCGCGGCGGTGGGCTATCGGCACTTCGTGGCGACGCCTCATTGTGACGATCACCGCTTCACCTACGGCTGGGACAAGGTCGACGCGGCCTACGCGACGCTGCGCGACGCGGTCGAGCGCCGCGGCCTCGACGTCGATCTGCGCCGCGGCGCCGAGTACACCTACGGCCCCCGCTTCCACGCCCACGTCACCGAGCGACGAGCCGTCACCCTGGCCGACTCGCGCTATGTGCTGCTCGAGCTGCCCGAGGCCTTCATGCCGGCCACGATGCCGACGGCCCTGTTCGACGTCGGCGCGCACGGCTACTACCCGGTGCTGGCGCACCCCGAGCGGTGCAAGCCCTTCCACGACGACGTGCCCCGCCTGGCCGAGCTGGCCAACGGCCGCGCCCTGGTGCAGGTCAGCTTCCGTTCCCTCGCCGGCACCTTCGGGCGCACCATCAAGCGCACGGCGTGGCGCCTGGTGACCGACGAGGTCGCTGATCTCGTCGCGACGGACTGTCACTCTCCGCGTGAGCTGAAGAAGGTGGTTCAGCCGGTGATCAAGGCGCTGGCGAAGCGCCTCGACCCCGACCACTTCGATCGGCTGATGCGGCGCTTCCCGGCGCGCATGCTCGCGGCGTCGGCCGGCTGAGGCCTCGATGCGCTCACTCTGGTGGAAGTACGTCGTCTCCGTCCTCCTCGGCGGGGTGATGATCTGGCTCGCGTTCCGCGGCGAGGACTTCTCGGGCTTCGGCGAACGCCTGCGCAAGGTCGATCCCGTGCCGCTGCTCGGCTACGCCGTCCTCTTCACCGCGGCGCACGCGCTGCGCGTGGTGCGCTGGGGCGTGCTGGTGCGGGCGCTCGGCCCCATCCGCTGGCGCGACATCTTCACCGCCGGCTGCGTGGGCTACATGTGCATCAGCGTGTTCCCGCTGCGGCTCGGTGAGTTCGTGCGGCCCTACCTGGTCCGAGGGCGGGGCGGCGTCACCGCGTCGGGCGCCCTGGCCACGGTGGTGGTCGAGCGCGTCATCGACGGCCTGCTGTTCGTCGGCCTCTTCTTCGTCTTCCTGTCGATCCTGCCCCCGTCGGGCAACCCGGCGGTGGACGCGGTGAAGCTGACCGCCTACCTGGCCGGCGCGGTGTTCCTGACGGTGCTCGCCGTGCTCATCGCCGCCTACGCGCGGCGGGCCTGGACCGTCGCCCTGCTCGAGCGCATCGGCAACCGGGTCCATCCGGGCCTGACGCACAAGGCGCTCGGGCTGCTCGACGCCTTCCTCGACGGGCTGAAGGTGCTGCCCGATCGCCGCCGGCTGGCCGCGTTCTTCTTCATGACGGTGATCTACTGGGTGGCGCTCGGCGTCGGCATGCGCTGGATGGGCCTCGCGACGCACATCCCGGATCTCAGCTATCCCGGCGGCTTCGCCCTGCTGGCGGTCCTGACCGTCGGCATCATGGTGCCCGCCGGGCCGGGCTTCACCGGCACCTTCGAGCTGGCGCTGAAGGGCGGCTTCGCGCTGCTGGTGTTGGCCCCCGAGAGCCTGGAGAACGTCGCCCTCTATACGATCATGCTGCACGTCGTGCAGCTGGCCGTGCAGGTCGGCGCCGGCGCCCTGGTGCTGATGACCGGCGCCGTCGATCTCTCCCAGATCGTCGCCGCCCAGGACGAGGCGCCGGCCTGAGCCGAGGGGGATGCAGGTTCCTGCACTGGTGTGCGGTCGGGTGAGTCGGGCAACCTCGGACATCGACTGGGGAAAGCGGACGACGGGGCAGCGCGCCCGGCCCGGTCCGACGCCCCCCTGGCCGCATTGACGGCCGCTCGGGTCCAGGGTAAGTTGGCGCAGCTTGTGGGTCGACCATGCGAAGGACACGCGTGATGCGAACGTTGGGCTACCGCCCGAGCTTCCGAGCCGGGGCCCTGGTCGTCGTGGCTGCCGCCCTGGCCGCGTGCAACGATCACCCCGTCGAACCCCTCGATCGGGTCGTCACGGCGGTCAACCGGCAGGAGAACCGCCTGCCGGCCAAGACCAAGATCGACTTCCTCTTCCTGATCGACAACTCGGGGTCGATGTGTGAGGAGCAGCAGAACCTCACCGCCAACTTTCAGGCCTTCTCCGAGTTCCTGTTCGACGAGCTCGGGGCGGCGGCCGACTACCGCATCGCGGTGACGAGCACCGATCTGCACCCGGAGGACGGCGAGAAGGGGCGCTTCGTCGCGAACCCCGCCCAGCCCGTGCCCTCGCTCAACTGCGCCGATCCGGACACCGGGGAGCCCCTGGCGCCGAACACGGCCGACTGCCAGGAGCTGGTCGAGAACGGGGAGCTGCCCCTCGTCATTCAGTCCGGGCCGGACGGCAACATCGGCCAGAACTGCGGCAACGCGGCCGATCCGCAGGCCTGCGCGCGGGAAGACCTGGAGCGGAAGTTCCGCTGCCTGGCGACGCTGGGCACGCAGGGCGACGGGTTCGAGAAGGGGCTCGAGGCGGTGCGCCTCGCGCTGTCCTGCGACGGGCCCAACCGACCGCTGTTCGAGCAGTGCTGCCGGGACGGCAAGTACGATCCGGCCTGCGTGATCCCCGAGGGCAACACGGAGCCCACGTTCCTGCGGCCGGACGCGCTGCTGGTGGTGGTCATCGTGTCGGACGAGGACGACTGCTCGGATCCCGCGTCGAACCCCGCCGACAGCCGCCGCGCGATCTGCAAGTACGGCGCCGTGGACGGCAACGGGGACGGCGTGCCCGACGGCTACGCCGACCGCGAGATCTGCGGTGATCGCAGCCCGCAGGAGTGCTACACGGCCGAGTGCGGCAACCTGGATCCCGAGATGTGCCGGCAGCAGCGGTGCGTGGTCAGCCGCAGCCAGAACAGCAACTGCGAGTGGTTCCGCAGCGACCTGACGCCGGTGCAGGACTACTACCGGCACCTGACGAGCCTGAAGGCGCAGCCGCTCGAGCAGATCATCGTGGCCTCGATCGTGGGCCGTCGCGCCTTCACCGAGCAGGGCTTCGAGGTCACGTTCAACCAGGGCCTGCCCTCGGACGTCGATCCGAGCTGCGAGGGCCTGTCCTTCGATCCGAACCAGCCGGTGCCCGACCGGTGCTGCCCGCAGGGGCGCTGCCTGGGCCCGATTCAGGCGTCGTGCTCGTCGGCCAACGGCATCGCCTTCGCCGGTCGTCGCTACCTTCAGCTGGCCGAGGAGTTCGGGGACAACGGCATCGGCTGCCCGGCCGACGTCGACCAGAACGACCCCGAGCAGTGCGTCAACATCTGCGTCGACAACTTCTCGCGGCCCCTGCAGTCGATCAAGGATCGGGTCGCCAAGCTGGTGGCGCGCTACTGCCTCGACAAGCCGCCCGCGTGCCAGGTGCCCGCCCAGGGCGACCAGGCGGCGCGGCCGTGCGCGAGCGACGAGGAGCGGGCCAACCCGGCCAACTACAGCATCCGTGTGCGGCGGCAGTGCCTGCAGACGGTCGACCAGGGCGGGCTGTGCCAGGACATCGAGGCGGCGCAGTACCTGGCGCGCAACCAGTGGGATCTGCTGCTCGATCAGCCCAGCTGCCAGGGCGGCGCGGCCGTGCAGCTCGTCGAGCCGCCGCCTGCTGGCGCCGAGGTCTTCGTGGAGTTCTTCGTCGAGCTCGACCGTTCCAACGCGTCCGGGGGTGGGGGATCGCCGGTCGTCGACGCCGGTCTCAACGGCGGCGGCGAGGGCGCGGACGCCGCGCCCGGCAACTGACGGCGCTTTCCGCGGTCAGCGCGCCGCTGACCGCGTCCTGACCCTCGGGACCCTCGGGTTCCCCAGCCCAGCGCGGGCACCATGCACCCGGATCACACCGACGTCATCCTCGAAGAGCTGGCGCGCCTGCGCGAAGAGGTGGTCAACACCCGCAACGTCAGCATCAAGACCGACAACCTGATCAAGAACCTCAGCTCCGAGGTCAAGGAGATCACCCAGAAGCAACGGCAGCTCGAGCGCAAGTCGTTCTTCAACTCGGTGGTCGCCTACATCATCTTCACGGTGCTGATCTTCACCGGCCTCTACCTGACCTTCGACGCGCGCCTCGAGAAGCACCAGGCGGATCAGGCGCTGTTCGAAAAGAAGGAGGCCGCCTACAAGAACGAGCTGACGCAGCTGAAGAGCGATCTGGGCCGCTGGCAGCAGATCGAGCGCGAGCTGCTCGAGTTCGAGCGCCTGGTGCGCGAGGGCAACAAGGAGCAGGCCGTCGCCAAGTTCGCGTCGCTGCGCCGGGTGCGGTTCTCGGGCCTCCTCGAAGATCTGATCGTGCGGTTCAAGGCCGAGGTGGCCAAGGAGAAGTACGAGGCGGGGCTGGAGCTCTTCGAGCAGGGCGCGTTCAACAAAGCGGACGAGGCCTTCCTCAAGTCCCTCGAGTACAGCGCGGAGCCCGAGTACCTCGGCAACCTGCTCTACCACCAGGGCATGGCGGCGCTGCGGATCAAGGACTTCCCGCGGGCGGCCGAGCTGCTCCGCCAGTCGCTGGGCTTCAAGCACCCGCGCACGGTGTTGTCGGACGCCCGGTATCATCTCGCCTACGCGCACGACCGCATGGGCGAGAAGCGGACGGCGCGCGACCTGTACCAGAACTTCCTCGAGCGCCACGACGGGCACCCCTTCGAGCGCCGCGCCCGGCAACGCTACAAGCAGCTGCGAGGGCAGTGAGCCGCGCCGGGGCTCAGGGCGGCGCCGACTCGGTCCACGCCGCGCGCAGCCGGACCACCGGCTTGCGGCCCACCTCGACGAAGCCACGCAAGGCCGTCGTGTAGGCGAGGTGCACGCGCTCGACATCGTCGGCGAGCTGCTCCACCGGCAGCATCGCCTCGGCGTCGAGGCGACACCCCGTGCGCAGGGCGCGGAGATCGGCCCGGAAGGTGTCCGACCAGCCCCGCCACGCGAGCTCGGCCTCGCCGGCGTCGGCCGCCGCGGCGTCGAAGGCGATCCGGGCGCGCGCGTGCAGCGCGTCGTAGAGGACCCGGAGGCGCGTGGCGCACTGCCGCCCGATCGGGCCGTCGGGGGTCACGCCCGGCGGCGCGGTGATCGGCGCCGCGGTCGGCGCCGGCGCGCCCAGGCCCTCAGCGGTGACCGACCAGGCCACCGAGCCGCCGATGCCGACGCACATGAGGACATAGCCCACCTGGAACGCACGGCGCAGCGCACGGGGTTCGTCCACGGCGCTCAGTCCACGAGGCGCAGGTGGCCGCGCCGGGGCCCGACCGCGTCGGTCGCCCCCTCGTCACCGGCGCCGTCGGCCCCGATGCCCTCGGCGGTCTCCTGATCGGCGTCCGCGTCGGCGGGCGTCTCGGTGGACGCCTCGGCCTCGTCCTCGTCGGCTCCGGGCTCGAGATCCGAGGCCATCTGGGCGACCCGGCGCAGCACCTCCCGGAAGGCGGCGGGCGCGTCGTCGGGGTAGACGATCACCTCGCCGTTGCTGTGGGACTGCATCAGGTAGATGGCGTCGTAGGGCAGGACGCAGGTGTGTTGCACCCCGTTGAAGGACAACGCGGCCCGCACCTCGAGGGGCCCGACCTCGAGCGCGCCGCGGAAGCGGCGGCTCAGGTTCAGGGCCAGCCCCGGGGTGCCCAACAGGTGCGCGGGCACGTCCACCGCAGGTCGCGACGCGTCGATCCGCACCAGCACCATGCCCTCGTCGAGCAGGCTCAGCATGCGGGCGCGCTTCTCACGCTCGGCTGAAGTGGGGAATCGGGTCTGCATGTCGCCCTCGGCCGTTGCGGTGAGCGTGTAGCATAGCGCAGGCCCCGAGGCCAGCCGCAGTCTGGCCACGGCCTCCGGATCGTGGTACCTGCAAGAGACCTTCGGACCGGTGAGGCTCTGCGCGCCTACATGCCCGCTCTGAGACGCTTCGGGATCCTGCTGTCCATCGCGGCGGTCGCGTGCATCGCGGCGCCCGCACCTGCCGGCGCCGAGGCGAGCGGCGACGCCGTCGATCCCGCGGTGGCGCTCTCCACCGCGGGGAGGGGCTACGAGCAGCTCGTGCAGGTGTGGCGCCTGCGCCGCGCCGCCGTCGAGGACGGCGACGCCGAGCGCGCCGACGAGCTCGTCGAGCGCGTGCTGCGCCTGCGGGGCGAGACCGGCATCCAGCGGCTCGACGCCTTCGCGGTGGCCCTGCTGCGCGAGGTCTTCGCGGCGGCCCGGGCGGGGGACTGGGACACCGCGGCGGCTCGCCTGGCGCAGGCCGAGCGCCTGTCTCCGGGGTTGCCCGAGGTCTGGGAGGCCCGCGGCGCCGTCGCGCTGATGCGGCAGCCCCTCGCGCTGCACCGCTGGCTCGATGGCGAGGTCCGGGCCTTGCGCGCGCGCATCGGCGACCTCCAGCGGCGCATGCTGTGGCTGTCGGACGGCCTGCTGACGCTGCTGCTGGTGCTGGGCGGCGTGGGGCTGCTGACCCTCGTCGCGCAGCTGGTGCGTTACGGACTGCACCTGTACCACGACCTGGGCCAGGCCTTTCCGGCGGTGATGAAGTTCCTGCTGCTCGCCGCGGCGGGCCTGCTGTTGCTGCTGCCGTTGGTGTTCGGCTTCGGTCCGATCCTGTTCTACTTCCCCATCGCCGTGCTGCTGTGGGCCTACCAGAGCCGCGGCGAACGCGGCTTGGCCATCCTCTTCACGCTGCTTCTGGGGGCGGCACCCTGGCTCCTTCGGATCGGCGACCGGCTGACCGAGGCGGGCACCGGCGTGACGCAGGCCCTGCACGCGCTCTCGCTGAACGCCGCCGATCCCCGCGCGCTCGCCGCCGCCGAGGGCTGGCTGGCGGAGCACCCCGACGACTGGCAGGCCCTGGCGGTGACCGGGCTGACCTACAAGCGGCTGGGACGGCTGGACGACGCCGCGCGCCTGCTGAGGGCGGCCGCGGAAGGCGCCCCGCCGGGGGCCGAAGCGGGGGTGGTGCAGAACAACCTGGCGAACGCCTACTTCGCGGCGGGACGGGCGAAGTCGGCGGAGCTGGCCTACGATCAGGCCCGCAAGCACCTGCCCGACGAGCCGGGGCCGCTGTTCAACCTGCACCGCCTGTATCAGCGCACCGGCCGCGCCGATCTGGCGTCCCCGCTGATGGCGCAGGCCTCCAAGCTCGACGCTCAGCGGGTGGCCGCGTGGACCGAGAGCGATACGCCGACGGCCAACCAGTTCGTGGTGGATCTCGATCTGCCCGCCACGTCCATGACCCGGCGCGCGGCGGCGGATCTGCTGGCCCCCACGGACCTGTCGCATCGGGCGTGGCTGACGCTGGCCGGTCCGGTGCCGGCGATGGGCGCCCCGATCGGCGCGGCGATGACCTTGCTGCTGTTCGGCGTGCTGACCGCGCTGCAGCCCCGCCTGCGCCTCACCTGGCCCTGCGGCCGATGCGGACGCCCGGCCACCGTCTTCCTCGCCCAGGGGCGCCCCGACCGACCCCAGTGCGACCAGTGCCTCAACCTGTTCGTGCGCAACGTGCCGGTGGACCGTCGGGTCCGCTTCGAGAAGGAGGAGGCCATCGAACGGCACGAGGCCGTGCGGCGCTGGGCCACCCGCATCGGCGGGGCGGTCGTCCCTGGGCTGGCTGGGCTGGCGCGGGGACGACCGGTGCGAGGGGCCCTGGTGGCCGCCGCCGCGCTGACCCTGCTGATCTGGCTGCTGTCACCGGAGGGTCTGCTCATCGAGCCCGTGCGCCTGCCCGAGGCGCGCACCTCGATCACCGCCTGGGCCGCCGGGGTCGCGCTCGTGGCGCTGTGGGTCATGGCCGGGTTGCGCGCCTTCCGCTGGCCGGAGGACGACGACTGATGGCGCTCCAGGGCTCGCTGTCCGACTTCGGCATCGCCGAGATCCTGCAGCTGATCGGCACCCAGCAGAAGACCGGCATCCTGCACGTGAAGGAGGTCGACGACGGCGAAGAGGTGCACGTCTTCTTCGCGTCCGGGCGCATCATCCGCTGCGACGTGGCCGGCCGGGATCGGCGGGATCGGCTGGGCGCCATGCTGCTCGGCGCGGACGTCATCACGAAGGATCAGCTGAACGCCGCGCTGAAGGTGCAGAAGAGCACGCTGCGGCGCGTGGGCGACGTGCTGGTCGAGCAGGGCGCGCTGACCACGGACGTCCTGCAGCAGTTCAACGACTTGCAGACGCGCGAGACGCTGTACCGCCTCTTCGAGTGGAAGACCGGCACCTACGCGTTCGAGGGCAAGCCGCCCAACTTCGCGCGCCCGGTGGGCACGCCCATCTCGTCGGAGAGCCTCCTGATGGAGGGCTTCCGCATGCTGGACGAGTGGCCGCTCATCCGCGCGCGGATCAGCAACTACGGGATCGTCTTCAAGACGCTCAAGGATCTCGAGGATCTCGAGACCGAGGCAGACGCCCTCGAGCGCATCCTCGATGACGCCTTCTCGGAGTTCGTGGACGCATCGGTCGACGCGCCGCGGCCCAAGGGCGCCACCGGCGCGCCCAGCAACCTCGGGCGCAGCGAGCGCCGGGTGCTGGCCCTCGTCGACGGCAAGCGCGACGTCACCCAGATCATCGATCGCAGCCGCCTCGGCGAGTTCGAGACGTGCAAGGCCCTCGTCACGCTGATGGACGAGGGCTTCATCGCGCCCGCGCGGCAGGCGAAGCCTCAGGAGCAGCCCGGGCGTCAGCGGCCGCGCGACTGGCGCGACGTCGTCAGCCGCGGGGTGGTCAACGTCGTGGCGCTCGGCGCCATCGCCGGCGCGGTGATCTTCATGCCGCGCTCGCGCATCGAGATTCACCAGAACACGCAGGAGGTCGCCAGCGAGGCCTACCAGCGCCTGCGCACGAATCGGCTGGTGGCGCTCGCCACCGCCCTCGAGGTCTATCGCGTGGAGAACGGCACCTATCCCGACACGCTGGCCGTCCTGGTCGAGGCCGATCTGGTCGAGGCCGATCTGCTCGAGCCGCCGGGCGACGCCCCCTTCGACTACGTCGCCGTGGGCGACGACTACGTGCTGCAGTGAGCGAGCCGCAGCGCGACACGGTGACCTTCGAGGTGCCCGAAGGGCGGCTGGCGCTGGCGCCGCTCTGGGGTCCCCAGGACGCCCACCGGCGCCTGCTGGAGCGGCGCCTGGACGTCAAGCTGCAGGCGCGCGGCGACCAGATCACGGTCAGCGGCCGCCCGGAGCGGGTCGGGTTCGCGCGTCGGGTGATCGAGGAGCTGCTGGCGCTCGTGCGGGGCGGCAGCCCGCTCTTCCTCCAGGACATCGAGCAGATGGTGAACCTGCTCGACGTCGACCGGGACGTGAAGCTCGAGGGGCTGCGCGCGCGCACGCTGGCGGTGACCCATGATCGCCGGTCGGTCGCGCCGAAGACGCCCAACCAGCAGCGCTACGTCGAGGCGCTGACAAAGAACGACCTGGTGTTCGCGGTGGGCCCGGCCGGCACCGGGAAGACGTACCTGGCGATGGCGGCCGCGACCGCCGCCCTCAACCGCCACGAGGTGCGCAGGATCATCCTGGCCCGGCCGGCGGTGGAGGCGGGGGAGCGCCTGGGCTTCCTGCCCGGCACCCTGGTCGACAAGGTGAACCCGTACCTGCGGCCGCTGTACGACGCCCTCTACGACCTGCTCGGCGTCGAGCAGGTCGGCCGGCTGATCGAGAGCGGCGTGATCGAGGTCGCGCCGTTGGCCTTCATGCGCGGCCGCACGCTGAACAACGCGTTCGTCATCCTCGACGAGGCGCAGAACGCCACCGTCGAGCAGATGAAGATGTTCCTGACCCGGCTGGGCCACTCCTCGCGCGCGGTCGTCACCGGCGACGTCACGCAGGTCGATCTCGAGCCCCGGCGCGGCAACAGCGGGCTGGCGCACGCGGTGCGGATCCTGGACGGGATCGAGGGCATCGGCACCGTCGCGCTGACCGCGACCGACGTCGTCCGGCACTCGTTGGTGCAGGCCATCGTGCGCGCCTATGACCGCGACAGCGATGAGAGCGAGGGCGCGTGATCTCGCTGCTGATTCGACCGAGCGTGCGGGGCCAGGTGGTGGACACGACCCTCCGGCGGCGGGCCCGGCGCCTGCTCGAGCTGCTCGGGCATCCGGACGACGACCTCGTGCTGGTGCTGACCGACGACGAGGAGATCCGCGACCTCAACCGGGCGTACCGAGCCAAGGACCAGCCCACCGACGTGCTCAGCTTCCCCCAGGGGGAGGGTGAGGGGCCGCCGCTGCCACCGGGGGTGCCCCGCACGCTCGGCGACGTCGTGGTGAGCGTGCCGACGGCCGCCCGGCAGGCCGAGCGTGGCGCGCTGCCGCGGTTGTGGCCGGCGCTGGGCGCGGCGGCCGACGGCGCAGGCCCCGCTTGGGGCCTGCGGGACGAGATCACCTTCCTGATCGTCCACGGGGTGCTGCACCTGCTGGGCTTCGACCACCAGACCGACCCGGAGGCCGCCGAGATGGAGGGCCGCGAAGCCGAGCTGATCGCCGCGCTCACCCGCCCGCGACGAAGCGCCGAAGCCGGCTGAGCGCCACCGGGCGCCCCCGCTCGTGGAGGCGGTCGATCCAGAAGCCGTGATCGGCGGCCAGGTTGCCCAGCGCGCGGATGCGCTCGAGCGGGATGGATCGACCCACCGACGCGAGGGCTGCGTCGCGCGCGAGCGCCAGCAGCATGGGCTCGGCGAAGCACGCGAAGATGTGCTGCGTCTGGCCGGTCACCGCCCCGTAGGCCTGGGGCCAGAAGCCGCCCTCGAGCAGGTGGGGCAGGCGCACGTACTCCCCGTCGAGCAGCAGCACGTCGTCCCGTGAGGGGCCGTCGAGCAGGACGTCCTGTGGCGCGGCCACGTCGATCACCACGCTGCCCGGGGGCAGCTGGGACTGACGGAGGCGACCGCCGGTGCTCGAGGCCGCGACCAGCACGCGCCCGGGCCCGAGGGCGACGTCGGGCGTGGCGGCGAAGGTGGCGCTGCCGGCGTGCTCGGCGGTCAGGCGCTCGACCAGCCGCTGCAACGGGCGGGGCGGGCTGGCCGAGATGACGGTGACGGCGTGCCCGCGCGCGACGAGCTGGCTGAGGACGGCGTTGGCGACGGGCCCGGGCGGGCCGAGCAGCCCCACCGTCGTGGGCGGCGCGCCGACGCGGGCCAGCAGCGCCAGCGTCTCGACCGCCGCGTAGGCCGTCAGACCGTTGCCGGTGGTGACGGGGCAGGGCGCGGCCTCGGCCACCGCCTTGCCCTGCCCCCCGATGACCGCGGCCACGGCGCCGAGGCCGACGATCCCGGCGCCCTCGGCGTGGCAGCGCTCGACGCCGGCGAGCACCGCCGCCACGCCCGCCTCCTGGTCGGTCAGCAGATGATCGGGCAGCCCCGGCACCGCCACCAGCACGCCCTCCACCCGCGCGCCGAGGGCGTCGCGCAGGCCCAGGCGCGCGACGAGGCGGGCGGGCGGGCGGCGCGAGGGCCGCCCCGCGAGCAGCGCGACGTCACCGCTGCGCAGGCCGAGCAGGCGCTGCTGCAGCGGGGTCAGCGGGTGGACGACAAAGCCGAAGCGCATCGTGGAGCCTGTCGCGCGTTCGGGGACCGACCCGGCGCGCGCCTCCCGCGGACCTTCAGCGCTCGACGGGGGTGCCCTTCTCGGCGAGCTGATGCACGACGATGTTCACGAAGGTCTGCACCCGGAACAGGCGGGGGATGTCGTTGCTGGTCAGGCCGGGCGTGATCTCGTCCGGATCGACCTCGGGCATGTGCTCCCGCAGCTTGTCGAGGGCGAGCGGCGTCAGGACGCCGTCGACCTCGTATTCGCTGGGATCGATCCCCGCCTGCGTGGCCTCCTTGACGCCGCCGCGCGGGATCTTGATGTCGAAGGCGCGCTCGAGCAGGAACACGATCTCGAGCAGGTCGAGCGACTCGGCGCCCAGATCATCGAAGATGCGCGCCTCCGGCTCGACCTCTTCCTCGTCGACGCCGAGCGCCTCGACGAACGCGTCACGGACCGTCTCGAAAACTTTGTCTTCGGTCATCGATTCCCCACCGATTCAGGACGCCGCATGATCGGGGCCGAGGTCGCGGGATTCAAGTAGAAAACCCGCCCCGGCGCACCTATCCTCCGCCGCGCCATGCCCCACCGACACGTCCTGATCGTCGACGACGACGCCGAGATCCGCGACTACCTCGTCCTGGCGCTGCGCGCGCTGGGGCACGCCGTGCGGGCCTTCGCGCACCCCGACGCGGTGGACGCCGAGGTGGTCGCGGACGTGGCGCTGGTCGATCTGCTCGTGCCCGATGGCGCGTCGGTGGTGCCGCTCGTCGCCCGGCTGGCCGCCGCCGGCTGTCGCGTCGTGCTGATCACCGGCCTCTCGCTGGACGCGCCGCCCCTGCAGGCGGCGCTCGCGGCCGGCGCCCAGCGCGTCCTGCAGAAGCCCTTCACCCTCGACGCGGTGCGCGCCGAGGTCGGCTGACGGCGTTGGGGGGCGGGATCGGGGGCAGCGGGCGCGTCAGCGCGCGTACTGCACGGCGCGGGTGCTGCGGATGACCGTCACCTTGACCTCACCGGGATAGCTCAGCTCGCTCTCGATGCGGCGCGCGACGTCCCGCGCCAGCAGGTCCGCGTCCCGATCGCTGAGCTTGGCGTTGTCGACCATCACCCGCACCTCGCGGCCGGCCTGGATGGCGAAGCAGCGCTCGACGCCGTCGAAGTCCATGGCCAGCGCCTCGAGATCCTCGAGCCGCTTGATGTACGAGGCCAGCGACTCCGAGCGCGCGCCCGGTCGCTGGGCCGAGAGGCTGTTCGCCGCGGCCACCAGCTGCGACAG
This sequence comes from bacterium, assembly GCA_030426945.1. Lineage (GTDB taxonomy): Bacteria > Myxococcota_A > Bradymonadia > UBA7976 > UBA1532 > JACKDN01. Next base: position 13,825 of record JAUHXL010000077.1, read on the forward strand.
CACCGAGTCCTGGGCCACCTCGCCGTGATGGGCGGCCACCGCGTCGATGATGCCCTTCTTCTCGCCGTGCTTGCGCAGGAAGGCGGCGCCGACCGCCGCGTGCGATCCTTCGGCGTCGTGCTCCACCGCCTTGCCGATGTCGTGCAGCAGCCCGGCGCGCCGGGCGGGCGCCGGCTTCAGCCCCAGCTCCGCCGCCATCATGCCGGCCAGCGCGCCGACCTCCACGCTGTGCCGCAGCACGTTCTGGGCGAAGGCCGTGACGAAGTGCAGGCGGCCGAGCGCCTTGACGATCTCCGGGTGCAGGCCCGACACCTCGAGCTCGAGGGTGGCGGCCTCGCCGTGCTGGCGGACGACGGCGTCGACCTCCTTGCCGGTGCGGGCGACGATCTCCTCGATGCGCGCCGGGTGGATGCGCCCGTCCTGCAGCAGCCGCTCCATCGACAGCCGACCCACCTCGCGGCGCGTGGGGTTGAAACAGCTGATCACCACGGCGTCGGGCGTGTCGTCGATGATCACGTCACACCCGGTGGCGCTCTCGAACGCGCGGATGTTGCGGCCCTCGCGGCCGATGATGCGGCCCTTCATGTCCTCGCTGGGCAGGGGCACCGAGGCCACCGTGCGGTCGGCGACGTGCTCGCTGGCGTAGCGCTGGATGGCGGCCGCGACCACCAGCCGCGCGCGCTCGTCCGCCAGCTCCCGCGCCTCCTGCTCGATGACCCGCACCTGGTCGATCGACCGCTGCCGCGCCTCGTCGCGCACCTCGTCCATCAGCAGCGCCCGGGCCTCCTGCTGCGACAGCCCGGCCACCGCCTCGAGGCGCTCGCGGTGCTCGCTGATCGCGCCCTCGAGCGACTCCTCCTGCCGCTCGATGCGGCGCTCCCGCTTGCCGGCCTCCTTCTCGCGGCGGACCAGCTGCCCCTCCCGCTTGTCGAGCGTCTCGTCGCGTCGCTCGATGGCCTCCTCCCGCTTGCGCAAGCGCTCCTCGCGCTCGGCGACCTCTTTGCGTCGCGCGACGAGGTCACCCTCGGCCTCTGCGCTCAGCCTCTCGAACTGCGCGCGCGCGGCGGCCTCGGCCTCGGCGCGCGCTCTCGCGACTTCGGTGTCCAGTTCGGCGCGCAGGCGAGCGGCTTCGTTGTCGTCGCCCCCTCGTCCCAGAAGGCGCCAGGCCACGAGGCCGAGGATGATCCCGACCACCAGCCCGATGGCGATTTCCATCAGTCGTTCTTCTCCCCAGAAGCGAAGGTGAGGTGCCCCCGTTCGGTCACGAGGGCGTCCACGGGGCGATCCCACGGGGCGCGCGGCACGCGCTCGAGGCGCTGGCACTCGAAGGCCAGGCCCAGGCTGCGCGCGGGGCAGATCGCCAGCGTGCGGTCATAGTGGCCGCCGCCCAGGCCCAGGCGGTAGCCGTCGTCGTCGAAGGCCACGCCCGGCACCACGACCAGGTCGGCGGGCTCGAGCGCGATCACGGGGCCGTGAGGGATCGCCAGCCCGCGGGCGTCCACGGTCCAGCGTTCGGCCTCGACGAAGGTGAGGGGTTCGGCGTCGCGCCACGCCGGAAACACGACGGCGATGCCCGCTGCGTGGGCGCGCGCGACGAGGGGCTCGGGGTCGAGCTCGCCGTCGAAGGCCCGGTACAGCGCGACGCGCGGCGCGCCGCTGGCGCACAACGCGGCCCAGAGATGGTCACGCGCCGCGACCTCGGCGGCCGCCCGCTCGGGCGGCGCGATCGCCCGGCGGCGCGCGCGCAGGCGGCGGCGCAAGGCCAGCCGCGCGTTCGGAGTCGTTGTCACATCAACCGTCGGGCCGCACACCGGGGGGCGCGGCCACGGCTCGCGCGGAGGTCAGCCTCGCCCGGCGGGGCCGCGGTTCCGTTTGAGCTCGTCCAGGGTCGTCAACATGTCGTCGGCCCGCCACTGCACGTCCCGGCGCAGTCGCTCGGCCTCGTCTTCGGCCTTCCGCAGGGCATCGGCCAGCGCCAGGGCCGCCAGCAGCACGGTGCCGTACGGCCCCGCGCCCTGACCCCCGGCCGCCTGAACGCGCTCGTCGACCATGCGCGCGAGCTGTTGCACGTACTCGGCGTCTGCCGGCGAACGCACCGTCAGGTGGTGGCCAGCGATGTGGAGCTCGTGGGTGTTCACGGCGGGGTGCCCAGCGGGTGTCGAAGCGGCCCCGAGCGTAGCGCCAGGGGCTTGGCGGTGTCAACGCGGAAAGTCAGCAATCTCGGGCGGTTCGACCTCGAACCGTTCGATGATGTCCGCGCGCCCTTGACACTGTGGGCCGCCTCGGCTAAACCGTGCCGGCCGTCGGTCTGGTGGGCTGTTAGCTCAATAGGCAGAGCAGCGGACTTTTAATCCGACGGTTCTGGGTTCGAGTCCCAGACGGCCCATGTTTCGTCCATCGGTCACGGGATCTTCGGCTTCGGGTTCTCTGTCCCCATCGTCTAGTCAGGCCCAGGACACCGGCCTTTCAAGCCGGCGACGCGGGTTCAAATCCCGCTGGGGACGCCATCCTGTTCGAAGTCGGTGATCGAAGAAGGCCCCGAGGCGCTCGCCTCGGGGCCTTCGCTCTTTCCGGGCCGGGCGCGGGTGGCCCGAGGCTCAGATGTGCAGGGCGCGGCCGCCGACCGCCAGCGCGGCCTCCTTGACGGCCTCGGCCAGGGTGGGGTGGGCGTGGCAGCTGCGGGCGATGTCCTCGGCGCTCGCCCCGAACTCCATCGCCACCGCGGCCTCGGCGATCAGGTCGCCGGCGCGCGGCCCCACGATGTGGACCCCGAGCACGCGGTCGGTCTCGGCGTGGGCGAGGATCTTCACGAACCCGTCGGTGCTGCCCAGCGCGCGCGCCCGCCCGTTGGCCAGGAAGGGGAAGCTGCCCTTGTTGTAGGGCACGCCGTCCTCCTTCAGCTGCGCCTCGGTGCGGCCGACGCTGGCCACCTCGGGGTGGGTGTAGACGATGTTGGGGATGGCGTCGTAGTTGACGTGGCCGTAGCCGGTCACCAGCCGCTCGACGCAGGCGATGCCCTCCTCCTCGGCCTTGTGCGCCAGCATCGGCCCGGCGACGACGTCGCCGATGGCCCAGACGTGCGCGGCCGACGTCGCGAAGTGCGCGTCGATCGCGATGCGCCCGCGGTCGTCCACCTCGACGCCCGCCACGTCGAGGCCCAGATCGTCGGTGTTGGGGCGGCGCCCCACGGCCACCAGCACGCGGTCAGCCTCGAGGGGCTCACCGCCCTCGTAGGTCACCACGCAGCGATCACCCTCGACCTTGGCGCCGGTCACCTTCACGCCGGTCCGGATGTCCAGGCCCTGCTTGCTGAACACCTTGTGGGCGGCCTTGGCGGCCTCGTCGTCGACGCCGACGAGGATGCGGTCCATGTACTCGAGCACCGTCACCTGGGCGCCGAGTCGCTGCCAGACCGAGCCCAGCTCGAGCCCGATCACGCCCGCGCCGATCACCACCAGACGCTCGGGCACCTCGGGCCAGGACAGCGCCTCGGTGCTGCCGCCGATGCGATCCCAGTCCATCGCGACGCCCGGCAGCGTGGCCACCTTGCTGCCGGTGGCGATGAGGATGTCCTTGGCCTCGAGCGTCCGGGTCGCGTCGCCCGAGGTCACCTGCACCTGCCCGCCGCCGCGCAGCCGCCCGTGGCCCTCGATCCGGGTGACGCCCGCCTTCTTGAACAGGCTGGCCACGCCGCGCGTGAGCGTCGTCACCACCTTGTCCTTGCGCTTCATCATCGCGGCGAGGTCGAGGCCGACGCCGGCGATCTGCACGCCGTGCTCGGCCAGCGCGTGGCCCGCCTCGTGGTACTTCTCGCTCGACTCGAGCAGGGCCTTGCTGGGGATGCAGCCCACCCGCAGGCAGGTGCCGCCGAGGGCCTTCTCCTCCTCGACGCAGGCCACCTTCAGGCCGAGCTGCGCCGCGCGCAACGCGGCCACGTAGCCGCCGGGGCCAGCGCCGATGACGACGAGGTCGAAGTGGTCGTGGTCGGCCATCGCCTCAGACCTCCAACAGCATGCGCACGGGCGTCTCGACGCACTCCTTGACGCGCTTGAGGAAGGTGACCGCCTCGCGACCATCCACGATGCGGTGATCGTAGGTGAGGGCGACGTACATCATCGGGCGGATGACCACCTGGCCGTCCACGGCGATGGGGCGATCCTGGATGCCGTGCATGCCGAGGATGCCGCTCTGGGGCGGGTTGATGATCGGCGTCGACAGCAGCGAGCCGTAGACGCCGCCGTTGGTGATGCTGAAGGTGCCGCCCTGCAGCTCCTCGAGCTTGAGCTGGTTGGCCTTGGCCCGCCGGCCGAGGTCGTTGATGGTCGACTCGACCTCCGCGAAGCTCAGCGTCTCGGCGTTGCGGATCACCGGCACCACCAGGCCCTTGCCCCCGCCGACCGCCACGCCGATGTCGTAGTAGTCGTGGTAGACGACCTCCTCGCCGTCGATGCGCGCGTTGAGGGCGGGGAAGGCCTTCAGCCCGTCGATGACCGCCTTCACGAAGAACGACATGAAGCCCAGCTTCACCTCGTAGCGGCCGACGAAGGCGTCCTGATGCGACTTGCGCAGCGCCATCACGGCGGACATGTCGATCTCGTTGAAGGTGGTCAAGAGCGCGGCGTTCTGCTGCGCCTCGACCAGCCGGCGGGCCACCGTGCGTCGCAGGGGCGTCATCTTGACGCGCTCGGTGCGCCGATCGCCCCCGGCGCCCGAATCAGCCGCCGCGTCCCGCCGGTCGGCCTCGGCCTTCGGGGCCGGCGCCGGCTTCGCCGCGCCCGGCTCGGCGCGACGCTCGGACACGTGGCGCAGCACGTCCTCCTTCAGCAGTCGGCCGCCCGGCCCCGTGGCCTCCACCGCGTCCGCCCTCAGGTCGTGCTCGGCCAGCACGCGCCGCGCGGCGGGCGTCACCCGGGCGCCCTCCTTGTCGGCGTCGGGCGCCGCGCGGGTGTCGCCGTCGGGGTCGGCGTCGCCCGCGTCGGCGGGCCCGCGGTCGGCGGCGGGCCCGTCGCCCGGCTCGATGATGCCGATCACCTCGCCGACCTCGGCCGTGTCGCCGCTCTTCTTGACGATCTTGCGCAGGGTGCCCGACTCGGGGGCGGGCACCTCCATGTTCACCTTGTCGCTCTCGACGACGACGACCGGCTCGTCCTCGGCGACGAAGTCGCCTTCGGCCCTCAGCCACTCACCGATGACGACCTCGGTGATCGATTCACCGACCGGCGGCACCTTCAACTCGACGGCCATGCTCTGGCGCTCCTCAGCTCGGGTAGGGGGGATGGGCGACGCGACCCGCTCAGGCGCTCAGCTCGAAGGCCTGCTCGATGAGCAGCTCCTGCTCCATGCGGTGGCTGGCCATCGAGCCCGTCGCTGGGCTGGCGCTCGCCGTGCGGGCGACGACGCTGAGCCGGCGGCCCAGCATCCGGTCGCCGAAGGCGTAGCGCAGGTAGGGCCAGGCGCCCATGTTGGCGGGCTCCTCCTGCACCCAGACGACGGGCGCGGCGTCCGGGTAGGCGCCGAGCTGCTCGGCGAGCTCCTCACGCCGCAGCGGGTACAGCTGCTCGAGGCGATGAATGGCGACGTGATCGGCGCTCAGGATGTCCTTCGCGCTCGCCAGCTCGTAGTACACCTTGCCGGTACACAGCAGAATGCGGCGCACCTTCGACGGCTCGACCACCGTGGGATCCCGCAGGATGCGCTCGAAGCCGCCCGAGCAGAAGTCCTCGATCGGTGAGACCGCGTCGGGCAGGCGCAGCAGACTCTTCGGCGTCATGATGACGAGCGGCTTGCGGATCGGCCGGCGGATCTGCCGGCGCAGACAGTGGAACAGCTGCGCGGGCGTGGTCAGGTTGCAGACCTGGATGTTGTCCTCGGCGGCCATGCCCAA